>SHVO01000021.1 GCA_009694245.1 Rhodospirillaceae bacterium | reverse complement strand
TTTTAGCGCCATGATCTTTCCTGTACTTTCAAAGCCCGCGCTTCCAAAATTGGGCCTTTCGAACAATCGGCGTCACCGCCGGAGGCTGTCCGAAGCCGCCGCGGACGGCGCGTTGCCGGTGGCCTAGCGCTTTTGGTGACGTGTTGTATCAAAACCAGAGTCGTCGTGGTCGTCATCGCCCGCCGGCCGAACCTGATTTCGCAACGCCTGGTATGCCGCAAAAGTGTGCTCCGAGGGATTTTCCGCGAGTTCCGTTTCCGCCCGTTTGAGATCCGCTTCCAAATCCGCGCGCTGGCAGAGCGTAAATGTATGATCCCAGCCGACCGTTGCCTCGTCCATGGGCGCCGCTGGCCGCGCGAAGCCGGCGTGGACGTAGGTGTCTGAATTTAAGAGATTTCCGAGTTCGTCGGTAAAGCCTAGGTTCGATAAATCGGCCCGCAATGCCTCGAAATCAAGCTCGGGATTTTGGGCGATGTGCATTAAGGCGGTTTGCCTTAACGAGTCAAGGCGCGAATCCGCCAAACTTAAGGCTCCGAGGCGTTCCTCGACATGGTCCCTGAGGCCGGGGTGGTTGAGCAAGGTCGCCAGCAGAATCCGCTCGCGGGTGCGTTGGCCGGCGGTGGTATCCCGAGCGATCCGCCGGGCAGGCGCCGGCGGCAGGGGCGCGGGAGGCCGGCGGTAATCGCCGCCGGCGGCGGATCGTCCCGACCGTTTTGCGCCGGGCCCACGGGCCTGGGCACCTCGAGGCGACCCGGGGGACGGACCGGCCGGGCGGAAGAGTTCGAAAAGCCGGTCCCGGAACAGCCGGCGGTACTGGGCCTGGACGGTTTCGTCGGCGATCAGGCCGGCCTTGGCCAGGACGGCCTTCTCGAGACCGGCGCGACGCTCGGGTGTGTCCCAGCGCTGTTCGGAAAGAACCTGGCGCCAGAGAACGTCCGAGAGCGGCGCCGCATCCGCCAGGACCTGGGCCATGGCTTCGGGACCCTCCCGGCGGCAGATGTCGTCGGGGTCCTTGCCGGCGGGCAACAGAGCAAAGCGCAAGGAAAAACCGGGTTTCAAAAGCGGCAGCGCGCGTTCCGCGGCCCTCAGCGCCGCCGCCCGGCCGGCTTTATCGCCGTCGAAACATAAGGTGGGTTCGGCCGCCATGCGCCAGAGCAGCTCGATCTGGCTCTCGGTCATGGCCGTGCCCAGGGGCGCGACGGCATGGGCGAACCCGGCCTGAGCGAGGGCGATCACGTCCATGTAACCTTCGGCGACGATGATCTCGTGTTTTTCGGCGGTGGCCGTGCGGGCGAGCGCCATGCCGTAAAGGATTTGGCCTTTGTGAAACAACGGCGTGTCCGGCGAATTCAAGTATTTGGGCTCTCCTTGCCCGATAATGCGCCCGCCGAAAGCCACCGGCCGGCCGCGCAGATCGAAAATCGGGAACATCACGCGGTCGCGGAAGAAGTCGAAGGACTCGCGGCCGTCCTTGCCGGGCGACACCAGACGCGTTTCCAACAAGATGTCCTCGGTCACACCGCGCGCAAGGAACTTGGTCTTGACGACGTTGCCGCCCGGCGCGTAGCCGAGGCGGAATCGCTTGATGGTTTTGTCGGTAAGCCCGCGTCCCTTGAGATAGTCCAGCGCCTGGCGGCCTTCGGGCGCCCGCAGCGTCTGCTCGTAGAGCGTACAGGCGGCGTCCACGGCCTCGCGCCCGCGCGCGCCTTGCGCCGCGTCGCTGGCCTCTTGCGGTGATTGGCGCGGCATCTCCAGCCCGGCCTCTTCCGCCAGCCGCTCGACCGCTTCCGGAAAGCTCAAATTCTGGGTTTTCATGACGAAGCCGAAGATGTCGCCGTGCTCACCGCTGGAGAAGCAGTGATAGAAACCCTTGTCGTCGTTGACCGTGAACGACGGCGTCTTTTCGTTGGTGAACGGACTGAGGCCGACGAATTCTCGCCCGCGCCGGATCAATTTCACCCGCCGGCCGACGACCGTGGACACCGAAAGGCGCGTGCGGATTTCATCGAGAAATTGCGGCGGGAACGCCAACGCGCTAACCGAGACTCTGTTTTACGACGCCCGAGACGCGGCTGAAATCCATTCGCCCGGCATATTGCTCCTTGAGGATCGCCATGACCTTTCCCGTGTCCTTCACGGTCGCGGCCCCGGCCTTCTCAATGGCGGCTTTCACCGCCGCGGCGACCTCGGCATCGTCCATCTGCTCGGGCATGAAGCTCTGGATGATCTCGATCTCATCCTGCTCCTGCTTGGCCAGTTCCGGGCGGTTGCCCTGCTGGTAAAGAACAATGCTCTCGCGCCGTTGCTTGATCATGGAATTGAACAGCTGCAGAATTTCATCGTCCGGAATCGCCGCGATGCCTTTTGGGCGGGCGGCGATGTCGCGGTCTTTAAGGGCCGCGAGCATGAGCCGGACCGTGCCCGTGACCCGTTCGGTCCTGGCGCGAAGCGAGTCTTTCAAGGCCTCGCTGAGACGGCTGCGCAGCATCGGGGTTCACTCATTCGAGGGATGCGAGGCGAGGTCGTTGAAGGGTGGTAACCTAGCCGATTCACCGGAGGTTGGCAAAACCTTCCGGCCCATGCTTAGCAGATTGAATTAACAGGATTAAACGGCATTTCCGCAGGCTTGACTTCGGGCGGTCGATTGCTTAAACACCGCGCAGTTTTTGCGGGCTGGCGCAGCCTGCCCCGGCGAGGCTTCCGCCGGCGTCGCCGTGGGGCCAAGGGTCAGTACGAAGATACGTTTCAGGCTGTCGAATCCACGGCTTACGCCCTGGAGGGGCGGCGCGGCCTGACGCGGACTAAATCAAGAATCAGGTCAGACTCGACAATGTACCGCGCGCATCCCTCATGCTCACCCCTCGCCCCAAGGACCGCGACGCCGTGACCGCCTCCTCGCAAAAACCCGCCGGCGCCACGGCCGTTTTGGTATTGGGCGACGGCGCGGTTTTCTGGGGACAGGGCATCGGCGCGACCGGCAGCAACGTCGGCGAAGTCGTCTTCAACACCAGCATCACCGGCTATCAGGAAGTGATGACCGATCCGTCCTATGCCGGCCAGATCATCACCTTTACCTTCCCGCATGTCGGCAATGTCGGCACCAATCCCGACGATCTTGAAAGCACGACGCCGGCGGCGCGCGGCTGCATCCTGCGCGACGACATCACCGAACCATCCAATTACCGCTCGACCCAGCACCTGAATGCCTGGCTCAAGTCGAACAATCTTGTCGGCCTCGCCGGACTTGATACCCGCCGCTTGACCCGCCTGATCCGCGACCAGGGCGCGCCCAATGGCGTGATTTGCCATGACCCGGCCGGCAACTTCGACATCGCGGCCTTGCACAAGCAAGCCAAGGCCTGGCCCGGGCTCAACGGCATGGATCTGGCCAAGGACGTTACCTGCCGCCAGAGTTATACCTGGACCCAAACATGCTGGAGCAAGGACAAGGGTTACGGCGATTTGGCAGCGGGGGGCCGCAATCCGGAATTCCACGTGGTCGCCATCGACTACGGCGCCAAGCGCAACATTCTGCGCTGCCTCGCCTATGCCGGCTGCAAGGTCACGGTGGTTCCGGCCACCGCCAGCAGCGAGGACATCTTGCGCCACAAGCCCGACGGCGTGTTCCTCTCCAACGGACCCGGCGATCCGGCGGCCACCGGCGTCTATGCCGTGCCAGTGATCCGCGAGCTGATCGCCACCGGCAAGCCGATTTTCGGGATTTGTTTAGGCCATCAACTGCTGTCGCTGGCCTTCGGCGCCAAGACCTACAAGCTGGCGCTGGGCCACCGCGGCGCCAACCAGCCGGTCAAGGACCTGGAGACTGGCAAGGTCGAGATTACCTCGCAAAATCACGGTTTCTGCGTCGACCGCGAGTCACTTCCCGGGAATGTGGTTGAAACACATACGTCGCTATTCGACGGCATCGTCGAAGGCATGCGTAGCGTCGACAAGCCAGTGTTCTCTGTGCAGTACCATCCCGAGGCTTCGCCTGGACCCCAAGACAGCCATTATCTTTTCCATCGCTTCACCAAGTTGATGGCGGATCGGAAGCAGACATGAGCGGCACCATATTTACCTCACCCTGCCCTCTCCCCGTTGGGGAGAGGGTGTTGGAGCTTAGCTCTACCTATGCCTAAACGCACCGACATAAAAAGCATTCTGATCATCGGCGCCGGGCCGATCGTTATCGGCCAGGCCTGTGAGTTCGATTATTCCGGCGCGCAGGCCTGCAAGGCGCTGCGCGAGGAAGGCTATCGCGTCATCCTGGTGAACTCGAACCCGGCCACGATCATGACCGATCCGGACACCGCCGACGCCACCTATATCGAGCCGATCACGCCGCAGATGGTCGAGCGCATCATTGAAAAGGAGCGGCCCGACGCGCTGCTGCCGACCATGGGCGGGCAGACCGCGCTGAATATCGCCATGAAGCTCGCCGATTCCGGCGTGCTCGCGAAGTACGGCGTCGAGATGATCGCGGCCAAACGCGACGTCATCGCCAAGGCCGAGGACCGCGAACTCTTTCGCGACGCCATGTCGAAGATCGGCCTGGAAAGTCCGCGCAGCCACATGGTGCGGACGATCGAGGAGGCGCGGGTCGCGGTCCAAGACATCGGGCTGCCGGCGATCATTCGCCCGTCCTTCACCCTCGGCGGCGAAGGCGGCGGCATCGCCTACAACACCGAGGAATTCGAGACCTTCATCGGCACCGGACTGGCGGCCTCGCCGGTCCATACGGTTTTGGTCGAGGAATCGGTGCTCGGGTGGAAGGAATTCGAGATGGAGGTGGTCCGCGACAAGGCGGACAACTGCATCATCATCTGCTCGATCGAGAACGTCGACCCGATGGGCATTCACACCGGCGATTCCATCACCATAGCCCCGGCTTTGACGCTGACCGATAAAGAATATCAGGTCATGCGCAACGCCTCGATCGCCTGCCTACGCGAGATCGGAGTCGATACCGGCGGATCGAACGTCCAGTTCGCCATCAATCCCGCCGATGGCCGCATGGTGATCATCGAGATGAACCCGCGGGTTTCGCGGTCCTCGGCCTTGGCGTCGAAGGCCACCGGTTTCCCGATCGCCAAAATCGCCGCCAAACTGGCCGTGGGTTACACGCTCGACGAACTCATCAACGACATCACCAAGGCCACGCCGGCCTCGTTCGAGCCGACGATCGATTACGTGGTCACCAAGATTCCTCGCTTCACCTTCGAGAAATTCCCCGACGCCAGCCCGCTGCTGTCGACCAGCATGAAGTCGGTGGGCGAAGCCATGTCGGTGGGGCGAACCTTCGCCGAAAGCCTGCAAAAGGGCCTGCGGTCCATGGAAATCGGGCTCAGCGGCCTCAACGAAGTATCGCTCGACGACAGCGGGACGCCGACCACGGATCACGAGAGCTTGCGTGTCGCCTTGGCCAAGCCCCTGCCCGAGCGCCTGCTGGTGGCGGCGCAGGCCTTGCGCGCCGGCATGACTGTCGTGGAAATCAACGCCATCACCAAATTCGATCCCTGGTTCCTCGACCAGATCAAAGCCATCGTCGAGGCCGAGAATCAGATTCGCGCGAACGGCCTGCCGGCCGATCGCCAAGAGCTGCTGCGGATCAAGAAAATGGGGTTTTCGGACAAACGCCTCGGGCAACTCACCGGCCGCAAGACCGCCGATGTTTCCGCGGCCCGACGCAAAATGGACCTGCGCCCGGTCTACAAACGCATCGACACCTGCGCCGCCGAGTTCCGCTCGCCAACGCCTTACATGTACTCGTGCTACGAGGGCGACGGCCTCAATCCGCCCGAGTGCGAGTCCGAACCCACCGACAAAACCAAGGTGATCATCCTCGGTGGCGGACCCAACCGCATCGGCCAAGGGATCGAGTTCGACTACTGCTGCGTTCATGCCGCCTTTGCGCTCAGGGACGCCGGCTTTGAGACCATCATGGTCAATTGCAATCCGGAAACCGTTTCGACGGATTACGACACCTCCAGTCGCCTCTACTTCGAGCCGCTGACGCCCGAGGACGTGATCGAGCTGATCACGGCCGAGCAGCGCAACGGAAAAGTGCTCGGCGTCATCGTCCAGCTCGGCGGCCAGACACCACTGAAGCTCGCGCATGATCTGGAGCGAGCCGGCATTCCAATTCTCGGCACGTCACCGGACGCCATCGACTTGGCCGAGGACCGGGAGCGTTTCCAAGGCCTGCTGACCAATTTGAAACTGCGCCAGCCCGCCAACGGCACGGCGCGCACGACCGAACAGGCCTTGGCGGCGGCGAACCGCATCGGCTATCCGGTGGTCATCCGCCCGTCCTACGTGCTCGGCGGCCGGGCCATGCAGATCGTACACGACGATGCCGGCCTGAAGAACTACATCCGGCAGGCGGTGAAGGTCACGGGCGATAATCCGGTGCTGATCGATTCATACCTCTCGGGCGCCATCGAGGTCGACGTCGACGCCATCGCCGACAGCAGCGATGTCTATATCGCCGGGATCATGGAGCACATTGAGGAGGCCGGCGTCCATTCGGGCGATTCCGCCTGCTCGCTGCCGCCCTACTCGCTGCCGGCCAACGTCGTCGCCGAAATCAAGCGCCAAACCGTCGCGCTGGCGACGGCGCTGAAGGTCGTCGGCCTGATGAACGTGCAATTCGCCGTCAAGGCCGGCACGGTCTATATCCTCGAAGTCAATCCGCGCGCGAGCCGCACCGTGCCGTTCGTCGCCAAGGCGACCGGTGTCGCGGTAGCCAAGATCGCCGCGCGCGTCATGGCCGGTGCCCGGCTCAAGGATTTTAATCTCAGCGGCGACTATGAAAGCAATGGCGCTTCCGGCCACGTCGCGGTCAAGGAAGCGGTTTTCCCGTTCAATAGATTCCCAGGCGTCGACATCGTCCTCGGTCCAGAAATGAAGTCGACCGGCGAGGTCATGGGCCTCGACCGGGATTTCCCGCGCGCCTATGCCAAATCGCAGCTGGGTGCGGGCACCAATCTGCCGCTTTCAGGCACGGCGTTTCTTTCGGTGCGCGACGACGATAAGCCGGCGGCGGCGAACCTGGCCCGGCGCCTGATCGCGCTCGGCTTCAAGGTCATTGCCACGCGCGGCACCCAGCGGGTGCTGGCCGTGTTAGGGCTGGCGGTCGAAGTCGTTAATAAGGTCGCAGAAGGGCGGCCCCACTGCGTCGATGCCATGATCTCGGGCAATGTCCAGCTGGTGGTTAACACGACGGCAGGGGCGCAATCCCTCAAGGACAGCTTCACCATCCGCCGCACCGCCCTGACCCGCAATATCTGCCATTACACCACCCTGGCCGGCGCCGAGGCCGCCGTTTCAGCCATTGGGGCGTTAAAGGATGGAGTGCTTGATGTTGCTCCGCTCCAATCCTATTTTAGACGCTAACAGGCGAATACAACCTTAGGTCAGAAGCCCGCGTCATACCGGCGTGGGCCGCTCTGTTCTTTACGGACTCGAGGGAGCGTCGTGGAAAAAATTCCAATGACGGCGGAGGGACTGGCGCCGCTCAAGCACGAGCTGCACCAGCTCAAGAAAGTCGAGCGTTACGCGGTGATCAAACAGATCGCCGAAGCCCGCGAGCACGGCGATCTATCCGAGAACGCCGAGTACCATGCCGCGCGCGAGCGCCAGAGTTTCATCGAAGGCCGGATTATCGAATTGGAAGACGTCGTCAGCCGCGCCGACGTTATCGATCTCTCCAAGCTGTCGGGAAAAACCGTGCGCTTCGGCGCCTCGGTAACCGTGGCCGACGTCGACTCGGACGAAGAGATCACCTATCAGATCGTCGGCCCCTATGAGGCGGACCTGAAGAAGAACAAGATTTCCGTTCAGTCACCTTTGGGCCGCGCGCTGATCGGCAAGACCGAAGGCGACACCGCCGAAGTGACCGCGCCCGGCGGCGGGAAAGCGTATGAAGTGCTGAAGGTGAAGTTTAAGTAAGACGCGTAATACGGCGATATACAACTCTCGCCCAATAAACGCTGTCATTCCCCGCCAAGCGCAGCGCGTGCGGGAAATCCACCACTCAACCCGCGCGGACCGGTGTTTTTTGCACTGCTGTTATGCCCCGGACAAGCCGGGGCATAACAGCAGTGGGAGACTATCCCGCCCGCACGGCGCGCTCACGCCTCGGAAATCCGTAGGCCATCATACCTCAACATTTCTGTGGTGGTAGGCGGTTCCCAAATGCCTTCGACAAAATCGAACATTTCGCGCGTAACGCCGAATTTCAGCTGAAACGTCTCGCCTTTTTTTTGCGTTTCGCGCTTCCACGCGGCGCCATCGTTCTTCCGCCGGAACAGCGACAAAATGTAGACGAGCCGATAACCCTGCATCGCGCGTGAGCTCCGCGAATCGTGCGCGACTCTCCGTCCGGCTAAATCCGAGATCCAGAACGCATGGAACGTCCCGCGCAGCAACTCGCGAGGCCGTACCCCAAATTTGTTTATAGCAACGTTCAACCCGCGCCATCGACCACGATGGGTCAAGCGGCTGAGGCGTATCCATCTAGAACGGTGCGCTCATCCACTCATCGATCGAAAAACGGACTGCCCTAAGTCGATCGCTGAGCTGCAAAGCATAGGTCGTCTTTCCGGCCCCGGTGGAACCGCAAATGAGATGGATCAGATGACGCTGCACCGCTTGCTCCCTTATCTATAAGCGACGTACGGCGAATCCTGCTCCGCCGTCCCCGCCCGCTCTCTACGCCTCGATGCGCGCGTTCTTGGTCTCGAACCCGCCGGATTGGCGCCGCCAAAGGCGGGCATAGGCCCCGCCCCGCGCCAAAAGATCGTCGTGCGTGCCGACTTCGACGATGCGGCCAAGATCCATCACCACCAGCCGATCCATGCGCGCGATGGTCGATAGGCGGTGGGCGATGGCGATGACCGTGCGGCCTTCCATTAACGTCCCAAGCTGCTCCTGAATGGCCGCCTCGACCTCCGAGTCCAGCGCCGACGTGGCTTCGTCCAGCACAAGGATCGGGGCGTTCTTCAGAATGACGCGGGCGAGTGCGATCCGCTGGCGCTGGCCGCCGGACAGTTTGACTCCCCGCTCGCCGACTTGGGCATCGAAGCCCCGCCGGCCCTGCCAATCCTCCAGACACTCAATGAAATCCAGCGCGTGGGCCTGGATCGCCGCGTCCCTGATCTCGCCGTCGCCGGCGTCGGGCTTGCCGTAGCGAATATTCTCGCGGATCGACCGGTGCAGAAGCGAGGTATCTTGCGTGACCATAGCGATGCCGGCGCGCAAGCTCTCTTGCGTCACGTTGGCGATATCCTGGCCATCGATGAGAATTCTCCCGGTCTCGACTTCGAAAAAGTGCAGCAGCAAGTTGACGATGGTCGATTTCCCGGCGCCCGATGGTCCGACGAGGCCGATACGTTCGCCCGGCGCGATCGTAAGATCGATGCCCTGCAGCACCCCCCGCGAAGTGCCGTAACCGAAATGTACGTCCTCGAAACGGACGGCGCCGGCGGTCACACGCAAGGGCACGGCCTCGCGGCTGTCGCCCATGACGCGCGGAACGGCAATGGATTTCATGCCGTCCTGGACCGTGCCGACGTTCTCGAAGATGTTGGTGATGCTATTGGCGATCCAACCCGACATATTGGAAATCTGCCAGGCAAGCGGCAGCGCCATCGCCACGGTTCCAACCGGCACTTCGCCCACGGACCAGAGCCAAACGGCGTCGCTGCCCATGCCGACAACCAGCGCGGCGTTCATGGTCGAAAGCGCGAGCGTAAAGGCCGTCATCAACCGCAACAAGCCGCGGTAGGCCTCGGTATGCTCGTCGAGAGACGAACGCACGAAGGCATCCTCGTCGCGCGGCCGCGCGAAAAGCTTGACCGTCAGGATGTTGGTGTAGCTATCGACCACTCGGCCGGTAACAGCCGAGCGCATCTCCGAAACCGCCCGCGAACGGTCGCGCAGGCGCGGCACGAAGACGCGCAAGAGTACGGCGTAGCCGGCAAACCAGGCGATCACCGGCACGGTAAGGCGCGGATCGGTATTGGCCAGCAGCGCGATGGCGCTGCCGCCGTAAACCAGGATGTAAAGAACCGCCTGGTTGGCCAGAATCACGCTTTCCCGGAGCGAGGGGCCGGTCTGCATGATGCGATTGGCGATGCGCCCGGCAAAGTCATTCTGGAAAAAGCTCCAGCCCTGGCGCACGACATGCCAGTGGCTCTGCCACCGGATCAGGTTGGTCAGGCCGGGGACCACGGCCTGGTTGGTGATGAGGTTCTGCGTCAGCAGGACCGTCGGCCGCAGGCATAATTGGACGAGGGCCATGAAAACCAACTCCGGCCAGTGGTCGCGCAAGACCTCCTCGGCGGTAAAGCTGGAGACCAGATCGACAATGCGGCCGATGAACACCGGCACCAGCAGATCGAGAAGCGCGACCACCGAGCCGGTAACGAACAGCGCCGCCACCAGTCCCCGCGCCTGCTTGACATAATGCCAATAGAACGCGGCCAGGCCCGCGGGCGGCGGGTTGTCCGGTGGAAGGCTGGTGGGCTCCAAGAGCCGTTCAAAGAAACCGAAGACAGGCATCAAACTCGTCCTAAAATTAAGAAACCCCGCAGGCGAACCAGCGGGGTGATTGCGTAGGCGCATGCAGTAACAAGACTAACCGCGCGAACGCACTCCCCCCGAAACGGCAAAAGCCGAACGGATATTCGTCATGAACTTATGAAGTGCGGTTTGCATGGCGACGGAAGCTACCGGACAGCCGGGGACCTGTCAATCGAAGGTCCACGTGGATGCCGCAAACGGCGGCGGGGATGCTTTTCCTTGATCGGATTCTATTCCGCCGGCACCATCAGCGGCGGTTGCACGGGTTTGTCGCCGTCGACGGCAATGGGAACGCCCGGAAAATTCTTGGCGCTGCGAATGGCCAGCGCCGACTTGACGTGCGCGACCTTCGGCGCCGCGGTGAGCTTTTCGGTGACGAATTTCTGATAGGCGTCCCAGTCCTTGGCCACGATCCGCAAGAGAAAGTCGGTCTCGCCGGCCAGCATGTGGCACTCGCGGACCTCGGGCCAGTCCTTGATCAGGGTTTCAAATGCGGTCAGGTCGGCCTCGGCCTGACTGCTGAGTCCGACGTGAGCGAACACCGCGACGGTGTAGCCGAGCGTGGCCGGGTCAAGTTGAGCGTGGTAGCCCTTGATAAAGCCGGCCTGCTCGAGGGCCCGCACCCGGCGGAGGCAAGGCGGCGCCGAAATTCCGGCGCGCCGGGCCAAATCCACATTGGTCATGCGGCCATCGCCTTGCAGATCACTCAGAATCTGCCGGTCGATGCGATCAAGCTTGACGCGTTGCATAGCCCACCTCGTTCCGTCGACCGTTGCCGTGCCCGAAATGACGCCAGCCAGCAGCTCACCGTTCGACAAGTGCGAAATATTATTACAAAAAGCCCGGGGTGCAGCGCAATAGCAAAGATTGTTCAGGGCCCAAATGGGTAATTCCACTCAAGGCCGACGGGTCGTCCCCTGGTGGTTGCCTTGCGCCGCACGCATAGCAACCCTATGGTGCCACCTGATATTGCATTGCATTACGGCGGATCAGTTTCTCGGGTCATGGCCAAAACGCATACCAAGGTGTTGATTCTCGGGTCGGGGCCGGCAGGCCTCACGGCCGCTATTTACGCCGCCCGGGCCAACCTGGCGCCGGTGATCGTCGCCGGCATGCAGCCCGGCGGACAAATGACCATCACCACCGACGTCGAGAATTACCCGGGATTCCCGGACGTCATCCAGGGACCCTGGCTGATGGAGCAGATGCAAAAGCAGGCCGAGAACGTCGGAACGAAGGTGATGCACGACCTGATCGTGAAAATCGATCTGGTGCAGCGGCCCTTCAGTTGTATCGGCGATTCCGGCGACGTCTACACCGCCGATACCCTGATCATCGCAACCGGCGCCTCGGCCCGGTGGCTGGGACTGGACTCAGAGAAGAAATACCAGGGCTTCGGCGTTTCGGCTTGCGCGACCTGTGACGGCTTTTTCTTTCGCGGCAAGGAAGTCGCGGTTGTCGGCGGCGGCAATACCGCCGTCGAGGAGGCCTTGTACCTGACAAACCACGCCACCAAGGTAACCTTGGTTCACCGCCGCGATTTCCTGCGCGCCGAGAAAATTTTGCAGAGCCGCCTATTCGATAATCCCAAGATTCAGGTGGTTTGGGATTCGGCGGTCGATGAAGTGATCGGCAAGGACGGTCCGCCGGGCGTAACCGGCGTTCGCCTCAAGAACGTCAAGACCGGCGCGCTCCATCAACTCAAGGTCGATGGGCTGTTCGTGGCCATCGGACATACGCCCAATACCGAGTTGCTAAAAGGCGTTTTGGATATGGACGAGAACGGCTACCTGGTCACGGCGCCCGATTCAACGCGCACCAATATTGCCGGGGTCTTCGCCGCCGGAGACGTGCAAGACCACGTCTACCGGCAGGCTGTGACGGCGGCGGGTACGGGATGCATGGCCGCGCTCGAGGCCGACCGCTTCCTGGCGACTCACAAATAGACCGGGGAAACCGCGCGGACCTGAGGCCATCGCTTCAGGCGAGATTGCGAACTTACTGGGCGGACCGACGGGAAAGGGACGAGCCATGCCATTACGCAGCAACGGGCGTCTTGATTGGGACAAGCTTCGGGTTTTCCACGCCGTCGCTGAAGCCGGCAGCTTCACCCATGCGAGCGAAACATTGAATCTCAGCCAGTCGGCCGTCAGCCGCCAAATCAGCGCGCTCGAGGAGGCTCTCGGCGTCAGCCTGTTTCATCGCCATGCCCGCGGCCTGATTCTAACCGAACAGGGTGACCTGCTTTACAAGACCGTGCATGAAGTCTTCTCTAAGCTCAACAGCGTCGAAGGCCTGCTGACGGAAACCAAGCAGAATGCCGAAGGCCCGCTGCGTGTGACGACCACCGTTGCCTTCGGCTCGGTGTGGCTCACCGGACGCCTGAAGGAATTCATCCGCAAGTATCCCCATATCCAGGTGACCTTACGGCTTGATGACCAGGAACTGGACCTGGCCATGCGCGAGGCCGATGTCGCCATCCGTTTCAACGATCCGAAACAGCCCGATCTGATCCAACGTCACCTCGGCAACCTGCGGTCAAACCTCTACGCCTCGCCCGAGTACTTGAAGGACCGCGGCCTGCCCCAGACCATCGCGGATTTGAAGAATCACGACTTGGTGCTGTTCGGCGAAGGCATCGTGCCGGTGGCGAGCCTGCACTGGCTTCCCGATCTACTGACCAAGAACAAGATTCCGTTCCGCGCCGGGCTTCGTGTCAACAATATTTACGGCATCTACCGCGCCGTGAAGGCCGGCATCGGCATCGGCCCGCTGCCCGAGTACTTCCTCCAGGAAGGCCGCGGCATTGTGCAGGTTCTCCCGGAACTGGAAGGCCCGCCACTCGATGCGTACTTTGTTTATCCTGAGGAATTGCGCAACTCGGCCCGGGTCACGGTGTTCCGCGACTATCTGGTTCGGGAGATCGCCCGCGCCCGCTCGCAGCTGACCGTGGTCGCCCAGGCGCCCGATACAATACGTACCGCCAGCTAGCCCAGAACCGGCTACACTTAGCTCTAGCTTGCTTTTCGGCCGGCGGGATGCCTGGGCGGGCTTGATTTCGAGCCCTCCCAGGTATGCGTATGGGGCATAGCGCTATGCCGAAATCACAATGGATTATTAAGGTGGTGGCGGTACGCTGGTTTCTACGTGGTGCATCGTCGCAAACGCCTGTCCCACTCCACTCTCCGGGATTTAGGTCGTGAAGATGCGAGGCACCAGAAGATAACGTGTGATGCCGGCCTCCCCCGGATCATCACACGGTCTATGGGCAGACGGGTGGTCGCGGCCCCCCCAAGATCACCACGGTCCAAGGGCAAGATTGAGCCCGGGACTTCGTCTCATGGCCGTCAACGCCCCCCTGGAAGCTTTCGCCCCTCGGGTCCTCCCCCCGAGGGGCGAAAATTTATCGGCGGGGGAGTTCTATTTTAGTTCGGCGCAGAACTTCTGGATGCGCGTGCAGGCTTCTTTCAGCGCTTTGTCCGACGTGGCGTAGGAAATGCGGAAATAGGGCGAGAGCCCGAAGGCCGCACCCTGGACCGCCGCAACCAGCACTTCGTCCAGAAGCGCCTCGACAAAGTCGGTGTCGGTTTCGAGCCTGCGGCCCTTCGGCGTGGTTTTTCCGATCACCCCGGCGCAGGACGGATAGACGTAGAACGCACCTTCCGGCGTCTGGCAGGTAATCCCACGGGCCTCGTTCAACATTTTCACGACCATGTCGCGGCGCTGCTTGTAGGCTTGGTTGCGCGGCTTGATGAAATCGAGCGGTTCATTGAGCCCGACCACAGCCGCCGCCTGGGTAATCGATGAGGGATGCGACGCCGACTGCGACTGCACCATGTTCATGGCCTTGACCAGCGCCAGCGGACCACAAGCGTAGCCCAGGCGCCAGCCGGTCATGGCGAAGGCTTTGGATACGCCGTTGATGGTCAACGTGCGATCGATCAGTTTCGTCTCGACTTGGCAAATGGTGCTGAAGGTGAAGCCGTCATAGGTCAGGTGTTCGTAGATGTCGTCGGTCATCACCCAGACATGTGGGTGGCGCAGGAGCACATCTGCGATTCCGCGGAGTTCCTTCTCGGTATAGGCCGCACCGGTCGGGTTATTGGGCGAGTTCAGGATCAGCCACTTGGTCTTGGGCGTAATCGCCGCTTCCAACGCCTCGGGGCTGAGCTTAAATCGGCTGTTTTCGCCGCAAGCCACAAAGACCGGCGTACCGGCGAACATCAGCACGATGTCGGAATAGCTGACCCAATAGGGCGTTGGGATCACGACTTCGTCGCCGTCCTCCACGGTCGCCAGGACGGCATTGAAGATCACCTGCTTGCCGCCGACGCCGATCGTGACTTGGTCGGTGGTGTAGCTAAGGCCATTCTCGCGCTTGAACTTGTCGACGATCGCCTTGCGCAGCGCCGGCGTGCCGTTGGTCGGCGTGTATTTGGTTTCGCCGCGGTCGATGGCCGCCTTGCCCGCCGCCTTGATGTGGTCGGGGGTATCGAAATCCGGCTCGCCGGCGCCGAGTCCGATAACGTCTAGGCCCTTGGCCTTCAACTCGCCCGCCTTGGTCGTGACCGCGATGGTCGGCGAGGGTTTTACGGCGGCGAGACGTCGGGCGAGAATCGACACAGGACCAAACTCCTCAAATGTTGCGGGAATATTCTCCTCAAAAGCGCGCGGACAATACACCCCGCCCGCAGCGCGCCGCAACCGCCCTGACGCCGGCGAATGGCCGGCAGGGTGCGTGAGTGCGGCGATTGCAGGGGCAGTGGCAGATGCGGCTGGTCTGGCCTATGTATAGGGGAATTCGAGGGTGCCGCATTTCATGTCCGTCGCCGTTCCCCTATACGCCAAGCCCCCCGCCGGGCCGCGGGCCGACTTCAAGCTGGTCAGCGACTTTACGCCGGCCGGAGATCAGCCGCGGGCCATCGCCGAACTCCTGTCCGGCCTGGAAAACAAGGAACGCGACCAGGTGCTGCTGGGGGTGACCGGCTCGGGCAAGACGTTCACCATGGCGCACGTCATCGCCCGCTCCGGCCGCCCGGCCTTGATCTTAGCCCCGAACAAGACCCTGGCCGCCCAGCTTTACAGCGAGATGAAGGGGTTCTTTCCCAACAACGCGGTCGAGTATTTCGTTTCTTACTATGACTATTACCAACCCGAGGCCTACGTCCCGCGCACCGACACTTACATCGAGAAAGACTCCAGCATCAATGAGCAGATCGACCGCATGCGTCACGCGGCGACGCGCTCGATTCTCGAACGGCGCGATACGATTATTGTCGCCTCGGTAAGCTGTATTTACGGCATCGGCTCGGTTGAATCCTACGCCAGCATGACGATCCCCTTGAAAGAAGGAGCAGTTTTCCCGCGCGCCGAACTGATCAAGCGGCTGGTGGCCTTACAGTACAAACGCAATGACCTGGACTTTCATCGCGGCACTTTCCGGGTTCGCGGCGACGTCATCGAGATCTTTCCCGCGCACTACGAGGACCGGGCCTGGCGCGTGTCGCTGTTCGGCGACGACATCGAATTCATCCACGAATTCGACCCGCTGACGGGCGAGAAGAACGCGACACTGAAGGAGGAGACCGTGTATCCCGGCAGCCACTATGTAACGCCGCGCCCGACGCTTTCCCAAGCCATGAAACACATCAAGATCGAGCTCAAGGCGCGGCTGGAGGAGTTCCACAGTCAGGGAAAGCTGCTGGAGGCCCAGCGTCTCGAGCAGCGCGCCATGTTCGATCTCGAGATGCTGGAAACGACGGGCCACTGCAAAAGCATCGAGAATTACTCGCGCTACCTGACCGGCCGCAAGGCCGGCGAACCGCCGCCGACGCTTTTCGAGTACTTGCCCGAGGACGCGCTGCTGTTTGTCGACGAAAGCCACGTCGCCGTGTCGCAAATCGGCGGCATGTACAAGGGCGACTTCAACCGCAAATCGACGTTGTCGGAATACGGCTTCCGCCTGCCCTCATGCCGTGACAATCGCCCGTTGAAATTCGAGGAATGGGAGGTTATGCGCCCGGAGACGATTTACGTTTCCGCCACGCCCGGACCGTGGGAATTGAACCGCACGGGCGGCGTATTCATCGAGCAGCTCATCAGACCGACGGGCCTGATCGATCCTGTGTGTATCGTCCGGCCGGCGGACAAGCAGGTCGATGACCTCTTGGCCGAATGCAAGGCGGTCGCTGCCCGCGGCATGCGTATCCTGGTGACGACATTGACCAAGCGCATGTCCGAGGATCTGACCGAGTATTTCCATGAACAGGGTATCCGCGTGCGCTACCTGCATTCCGATATCGAGACCTTGGAACGTATCGAGATCATTCGGGATCTACGCTTGGGCGCGTTTGATGTCTTGGTCGGCATCAACCTTCTGCGCGAGGGCCTCGACATTCCGGAATGCGGGCTGGTCGCCATTCTCGATGCCGATAAGGAAGGATTCTTGCGGTCGCAGACTTCGCTGATCCAGACCATCGGCCGCGCGGCGCGTAACCTCGAAGGACGCGTGATCCTTTATGCCGACCGCATGACCGGGTCCCTCGAGGCCGCGATCCGCGAAACCAACCGGCGGCGCGAAAAGCAGCAGGCCTTCAACGTCGCCAACGGCATCACCCCGGAATCGGTTCGCGCACGCATCTCCGACGTGCTCAACAGCGTCTATGAACAAGACCGCGTGACCGTCGATACCGGATTGGCCGAGGATCCGCACTTGCTCGGCCACAACCTCAGAGCCACCATCGAGGAGTTCGACCGCAAAATGCGCGCGGCGGCGGCCGACCTGGAGTTCGAGGAGGCCGCACGCCTGCGCGACGAGATCCGCCGCTTGGAAATGCTCGAATTGGAGTACGGCGGCGGCGCGGAATCGGATGGCAGCGGTGAATTGCCCGGTGACGCGCCGGCGCGGCCAGCCCGAGCCCCGCGGAACGCCTCTCGAAACGCCCCCGGGGCGGGCGGGCGGCACCGGCCGGGCAAAGCCCGGTCCAAACAACGGTCCCGGCGGCGGTCCTGACCCAGCGGCCTTAGATCCGCCCTGAAAGCCGGTAACCGCCGGTAATTTTACATTCATTTGATCTTGGAGCGGGGTCGCGTTGCAGCAAACTGCATTGACCGGCACCTGGCCCTTCCGATAGAAACCGGCCAGAAGGAAGCTTGAATTGATAGTCTTGGCGGACGTGATCAAGGGCACTGCGGGCGCGGTTGCGGCCGGGCTGATGCTGGCGGGCTGCGCCGTGGGTCCGGACTTTGAGCGGCCCACCGCGCCGGCAGCCGCCGGCTATACGCCCCAGCCCCTGCCCGAAACAACCGCCGCCGCCGTTGGCGTCCCGGGCGGTGTCGCGCAGCGATTCCGGGTCGGCGAGAATATTGCCGCCCAGTGGTGGACGCTGTTCCAGTCGCCTATGCTCGACACCCTCATCGAACAAGCCCTCAAAAACAACCCCAGTCTGCAGACGGCCGAGGCCGCCCTGCGCGAGGCGCAAGAGAACCAATACGCCCAACGCGGCATTCTCTTCCCGGCGATCGCGGGCTCACTCTCGCCGATGCGGCAAAAGAGCTACGGCGCCTTCGGCAGCGGCGGCGCCGTCTCGGTGCCGGCCTATACCATCACCACCGCTTCGGTCGAGGTATCCTACGCCCTGGACATTTTCGGCGCCGCACGCCGCTCCTACGAATCCACGACGGCCCTGACGGAACAAGCGCGCTACCAAATGGAGGCGGCCTACCTGGCGCTGACCTCCAACGTCGTTGTCGCCGCCGTACAATTTGCCTCGCTCCGCGCCCAGATCGAAGCGACGCAGGCGATTCTCAACGCGCAGGAGCAACAGCTGGGCGTTCTCGTCCGTCAGTTGGAGTTGGGCGGCGTGGCCGAGGCCGACGTGCTCACGCAGCGGACAGCGGCGGCGCAGACCAGGGCCCAGTTGCCGATGCTCGAGAAACAGCTTTCACAAAGCCGCAGCCAACTGCTGGCCCTGGCTGGCCGCTTTCCGGATGAGGCGCTGGGCGCGGAATTCGACTTCTTCGCCATGCGCTTGCCGGAAGATCTGCCGGTGAGTCTACCCTCACAGCTGGTGCAACAGAGGCCGGATATTCGTGCTTCGGAAGCGAGCCTCCACGCCGCCAGCGCCCGGATCGGCGTGGCGACGGCGTTCATGCTGCCCCAGATTCCGCTGAACGCCCGCTTCGGCAGTTCCGCCTCGAACTTCGGTGATCTATTTGTCGCGGGCAGTGGGATTTGGAGCCTGAGTGCCAGCCTGACCCAGCCGCTCTTCCGCGGAGGCGAGTTACTCCACCGCAAACGCGCCGCCGTCGCCGCTTACGATGGGGCCGCCGCCCAGTATCGCGGTACGGTGCTGACGGCATTCCAGAACGTCTCGGATGTCTTGAACGCCCTGCAGGTCGACGCCGACGCCCTTAAGGCCAGTTTAGATGCCGAACGCGCCGGCGCGGAAAACTTAGAGATTGCGCAGAGTCGGTACCAGGGCGGCGCCACCAACTTTCTCACTTTGCTCGATGCTCAGCGGACCTACCAGCAGACACGCATCGCCCTTATCCAGGCCCAGGCCAGCCGCTACGCCGACACCGCGGTGCTGTTCGTCGCCTTGGGCGGCGGCTGGTGGAACCGATCCGAGGACTGGGCCGGCAACACAGCGAAAATCGATGACTAGTCGAGGCTTCCCATGCGCGGATGGAGAATCTAGATGAATGTGACACTCAAGCGCATGGTCATCATGCTGGCCGCGGTCGGCGTCGTGCTTGGCGCGATTTTCGGTTTTGGGATGTTTAAAAACGTCATGATGACGAGGTACTTCGCATCGGCCGGGGTGCCGCCCCAAACCGTTTCGACCATGACGGCGAAGTTCGACGACTGGCAGCCGGCGATATCGGCGGTGGGCAGCCTCAAGGCGTTCAACGGCGCCGACCTTTCGCTGGAGGCGCCGGGCATCGTCGACGAAATTCTGTTCGATTCCGGCGAGGACGTCGCTGCGGGAACAATTCTCGTGCGGCTGCGCGCTGACGATGATGCGGCCAGACTGCGCTCTCTCGACGCTTCGGCGCAGCTGGCCGCGAGCAACCTTGAGCGCAACCTCAAGCAGTTTGAGTCCAAGGCCATCAGCCAGGCCGCGCTTGATGTCGACGTAGCTAACCTCAAGAGCGCGCGCGCCGCGGTCGAGGAACAGCGCGCGACGCTCAACAAAAAAGTTCTGCGCGCGCCCTTCGCCGGGCGGCTGGGCGTGCGAACCGTTGGTGTCGGCCAATATCTCAACCCGGGCTCGGCCATCGTCACGCTGCAAGCGCTTGACCCGATCTACGCCGAGTTTTACTTGCCGCCGCAGCAAGCCAGCCGCATCCGGCCGGGACAGAAAACCGTGGTCAAAATCGACAAGGATGCGGCCGTGGGACTCGTGGGCGTCGTTTCCGCCGTAAACCCGAAGGTCGAGATCAATACGCGGAATGTCCTGGTCCAGGCGACCGTGAAGAATCCGACGCAAAGACTTCTGCCCGGCACGCCGATTATCGTCGAGATCGATACCGGCAGTCCCGAGCGCTACCTGACGCTGCCGCAGACCGCGATCACCTACAATCCCTATGGAGACACCGTCTTTCTGGCGTTGGAGGACGGCAAGGACGATAAGGGTCAGCCCAAATATAAGGCCAGTCAGACGTTCGTGGTTACGGGGTTGACCCGCGGCGACCAGATCGCCGTCCTAACCGGCATCAAGGAAGGCGACCGGATCGTCACGGCCGGTCAATTGAAAATTCAAAACGACACGCCGCTGATCATCAACAATAGCGTGCTGCCGAGCGCCGATCCCAATCCCAAGCCCATCGACAATTAAGGTCTGGCCCGAGCCATGAAGTTCACGGACATCTTCGTTGCCCGCCCGGTTCTGGCGACGGTCGTCAGTTTGGCGATTCTCGTCCTCGGGCTGCGCGCGCTGCAATCATTGCCGATCCAGCAGTACCCACACACCGAAAACGGGGTCGTGACGGTCTCGACGTCTTACTATGGCGCCGATCCTGACGTCGTGGCCGGGTTCATCACCACGCCGCTGGAGACCGCCATCGCGCAGGCCAACGGCATCGACTACATGACCTCCGTCAGCCGCAGCGGCTTCAGCACGATCACCGTAAACCTGCGCTTAAACTACGATGCGAACGTCGCGCTTACCGAAATCAATACCAAAGTCAATTCGGTCCTCAACAGTCTGCCGCCGCAATCGCAGCAGCCGGTTCTGGCGATCAGCGCCGGCCTAGGCACCGCCGCCATGTACATGGGCTTTATGAGCGAAGTTCTGCCCCAGAACAAGATCACCGACTACCTCGTCCGTGTTGTGCAGCCCAAGCTCCAGGCGATCGACGGTGTACAGAACGCCGAGATTCTGGGCGCAAAGAATTTCGCGCTACGGGCATGGCTGAATCCCGCGAAGCTCGCAGCATATGCCCTGACCGCGGCCGACGTGCGCGATAGGCTGGCGCAAAACGACTACATCTCCGGCATCGGCAACACCAAGGGACAAATGGTGCAAACCACGCTGACGGCGTCCACCGGCGTCCATACCGTCGAGGAATTCGAAAATCTTGTCATCAAGCAGGACGGCGACGCCATCGTGCGCCTGATGGACGTCGCCAACGTCACGCTGGGCTCCGAGGACTATGAATCCAATTTCACGTTCGACGGCAGGGACACTGTCGGCATCGGCATCAATGTCGCCCCGTCGGCCAATTTGCTCGAGGTCGTCGGCAGCGTGCGCGCGCTATTTCCCGGCATCCAGGCCCAGCTTCCCGCAGGACTGATCGGTGAAATCGTCTACGACTCCACCGAGTTCGTCGACGCCGCCATTTATGAAGTGATCCTCACGCTCGTTGAAACCCTGGTGATCGTCACCCTGGTCATTTTCGCCTTTATGGGCTCGCTTCGCGCCGTCCTAATACCGACCGTCGCCATGCCGCTCTCGCTGGTCGGCAGCCTGGCCGTAATGCTGGTCTTCGGATTTTCGATCAACCTCCTGACGCTGCTCGCCCTTGTGCTCGCCATCGGCCTGGTGGTCGACGACGCCATTATCGTGGTCGAGAACGTCAGTCGCCATCTGGAAGAGGGAATGTCCCCGGTTCCGGCGGCGGTAGGCGCTGCGCGCGAGTTGGGCGGCCCGATCGTCGCGATGACCATCGTGCTCGTGGCGGTCTACGTGCCGGTCGGATTTCAATCCGGCCTCACCGGCACGTTGTTCAAGGAGTTCGCGTTTACCTTGGTTGGGGCGGTCACGATCTCGGCGATCATTGCCCTAACACTGTCGCCGATGATGTGCTCACGCATGCTGCGTCCCCACGGCGAAAGCGGCAGCGCCTGGGAAGGAAAGGCCATTGCCTTCATCGACCAGCGCTATGAGCAGCTCCATCGCGGTTATATGCGGCTGTTGCGCGAGAGTCTGCGCACGCTGCCGGTCACGATCGTGTTCGCGGCCATCATCCTGGGCAGTATTTTCTTCCTCTACAGCGGATCCAGAAGCGAGTTGGCGCCGGAGGAAGATTCGGGATTCCTCATGGCCTTCTCGACACCCGCCACCAATGCCACGCTGCAGCAGCGCATGATGTATGGCGAGCAGCTTCGCGGATTGGGCTCAAAGTACGACGACATCCAACACCTCTTCCAGATCGAATTCCCCGGCCAGTCCCTCACCGGAAAGGTCCTCAAGCCATGGAGCGAACGGTCGCAGTCGGCCGGCGAACTCCAGGCCAAGCTCCAGCAGGACTACAATACGATCGCCGGCATGCAGGTGGCCGCCTTTTCGCCCCCGGCGCTGCCCGGTGCGTTTGGATTACCGATCCAATTCTCGATTGGAACCACTCAGCCCTATGCCCAACTAAACGACGTCAGTGAAACGTTTTTGCAAGACGCCCTGAAGAGCGGCATGTTCATGTTCTTGAACTCCGACCTCAAGATCAATAGTCCGCAATCCAACATTGAGATCGACCGCGACAAGGCGGCGCAACTCGGCTTAACTATGAGCGACGTGGGCAATGCCATGTCGTCGATGCTGGGCGGCGGCTATGTGAACTATTTCAGCATCGAGGGCCGGTCCTACAGGGTCATTCCCCAAGTGCAACAAAGTTCTCGCCTGAATACGGACCAGCTGCTCGGCTATCATATTCGCGCCGCCGACGGCGCGTCGCTGCCGCTCTCGACGATCGCCAGCATCTCGACCAAGACCGTCCCGGAATCGCTCAATCACTTCCAGCAGCTCCCCGCCGCCACCATTCAGGGCGTGCCGCTGCCCGGCGTATCGCTCGGCGCCGCCCTCGCCTATTTGCAAGGCTTGGCGGCCCGGACTTTGCCAAGCGGCTACTTTGTCGATTACGGCGGACCGACGCGGCAATACATCCAGGAGTCCGGCGGCTTCGCCGCGACCTTCGGTTTCGCGCTGATCATCATTTACCTGTCGCTGGCGGCACTGTTCGAAAGCTTCCGCGATCCGGTGATCATCCTGGTTTCAGTGCCGATGTCGATTGCCGGCGCGCTGATCTTCATCAACCTTGGGATCGGTGGGGCGTCGCTCAATATTTATACCCAGGTCGGGCTAGTCACGCTCATGGGCCTGATCAGCAAACACGGCATCCTGATCGTCGAATTCGCCAACGAAATGCAGCGCTCCGGAAAATCGAAGCTGGAAGCCGTTGAGGCTGCCGCCAGCATTCGCTTGCGGCCGATCCTCATGACCACGGCGGCGATGGTCTTCGGCGTGGTCCCGCTGGTGTTCGCTAGTGGCGCCGGGGCAGCGTCCCGATTCAGTATCGGTCTGGTGATTGCGAGCGGCATATCCATCGGCACGCTGTTCACGCTGTTTGTGGTGCCGGCGGTTTATATGGCGATTGCTGCCGATCGCCGGGCACGGGGTCTTGCCGGCGAAGGCCGACCTTAAACAGATGCGCGCCTACGCGCGCCGGCGACGCCGTCACGACCTGATTAGGGCGCCGCCCCAGGCGGCGGATTTGCGAGTTCCGCCTCAGACCGCAGCTGTAGGCGGCGGAACGACCACGCGCTCAGCGGAATGCTGACCAGGTAGACTACACCGACAAGGCTCAGGGTTTCCCAAGGATCGGTCACCAGGAACGCCGCAAACGCGCCGATGATCGCCATCAGCGGAATGAACCACTGGGGTTTCAAGCGCATGTGTTTGCCCGAATAGACCGGTACGCGGCTGACCATCAGGATTGATGACGTCAGCAGGAAGGCGCCGGCGACGACCGGCGAGGCAAAGAAGGACGCTTCGGAGTGAAGCCAGATCAACAGCGGCAGGATAGCAATCCCGGCGCCGCCGGGCGCAGGCACGCCGGTGAAGTAGCTGTGAGCCCAGTTCGGCAAGCCCGGCTGCCCGACCATGGTATTAAACCTCGCCAGGCGCAGCACGCAACAGACAGCGTGAAGCAGGCAAAGCGCCCAGCCGATTCCGCGGGCGTCTTTCATCACCCAAACATACATCACTATCGCCGGCGCCACGCCGAAGCTGACCGCATCGGCCAGCGAGTCGAGTTCGGCGCCAAACTTGGTCGTTCCGCGCAGCATCCGCGCCACCCGACCATCGACGCCGTCCAACATCCCGGCGAGTACCAGTGCCGCGGCAGCGCGATCCCACTGGCCGTTGAAGCCGTAGCGGATCGCCGTTAAGCCGGCGCATAGGGCCAGCAGAGTAAGGATGTTCGGGAAGATACGGTTGAACGATAGATTCTCGAGCCGCCGCCGCGCGGCGCCGCCCACTCCGCCGCGACCGAACCGCCGCCGCGGCACGTCGATCAACTGATCGTCGTTGCCGGTGTCATCCGGTGCACGACTCTTGTCGTCCATTTAACGTACCTCGCCCGCGCGGGGACCTTCACTCGTGCTGATATCCGCCAACACCGTTTCCCCGGCGACGGCCTTCTGGCCGACCACCACCAGCGGCGATACGCCGGCCGGCAGGTAGACGTCGAGCCGACTGCCAAAGCGGATCATGCCAAAGCGCTGTCCGGTCACGAGGTGCTGGCCTTCGCGGACATCGCAGCGGATGCGCCGCGCCACGAGTCCGGCGATCTGCACGACGACGAAGTCTTTGCCTTCCGGGGTGCGGATGATCAAGGCTTGGCGCTCATTGTCCTCGCTCGCCTTGTCCAGGGTCGCGTTGAGGAATTTTCCGGGCGTATATTCGTCTTTGATGATGGCGCCGGCGATCGGCGCGCGGTTCACATGGCAATCAAAGACGCTCATAAAAACGCTGACGCGCGTCAGCGGCAGGGTGCCAATTCCCAGTTCCAACGGCGGGGCGGCGGGGCCGATCAATTGTACGACACCGTCGGCCGGACTGACAACCAAGCCGGGTCGCGTGGGCGTCACGCGGTCGGGGTCGCGGAAAAAGTAGAAGCACCAGATCGACAGCACCAATCCAACAAGTCCAAGCGGCGACCACAGCCACCACAGGACCAATGCCCCGACCACAAAAAGTGCGACAAACCCGGGCCCTTCCGGATGCAAGGGCGGCAGGACATAGTCCCGCCAGCTGATTTCGGCGGATTTCATGCCGTGGGTTGTCGAGTCATGCGAAGGCACGCGCGGATTCCTTTCAGGTCTGGACAGCGACCCCGTCGGAGCATGCCTCGGCTAAAATGCTCTAGGGCCGGTTCTTGAGCGGCAGATTGAAGACCTGACCGGGGTAGATCAGATCGGCGTCCTTGATCTGGTCCTTATTGGCCTCGTAGATCAAGGTATACATGACCCCCTCGCCGTAAGTGCGCCGGGCGAGGCGCCATAGGCTATTGCCCTTAACCACCGTGACCGCGCCGGGCGGCATATTCGCCTGGGCGGGGTCAAGCACGAACGGCACTTCAATGCGCGCAATCACGTTGCTGTTCACGCCGAGCTGGTCGGCGCGAATGCTGTGCTTGCCGGCCGCGGCTTTACCCTTGGGTTCGACTTCCCACGTACCTTTTTCGCCGGCGACGGCGCGGCCGATGAATTCGTTGTCGAGATAAATTTGCACGGTGCTGCCGGCATCGGCCTTTCCCCCCAAAGCGAATGTGCCGTCGGCGCTATAGTCGATTGCTTCAACGGTGAGTGAGCCGGAGCCGGGTGCGCTGGGCCCCTGCAAGACCCGGCTTCTTCCGCCGCTGCGCGACTGTTCGACGATCAGAATCTCGCCGTTGCGCTCGGGCACCGACATGACCACGACGTTTTGCGATGAGAGCTCCTTGCCGGGGCCGGCTCCGGTCGTTCTCAGCGAGAACTGGCGCGTGCCGGGAGACACCGGGGCCGCGGGCAGGTAAACCCATTCACCGCGGCTGTCGGCGGTGACGCGGCCGATTTCCCGCTCGCCATCAAGAATCAGAACCACGGCGCCGGGCTGAGACCGGCCGGCCATGACGAGGTTGCCCTTGGGATCGATCCGGACGACGTCGAAGGAAGGGGCTCCCGGCCCGGTCACAACCGGCACCGTGTGCCCGCCGCCTAGCAGCCCGCCGGGGCGCTGCAGGGTGTAATTCAGTACCAAGGCTGCGGCCACAACCACGATACCGACGATGGCGACGATAATTGGACGGTTCACGGCACTTTGCACATCGTTGAATGTCGGCGGGTTCCGCCGCCAGCGGGTCATCACAGGTTTACGCAATTGAGAGCGGTGTTGCAACCGACCGTGGTGAGAATACGGCCCGCAGCGGTGCGCCGGCGTCCACCCGGTTTAGGCCTCGGCCATCACGTAGGCGATCACCACCGCCAAGGCCAAAGGTAGGGCCGCGAGCCCTGCCAGGACCAGGGGATATAAGACCGAGCTGATGCGTGCGGCCGGCAAGGGAACGCGCTTAGCCGTGCCCTCAGCGAAGAAAATCAGGGGCAGAAAGATCATCGCTGGGCGCACCCAAGGCTGGGCCTCAGCCAAGGCCCAGGCCAAGGCGAGAAGGGCCGCCCCTGCGCCGAGGATGATGCTATCTCCGACCGCCACGGCCATGGCCCATTGCATCACGGTATAGGCCAGCACGCTTGAAACCAGAATCAGCCCGGTCGACGCCAAGCGCGGTTCGCCGGCTACCCGCGCGATGGCCGCAAGACCTAGGGCCGTGGCCGCGAGCAGGATAAGCGCCGTGGCACCGTGGGCGCGGGCGGCATCGAGCCGCGCAATCATCAGGAATGCGCCGGCCGTGAGCGCCGCGACACCCGCCGCCCAGCCGACGCCGAGCGGCAGCGACAGGCCACCACGGACACTGGCCCAGGTGGAAACCAGAAGAACGATGGCGGCGGCGGCGGCGGCCCAGAAACGCCGCGGCGAGATTAGGTCGAGCCCCAAGCCGACCAGAGCAGCGCCCAGCGCGATATGCCCGATCCGGGTGATGTCGTCGGCCGGCAGCCACTCCGGCCTGAGAAAGAAGCCCCACGAAATAAGAAAGCTGAGCACGACGGCGCCGCCGGCCGCGCGCACGCCGCGCTCGGCGCCGCCAAGGGCGCGGATCCCGCCGGCGATAACCAGCGTGAGGGCGAACGGCGCGACATACATCATTGCGGAATTCAACATGTACCGGCGGCCATGAACTCGGGCGGCCGTACATCGCAACCGTCGCCGCCCCCGACCGCTCTTATGCCGGGTTCAGCGGCGAAAACCAACCGTAACCGCAAGGACCGCTTGGGTTACCGCTGCTTGGCGACGTCGCTGGGGCTGACTCGGCCACCTTTGTTGTCCCAGGAGGTGCGTAAATAATTTGCCAATGTCGCGATCTCCTGATCGGTCATCTTGTCGGCGAAAGACTTCATGTCTTCCCAGGCCCCAAAGGGCAAGGGGCTGCCTTTACCGACTTTCGCGCCGTAAAGAATCGAGTTGATCAGCGACGCCGGATGAGCGGCCTGAACGATGGGACTGCCGGCGATCGGCGGCGCCTTTAGGAACGCGCCGCGGCCCGAGGTCAGGTGACAATCTTCGCAGTGTTTTTTGTGGAGCGCCTCGCCGGCGGCGCGCTCGTCGTCGGTAAGGGTCTGCGTCGGGCTTTCGCCAATCGGCGGCAGACTCTTAAGGTAGACCGCCATGGCCTTGGTGTCTTCGACGCTCAGGTATTGCAGGCTGTTGATAATCACGTCGTTCATGGGCCCGAAGATGCCAGCTTTGGTGTTATGGCCGGTTTTCAGATAGCGGGCAATCTGCTCGACGGGCCAGGGACCGAGACCGGTGGAGGCCGAGGTCAGGTTGACCGCCGACCAGGTGCGGATCTTTCCTTCCTCGACGATATCGGGCTGGGTGCCGCCGGACAGCTTCAGGCTTGGCCGTTCGGCCAGGAAGATGTTGCGCGGCGTATGGCACGCGCTGCAGTGACCCAAGCCCTCGACAAGATAGGCGCCACGGTTCCATTCCGCCGATTGCGCGGAATCCGGCTGGTAACGGCCTTCCTTGAAAAACAACGCGTTCCAGAAGATCATCGGCCAGCGCTGCGAGAACAGGATGCCGTTGGCGGGCGGGGTATAGCGCACGGGCGGCAGCGACTTGAGATAGGCATAGATCGCCTTCAGATCATCGGTCGTGACCAGGGTAAAGGCGGTATAGGGAAATGCCGGGAACAGGCGGCTACCGGTGGCGGCGACGCCGGTATGCATCGCGCGAACGAACTGTTCCTCGGTCCACGTACCGATGCCGGTCTCGGGATCGGGCGTGATATTGGTCGAGTGAATCTTACCTAGGAAGCCATAGGGTGTGGTGAAAGCGAAGCCGCCGGTGAAGGGTTCGCCGCCGGGCCGCGTATGGCAACTGATGCAGTTGCCCGCCCGCGCCAGATACTCACCTTTCACCACCAGTGGATCGGCCGGGGGCAACGCGGGTGCGGCAACATCGGCAGCCGGCGCGCCGCCTTGGACTGGCGCTGCGTCTTGGGCGAGGGCGAGGCCCGCGCCGGCGACAATCAGCGCCACGCCGAGCGCTACGAAAGTCAATCCGCGGGGGCGACGACGGGACGGTAAAGTGGTGCAATCCATTTCAATCCCAGAGAACACCGAACACTCGCGGAGCCGTCAAATGCTCAACGCCCGGCACAATCGGCGGCGGGCGTTGCCGGAGCAAATCTGCCGGAAGTTACTTCTTATTGCGGTAGACGTCATGGCAGCCCTTGCACGTCAGGGCATCGACCATCTCTTCCATCACGACCGGCATGCCGCCGGTTCGTGCGGACTTCACCAGCGCTTCGCTTTTTACGACAAACTCGTTCATGCGCTTGGAAAAATCATCCCACTGAGACCAAACCTCAGGCTTTGCCTCACCGCCCGGGACCTTCGCCTCGAAGCTCTTCAAAGCGGTTTTGGCGGCGAGGGCGATGGCTTCGACATGCGCGACAAAATTGTCGGGGGGAATTTGTGTCGAAACAGTCATGCCGAGGGAGGCGGTTTGCGCGTCCAGGGTCTTCATGATGTGTTGGCGGTAGTCGATCACGTCCTTGTCGTCGGCGCGGGCGACAAACGGGACGGCGGTCATAGCCATCACAGCCACGACGGCGAACGCACCGACAAAACTAACGAGACGATTCATTTAGAAAGCCTCCACTGATTTAAGCCGTATCCGCGATCTCGCTCGAGCCAATCTCGCCGGGATCATTAACCTGATCCAAAAAAAGTGTCGATTCTAAGGAGTCTGGTCTAAAGAACCGGGCGGCCGCCTTGGCAGCCGCCCGCAATCCGCCTATTTCTTCACGCGATAAACGTCGTGGCAATTTTTGCAGGTCAGGGCCCCCTGGATCATCGGCTGCGCGGCGGCCGCGCCGCCGGTCTTGGCGGCCTTGGCCAGTTCGGCGGTACCGGCGGCGAATTCCTTCATCCGCTTGGAGAAGTCGTCGTACTTCGCCCAAACTTCCGGCTTAGCGTCGCCGCCTTCGGCCTTGGGCTCAAAAGCCATAAGCGCGGTCGATGCCACTAGGGCGAGGGTTTCGGCATGAATGGCGAAATTCTCGGCCGGGGCCTTTCCTTGCAGCGTCATATTTAGGGCCGCGGCCTGCGCGCTTAGCGACTTCATGACATGCTTGCGGTAATCGATCAGATCAGTCGGATCGACCGCATTGGCCAGGGTCGGCAGCGTCGCCGCCACGGCAAAGGCCAAACCTGCGGCAAACTGCGAGAAGCGGGTCATTTGGGAAGCCCTCCGGTATAGTTGCGAGATGTTCAAGCCATGCACTCTCGGGTCACTCCTTTACAAAGAAGCGTCGGGAGTGGCAAGAGCATCCGCCCCTGACCGGCCCCTGGATTGACGAAATTCAAGCAGATGTGACCGCCCCCAATGCCCTTAAACGCCCCAAAACTGACATCCTTATGTGTATTCTGCGGCTCCCAGAAGGGGGCCGACCCGGCCTATGCCGCCGCCGCTACGACGCTGGGTCGGGCCCTGGCCGGCCATGGGACAACTCTAGTTTTCGGGGGCGGGCGAGTCGGTCTTATGGGGGCAGCCGCCGACGCGGCCCTTGCCAGCGGCGGCAAGGTTGTCGGCGTCATCCCCGACTTTCTGAAGGATAAGGAACTCGCCCATCCCGGGGCCACGGAAATGCTGGTCGTGCCCAACATGCATGTCCGCAAGAAAACCATGTTCGAGCGCAGCGACGCTTTTTGCATCCTGCCGGGCGGCGTCGGCACGATGGACGAGCTGTTCGAAATCATTACCTGGCGGCAACTCCACCTCCACAACAAGCCGATCATCATCGTCAACGTCACGGGCTACTGGTCGCAGCTCTTGACCCTTCTCGACCGGATGATCGCCGAGGGGTTCGCCCATCCGGGCCACGACGCCCTGGTCACGGTGGTCGATCGGGCCGAGAGCGTGATCGGGGCCGCCGAGGCGGAACTCGCTGCACCGAAACCGCCGGTCTTATTCAAGGTTTAGCCTCTGGAAAACGCCTGGCACGGGCCGAATCCCGGCTTGCGCCAACGTCCTGGGATGCACTAGGTTCGGCCCCCAACCCGAAGCAACCATCAAGAGGCCCGCTCAAGAGGCCCGCTCAAAAGGCCCGCTTAAAGGGAATGCTCATGGCCAAAATCAAGGTAAAGACCCCGGTTGTCGATCTCGACGGCGACGAGATGACACGCATCATCTGGCAGTTCATCAAGGACAAGCTGATCCTGCCGTACGTTGATCTCGA
>SHVO01000020.1 GCA_009694245.1 Rhodospirillaceae bacterium | reverse complement strand
GCATCAAGATCAGAGGCATTGCCGACCGTGAGATAGACTCCCTGATCGGCGACGCGGATAGTACGGTAAGCGATCTTGGCGCCGCGCAACGACGCGCGCGTCACTTCCTCCAGGTCAGCCAACTGTTCCTTCTGGATGGACGACGTATCGACCTCAAGCAGTAGGTAAGAACCGCCGCGAAGGTCGAGGCCCAAATTCATCGGCTGCCACCAGGAGGGCAGCTGTTTGACCACGTCGCTCGGCAGCATGTTGGGCAATGAATAGAAAATCGAGGCTGAGATCACGGCGAAGATCATGGCGATCTTGGGAAGGCTGAAGTGCAACATGCGCGCGTGATACCCTTACTGGCAGGCCGGCTTACTGGCAGACTGGCTTACTGGCAGACAGGCGGGCCCAGTTTGATACGCTGGCCGCCAACCCCAACTAGCTCTTCTTGTTCTCGGCCGCTTCGGCTTGATCTTTGGACGCCTTGTCCCCTAAGGGTTCGGTCTTGCTGATGATGCTCGAGACCATGTCGCGCATCACTTTGACCCGGACGTTTTCGGCGATTTCAACCGTCAGCTCGCGATCATCGGGCATCGCCTTGGTGACTAGACCGACGATCCCGCCGTTAGTGACAATCCGGTCGCCACGCCGCACAGCGTCGAGCATCAATTTGTGGTCCTTCAACTTTTTCTGCTGCGGGCGAATCAGAAGAAAATAGAAAACGACAAAAATCAGTACCAGAGGGACAAACTGGATAAAGCTGGCCCCCGACGCCGTGCCGGCGGCCTGGGCAAAGGCCGGAGAAATCAACATCCAGGGAAGCTCCTTGTCTTAGATCGATGCGACGGGACCGTCGGGGGCCGGAAAGGGCGGACTATACCCAGCCGGGCGGGTCTTGCAAATGCTATCACCCCTCGCAAAAATGCCCTCCTTATGTAGGAGCGGGGCCGCGCTTTCGTAAGTCGCAGCAATCTGTTAGCCTCGCGCGCAGCATGGCGAAGAAAACCCCCTCCAAAGGCCCCATTAAGCGGCCAGCCCGACTCTTAACCCGGATCGCCGCACCCGCGCGGCCGGCCGTTCATCCTCTGGCCCCCTTACTGCAGCGGATTGCCGACGCCCTCGAACGCGAGAACCCGGCCCCAGCCGCCGGCGCCGAGCTGTCGGGCGCCGATGCCTTTGTTTGGCATGCGGAGAACCGCAGCCTTGCCCCGGTCAGACACGTCAGTCGGGTGTCTCTGAATCTGCTCAAGGGCATCGAGCGTCAGTCGGAACTACTGATCGCCAATACCGTGCAACACGCCGACGGATACCCCGCCAACAATGCTTTGCTCTGGGGGGCGCGCGGCTCCGGCAAGAGTTCTTTGGTCAAGGCCGTCCACGCCGCCGTCAACGAAATGCGCCGAGCCGCAAGGCGTCTGGCACTGGTTGAAATCCACCGTGAAGATATCCAAAGCCTGCCGCGGCTTCTGGCCCGCCTGCGTGAAGCTCGGCGCCAGTGCATCCTGTTCTGCGACGACCTTTCCTTCGAGGGCGAGGATCACAGTTACAAGGCTCTCAAGGCCGTGTTGGAAGGCGGCCTCGACGGACGCCCGGCCAACGTCCTGTTCTATGCCACCTCCAACCGCCGCCACATGCTGGCGCGCAGCATGATCGAGAATGAGCGCGCCGCGGCCATCCACGACAGCGAAGCCGCCGAGGAGAAGGTCTCGCTCTCAGATCGCTTCGGTCTGTGGCTGGGTTTCCACAACCTCGACCAGGACACTTACCTCGCCATCGTCGCGGGTTACGCCGCGGCCTTCAAACTGCCGCTGTCGGCTGCGGACTTGCGCGCCCGCGCCATCGAATGGTCGATGACCCGCGGCGCCCGCTCGGGCCGTGTCGCCTGGCAGTTGATCCAGGCCGTGGCCGGCGATCTCAAGATCAAGATTGATCTGACGGGGATGTAAGTCAGAGCGATTTAGGAATCGCTTTGCTTGCTCTAAGGCCACGCGCCTACTTTTCCAGGTACTCCATTGGATCGATGGCCTGGGTTCCCTTGCGCACCTCAAAATGAAGCTGCGCAGAGTCGACGTTGCCGGTGCGCCCGACCACGGCGATCACCTGGCCCTGTTTGACCTCAGCCCCGCGAGCAACCAGCAGCCGTTCGTTGTGAGCGTAGGCCGTGGTCCAGCCATCGGCGTGCTTAATCAGCAAGAGATTGCCGAAACCCTTGAGTTCATTGCCGGCATAGGCGACGACGCCGTTATCGGCGGCGCGGATCTGGGTGCCGGCAGGAGCGGCGATATTGATCCCGTCATTGTGTAGGCCCTTTCCGGCAGGACCGAACCCGGCGATGATTCGCCCGCGGAGCGGCCAGGTAAACCGCGCCGAAGCCCGCGCCGCCGGTTCAGCCAGGGGGGCGGGCGGCAGAGCGATCGCGACCTCGGGCTCGGCGGCTTCAGCCGGCGCTGGTTCTTGAGGGGGTGTCGGCACATCGGCTCCCGGCGTGACCAGTGACGTGAGCGGTTGCGTGTTAAATGGCGGCGTTCCAGAAATCACAGCCGGTGGCGGCTCCAGACTCTCGGTGACGATGGCGCTTCGCGGAACGCGCGGCGTCGCGGATGCGGCCACGGGCGGCAGCGCCTGCACCGCAATAACCTCGGCCGCGCGTCCGGCAGGAGCCGCGGCGATCGTAAAGGGGTCGGGAATCCACAACTGCTGACCGATACCAATCACGTAAGGCGGCGTGAGATCGTTGGCCGAGGCGAGCAGCCGCATTTCCACGCCATAGCGCGCCGCCAATTGCGAAAGCGTGTCGCCCCTCGCGACGGTGTGAAGGCGCGATGGGTCGAGCACCAAGGTCTGGCCGGCCGTCAGCGCGAACGGCGGCAGTAGTCCGTTTCGCGCGATGATGACTTTGCTCGGCGCGTCGTAACGCCGTGAGATCGAATATACGGTATCGCCCGGCGCGACGGTGATGGTCCGGCTCTTGTCCGAATCCCACAGGAATCCCCCGGTATATCCCGGCGGTGGGTTGAACGCCGGAGCGCAAGCCGCAAGCGCCAGCGCAATTGCCCCGAGGGTGAAAAGTTTCCCGCCCAGGCGTTTCACTTTTGAATTTCGGGGGGCACGCCCTGCACAAGCGGAACGAACCGCACCGGGAACAGGCGGTTGCTCTTGAATTGCTTGCCGTCTTTTTGCACGCGAATCACTTCCTGATGCAGACCCGCCACGTCACCGACAGGTAATACCATAATCCCGCCCTCGTCCGATAATTGCGCCACCAAGTCCGGCGGTACGATGCGCGCGGCAGCCGTAACGAGAATTCGGTCGAACGGCGCTTGCGCGCCCCAGCCCTTATATCCGTCGCCCACCATTGTGGTGATATTGTGGAGATTGAGCGCCTTGAAGCGCCGCTCGGCCTCGGTCAACAAATCGCGGTGCCGTTCGACGGTGTAGACCCGCCGCGCGAGTTTCGAGAGAATCGCAGTCTGGTAGCCGGAGCCGGTGCCGACTTCGAGCACCTTGTGGCGATCGTTGATATCGAGCGCTTGCGTCATAAGTCCCACCACCAAAGGCTGGCTGATGGTCTGGCCGCAATTGATCGGCAGCGCTTGGTTGGCGTAGGCCTGATCAAGGAATGATTCTTCGACAAAGGCTTCGCGCGGCACGCGCTCGATGGCCGCCAGCACCCGTGTATCGGTAACGCCTCCATTACGAAGGTCCATGATCAGGCGGATCTTGCGGCTCTCGGTGCTCACCGCACAAGTCCCCTACGGACGCGGAAAAACCTGACCCAAGGCGGCCAACGTGGGCGCATGAGTCAAATCGACATTGAGCGGCGTGACCGCGATAAAGCCGTCATCCACGGCCTTCAAGTCCGTGCCCACCCGCGACGTGTCGGATTCGCGCCGATTCCCGATCCACAAATATGGGCGGCCGCGCGGGTCGTGGCGCAGGACAAGATCGTCGCCGAGCTTGTGCTTGCCTTGAGCCGCCGGGCAGACACCATTGACGTCGCCCACCGCGCGGTCGGGAAAGTTTACGTTGATGAGTACGTTTTTACCCCAGCCCACTGCACAGACCTTACGAATAACCTCGGGCGCGAAATGTTCCGCGGTCCGCCAATGGACGGCTGCCGCGTCCGACCAGACCTGCGATAGAGCAATCGACCGTACGCCAAGAAGCACGCCCTCCATGGCGGCGGCGACCGTGCCCGAATAGTGCACGTCCTCGCCCAGGTTGCCGCCGTGATTGATTCCCGAAAGCACCAGATCCGGCGGCACATCGCGCATGATGTGATTGATCGCGACCATCACGCAATCGGTCGGCGTTCCACTGACGGCGAAGCGGCGCTCAGAGATCTGTATGGGCCGCAATGGATCGTGGAGGGTCAGCGAATGTCCGGCGCCGCTGCGTTCCACGGTCGGCGCCACCACCCATACATCGTCGGTCAATTGCCGGGCGACGCGTTCAAGAACCTCAAGTCCCTCGGCATCGATGCCGTCGTCATTGGAAAGTAGGATACGCAGTTGCTTAAGGTCGCGAAACGGCGGGAAGCCGGTCATAAAATCTTGGCCCCTGGCGCGATCACTTCAATGCCGCCCATATAGGGCTTCAAGGCCGCCGGAACCTGCACCGACCCGTCCGGCCGCTGATGGTTCTCGAGCACCGCGATCAAGGTTCGCCCGACCGCAAGCGCGGAGCCGTTCAAGGTGTGGACAAAACGCGCGCCCTTGGTTTCACCCGGCGGACGATAGCGCGCGTTCATCCGCCGCGCCTGGAAGTCGCCGGTATTGGAGCAGCTTGAAATCTCGCGATAGCTATTCTGGCCGGGAAGCCAGACCTCCAGGTCGTAGGTTCGGTTGGCTCCGAAGCTGACGTCGCCGGCGCACAATGCCATGACGCGGTAGGGCAGCTCCAGCTTTTGCAGGATGCCCGCGGCGCAGGTGGTCATGCGTTCAAGCTCGGCTTCGGAATCCTCAGGCGCCGTGATGCTGACCAGTTCGACCTTCTCAAACTGGTGATTGCGGATCATGCCCTTGGTGTCCCGGCCGGCCGCACCGGCTTCCGAACGGAAACAGGGCGTAAAGGCCGTCATGCGCATCGGCAGCTGCGCCCCGTCGAGGATGCGCTCGGCCACCAGATTGGTCAGCGACACTTCGGCGGTTGGAATGAGGTAGTGGCCGGCCGTGGTCTGGAACAAATCGGCGCCGAATTTCGGCAATTGGCCCGTGCCGATCAGGGCGCGGTCCCGCACCAAGAGCGGTGGATTGACCTCGGTATAGCCGTTCTCGACGGTGTGAGTGTCGAGCATCAGCTGGGCGATGGCCCGCTCAAGCCGTGCGAGCGCGCCTTTCAACACCACGAAGCGCGCGCCCGACATGACCGCCGCTTGGTCGAAGTCCATAAGGCCCAAAGCCGTGCCGAGATCGGCGTGATCCTTGGCGGCAAAATTGAACGTGCGTGGCGTTCCCCACTTCCGCACTTCGAGGTTGGCGCTGTCGTCGTTGCCCGCGGGAACCGCCGGGTGCAGGACGTTTGGAATGGTCAGCAGCAGCTCGCGCAGGTCTTCGCCGTGGCACTTTTCCGCGGTCTCCAAGGTCGTCATTTTCTCCTTGATCGCGGCTACTTCGGCCATGAGCGGCCCGGCATCCCCGCCCTTGTCCTTTCCCTGGCCTTTGACGGCGCCGATCTGCTTGGAAACGTCGTTGCGGCGGCTTTGCAGCGCCTGAATCTCGGTCGTGATGGCGCGGTGGCGCTTGTCGAGATCGAGCACCGCCGCCGCCATCGGTGTGGCCCGACGCCGCGCCAAGGCGGCATCGAGTGCGTCCGGGTTATCCCTGATCCATTTGAGGTCGAGCATGGGTCTCTAAAAGCTGAGTTCGGGTGTTCAGGCTTATAGGGGCGGCGCCCGATTCAGTCCAGGGATTCAGGCGGGGGAATCAGTCCGGAGCGAGGACGGCCCTAAGACCTCAAGCCTGATTGAAATCCGTGTCATCGCCGCTGGTCCCACTGCCGTCGGCGGATGCGGTTTCCGCGCGTTTGCGGCCGACCATGACCGCCCCGAGGATCGAGACTTCGTAGAGGATCGACATCGGTAACGCGAGGGCAAGCTGACTAACGACATCGGGCGGCGTGACGACAGCGGCGAAGATGAACACGATCACGATGGCGTAGCGGCGTTTCCGGCGCAGGCTGTCGGCGTCGATTATGCCGACACGCGCGAGCAGCACCAGCAGCACCGGCATCTGGAATGCCAGGCCGAAGGCGATAATCAGCGTCATGACGATCGAGAGATATTCGCCGACCTTGGCTTCCAGTTGAATCGGCAGCACGCTTTGGTCGGCAGTGGTCTGGAAGCCGAGCAGAAACTTCCAGGCCAAGGGCATGACGACGTAATAGACCAGGGACGCGCCGAGCCCGAACAGCACCGGACTTGCTAACAGGAACGGCAGGATCGCGTGCTTTTCGTGCTTGTAGAGGCCGGGCGCCACGAACTTCCACATCTGGGTCGCGAAAATCGGGAAGGTAATGACGAAGGCCGCGAAGAATGCAACCTGCATCTGGGTGAGGAAAGCCTCGGCGAGATGAGTATAGATCATGCGCTGCGTACCGCCTACCTCACGCATGGCATCTGCGAAGGGCTGCACGAGGAAGCCGTATATGTGTTGAGAAAAGTAAACCGAACCGAAAAACGCGACCAGCAGCGCGACCACGGCTAAGAGCAGCCGCCGCCGCAGCTCGGCCAAGTGTTCGAGCAGCGGCATGGTGTGGCTGTCGGGGTCGTCGACCGGCGGTTTAACGGGCAATGATGCGTTCATGTGGCGGTCGCGGATACCGGTCCGGGGGCAGCCTCAGACGAAGGCGCAGGATGTTGCGGCTCCGTTGGCGGCAATGCCGGGGGTTGGTCGGGCGTAGCTTCGGCAATGGCCACCGCTTCGCCGCCCGTCCCATCGCTCGCCGCCTCAGGCGCCATCGGGGCATTCAATTGGGCGGTCAATTCGCCGGTGGGATCAACCGCCTTTGCGACTTCCGATGAAAGGTTGGTGGTCGAGAATTTTTGAATCGATTGGCGGACTTCGTCCAGGTCGGCCTGGCGAACGATTTCGTTCATATGCCCTTGCAATTCCGCGGTCAGGCCGCGCATTTTGCGCATGACTTTGGCCATGGTGCGCATGGCCTGGGGCAGCTCCTTCGGCCCGAGGACCAGGACCGCCACCAGCCCAACAACGGCTAACTCCGACCACGCCAGATCGAACATGCGATAGGTCCGTTCACTTACGTTATTCCGGCCCTAAGTCGCCGAGGGGACAAACCTGCGGACGCTGCTTAAGCAACCGGGTCTTTTTCCTTAGCCGTGGCTTGGCCTTCGATGGTCTTGCCTGCCGACGGAGGAGGATTGTCATCCTCATCCTTCATGCCCTTCTTGAAGGACTTAATACCCTTGGCCACGTCGCCCATGATGTTCGATATCTTGCCGCTGCCGAACAGCAGCAAGACGATGACCAGGACGATGACCCAGTGCCAGATACTCCCAAAACCCATGATCAGGCGCTCCCGGCCGGCGGGGTGATACCCCCGTCGTCCTTGATGCCTTTCTTGAAGGCCTTGATGCCCTTGGCGACATCGCCCATCAGTCCCGAGATCTTGCCGCTGCCGAACAGCAGCAAGACGACCACCAGAACGAGCACCCAGTGCCAGATACTTCCAAAGCCCATGGTTTAATTACTCCAATGGTTTAGCGGCGAGAGCTCAAGTGCCATCATCGCAAAAACAGCCCCTGCCCGCAATGTTTAACGTCCGCCCACGACTGTGCCGAACGACCTATTTAGGGCGGGCAAGTGCCACTTGCCAGTGACCTAATCCTTTTCCGCCTCCGTCCCGGGCCTGGCCTCGCCGTCCATGAGCGGCTCCAAGGCCTCGTCGGATTCCTCAGTGTCGAACAGCAAACTATCGGCCCCGCGCGTGCCATAGGCCGAGACGCCGCGCTTGCTGTCGAGCAGGCCTGCGGCCTTCAATTCGTCGATTCCGGGCAGATCCTGGATGGATTCAAGGCCGAAATGGTCAAGGAAAGCGTTGGAGGTACCCCACATCACCGGGCGGCCGGGCACCTGGCGGCGTCCGCGCGGCTTGATCCAGCCCTCCTCGAGCAGGATGTCGATGGTTCCCGACGAGACCATGACACCCCGAATTTCTTCGATTTCCGCCCGCGTGACTGGTTGGTGGTAGGCGATGATGGCCAGAGTCTCGATGGCCGCGCGCGACAACTTCCGCGGCACCAGTTTTTCGAGACGCAGGCGGCCGGAGACATCGGGGGCGGTGCGGAATGACCAGCGGCCGTTGGCCTGTACGAGTTCAACGCCGCGACCCTGGTAGACCGCGCGCAGCTGCTCTAGGAGACCCGGGATGTCGGCGCCCGCTCCCAAGCGCTCAGCAATGGCGCGTTCGGTGACCGGTTCCGAGATCGCGAACAGCAAGGCTTCGAGGACTCTCAGATCTTCAGACATGCGCCGTTCGCGATCGGCGTCCTGCTCGGCGACCCGCTCGGCCACATCCTGAGGCATGACCGGCAAGCCACTTCCGGACGGTGCGGCCTGGGTCGGCTCGGAACGGGTGGTCTCGGTATCGGGGTCAATCATTTGCTGGCGGTCGGTTCGCGGGTTTAAGAAAAATCGGGGAGTAAGCACCGCCGTCTTGGCGGATATCGGCTTTACCCTGGCGCACCAGTTCGAGTACCGCGATTAGCGTGGCGCTGACGGCAGAGCGGCGCAAGAGCGGCTGGCGGACACCTTGAGGCAAGAACGCGTCCAGGTCGGTCCAATCGAGAACACCCGGCAGTATCTCCCGCAAGCGGACGATGGCTTCGTCGATGGAGTATAGATCGAAGGGCTCGATTTCAAGGGTGCTGACGTTTTTTTCGTTGTGTTGGCGACCGTAGGCCCTGAGCAAATCGTAGAGGGAGACGTCGTAGACCGCCCGCAGGGTCAGCGGCAGGCCTTCGGGCGCGCCGCGTGGGAAATAGTCGATTCCGCGCCGCGGCAGCGCGAAAATGTTGCGGCCGGCTTCCTGCATGGCCTCCAGACGCATCATCTGGAACTTCAAGGCTTCGGCCATTTCGTCGGCGCTGGGCTGGTCGTCGTCTTCTTCCCTGGGCAGAAGAAGTCTCGATTTGAGGAACGCCAGCCACGCGGCCATGACCAAGTAATCTGCCGCCAATTCGAGTTGCGACTGGCGCGCGGTCTCGATGAATTTCAAATACTGGTCCGCGAGCGCCAGAATTGAAATGTGTATCAGATCGACCTTCTGGTCGCGCGCCAGCACCAGCAGTACGTCGATCGGACCCTCGAACCCACCGAGGTTCAGGACCAGTTGCGAGGATGCGTCGGCCAGGCGCTCGGATAGAGACCGCCCGTCATCCTCGAACGGGGGCTCAGCGTCGGCCGAGAGATCACTATGTGCGATGGACATCAGCGTTCAGTTAACCCGAAGTAATCCCCGTCACAGCCGCGATGAGCTCCGCGACGGCGTCGGTGATCGGAAGAATTGTCCACGTAAAGAGATCGAGATCAACGCCGACCTTCGATCCCAGCCAGGGCAGCGCGATCATGGCGCCGAGCAACAGCAAGATGCCGTATTTTTCGGTGCGCGCCAAGCCGCGCGCGGGTGCCAGCGGCAGCAGCCCCACCGCCACCCGCCCGCCGTCCAGCGGCGGCAACGGGATCATGTTGAAGACCGCCAAAAGCACGTTTATCTCAAGGCTGTTTGCCAGCATCTCGGCGGCGAACCCCGTGGCGGAGTACGGCACCAAGGGCAGCGCGTAAAACAATAATGCCGAAATTAACGCCAGCGCGATGTTCATGCCTGGCCCCGCCAAGGCCACCCAGACCATGTCGCGGCGCGGATTGCCGAGGCGGCTGAAATCCACCGGCACCGGCTTTGCCCAACCCATAATAAAAGGCGAGCCGGAAAGTTTCAGCATGGCCGGCAGCAAAATGGTTCCGAAAAGATCCACATGGCGCATGGGATTGAGCGACAGGCGACCCCGTTCCTGGGCCGTGGGATCGCCGAACCCGAGGGCAACGAATCCATGGGCGGCTTCGTGAAGCGTGATCGCGAGGATCGCCGGGATAGCCACGACCAGGACCGAAGCCATTGTAGATAGCGCGCTATCCATGGCGTAGGGCGTCAAGCACGCGGAACGAGGCCGCCGCGACGTTGGCAACGGCTGCTCGGGGCTGGCGGCGAACCTTGGTTACGGCTGAGATCGCCCGCAGACCATTGCCGGCAAGGGCGCGCGCGCCTTGGGCCACGGCCTCCATTTCAACCATGGTTCCGTCGCAATGGAGCACCAGGTCGCAGCCGGCATCGAGGGCCGTCGCCGCGCGGGCGTCAAAGGGGCCGTTCAAAGCGTTCATCCCGAGGTCGTCGCTCATCAAGAGTCCCCGATAGCCGATTTCGCCGCGAATAATATCGGCAATCACAATCCTCGACATGGTCGCGGGTTGGCTAGAATCGATCGCCCGGTAGACCACATGGGCGGTCATGGCGAAACATGAGTCTTGTAAGGAACTCCCGCACAGCGCCCGGAAGGGGGCGAAGTCGCTGGCCCGGAGCGTCGGCAAATCTGCGGAAACCACCGGCAGCTCCTTATGGCTGTCGGCCCCCGCTCGGCCGTGGCCCGGGATGTGCTTGATGACCGGAACAACGCCCGCATCGATCAAGCCTTCGCAAGCCGCCGATGCCAGGGCCGCAACGACGCTTGGCTCGCCGGCGAAGGCCCGGTCGCCAATGACATCGTGGGCCCCTGGCGCAGGAACGTCCATGACCGGCGCACAGTCGACGTCGATACCCAATCCCCGCAATTCGTCGCCGATCAGATTCATGTTGAGCCGAAGGACCTTCGCGGCCAGGCCTGGATTGCGGGCATGGAGCGTCCCAAACTCGGCCATGGCCGGAGCCTGGCGCCAGAACGGCGGCTTCAGCCGCTGGACCCGACCGCCTTCCTGGTCGATCAAAATCAGCGGCTCGTAGTCCGGACAAATGGCGCGCAAATCGTTCGATAAGGCAATAACTTGCGCTGGGTTTTCAACGTTACGAGCGAAGAGAATATAACCCGCCGGCCGTGTCCTGCGAAAGAACTCCCGCTCGGCATCGGTAACGTTTGGCCCGGCCATTCCAAAAATGGCCGCGAGCGGAGCTGGATGGCTCATTGGGTGCCGCTAAGGCCGGACGGCGATGCAGCCGACGTTGACCGCCGCCAGTGACGCGCAGAGGGCATCGGCCGCAGCCTTATCGGCCAGAGGCCCTGCACGGAGCCGATAGAAAACACCTTTCTCCCCAAGGTCGGCCTTGGTCACCGCAGGCGTGAATCCGCCTAGAAGATCCTTATGCTTTCCAATGGTACGGCCCCATTCCGCAAGGGCCGCCTGCTCCGAGAGGACCGAGGCAAGCTGCACTTGGAAAACTGGAGCAGTCCCTTGGACGGGCGCCGGTGAGGCCGGTGGCGGTGAGGCTGGCACGGCTGCGGCGATTTGAGCCTCGGGCGCTGGAGCTTTTGCGGTTGCGCTTGGAGCGGCAACCGGCGGCGTCACCGCGATTGGTCCGGTCGCCGAGCTTCGCCCGCCGGTGGCGGCGGCAACGGCCGCGGCCAAAGGATCGGCTTCCGCCGCCGCTGGTCTGGTTTTTTCCTTTGGGGCCGCAGCGGGCCCAGGCTTGGCGACTTCAGGCTTAGCGACTTCGGTCTTGGCGACGTCAGGCTTTGCGACTTCGGGCTTGGCTGGCTCGATTGCTGCGGCGCCGGGCGTCGGACCCTCGGCTGGCTTTGCGGCTTCAACGGGCTTGGCCGGCGGGGCCTTCGGTTCCTCGGCCGGTGGAAGCAAGTTCTCGACGCGGGCCGGCGCGGTGCCTTTGGCAACCCGGTCATAAACCAGTATGCCTTGGTTTTCGACCTGCAGACCGCCCGGATCGTCGGGGCGGATCTTATAGGGCGTCGGATCGGCTTTGATGAAGCCGACCTGCCCGGGCGTGAAGGTCAAACCCGACCCTTTCAGGAAATACCATCCCGCCCCGGCAGCGATCACGACCCCCAATGTCACGCCGATAAGGACGCTGTAGGACCGCGAGCCGCCCGCGCGGCCGGCGCGGCGGCCATAGTAATCGTCGGTGAAAACGTCATCGGTGAAGGGTGTCGCGCGCAGATCGCCGCCGCGGCCCTCGCCGAGCGCGAGCGATACTTTGGACTCCGGCCGGCGAAGCGGCGGTCCATCACCGTCGCGATCAATGGGCATCAACGCATTTCCTCTACCGGATCGACGCCGAACACTGCCAGGCCCGAAGCTATCACCAGCCCGACGCCGCGGACAAGCGCAAGCCGCGCCAACGACACGCTTTGATCCTCCGATTGGAGAAACCGCAACTGCGCCGCGTCGTTTCCCTTATTCCAGAGCGCATGGAACTGGGAGGCCAGATCATACATGTAAAAGGCCAGCCGATGGGGCTCATGGGCAAGGGCGGCGCCTTCGACCGTGCGCGGCCACGCGGCCAGCCGGCGCAACACGCCGACCTCATCGCCATCCGTGAGGCGCGCGAGGTCCGCCTTGGCAAGGCCCGCGTCGCTGAGATCCGCCCCCGGAAACATCTCGGCGGCGTGGCGGAGGACGCTGCGGCCGCGGGCATGGGCATACTGCACGTAAAACACCGGGTTTTCCCGCGACTTCTCCATGACCTTGGCGTAGTCGAAATCCAGCGGCGCGTCATTCTTGCGGGTGAGCATGATGAAGCGCACCACATCCTTTCCGACCTCGTCGATCAGATCGCGCATGGTGACAAAAGTCCCGGCACGCTTGGACATCTTCACCGGCTCGCCGTTCTTCAGAACCCGCACCATTTGGCAGAGCATGATATCGAGATGGCCCTCGCCATTGGTCAGTGCTTTAAGGGCCGCCTTTACGCGCGTTACATCGCCCGCATGATCGGCGCCCCAAATGTTAATGAGATTAAGGAAGCCGCGATCGACCTTGTCTTTGTGGTAGGCGGTGTCGCCGGCGAAGTAGGTCCAATCCCCTGTCGATTTCTTGAGAGGCCGATCGATATCGTCACCAAACTGGCTGGCGCGGAAGAGCAGCAACGGCCGCGGCTCCCAATCCTCGGGCGCCTTACCCCGGGGTCGTGGCAGCGTTCCGGTGTAAACGAGGCCCGCCTCGTCTAAGAACTTGACGGCGGCCTCGATCTTATGTGCGTCCATCACCTTCTTTTCCGAGGTAAAGACGTCGTGGTTGACACTGAGGGCGGCGAGATCGTCCTTGATGACATTCATCATGTAGGCGACCGTGAACTCCCGAAGCTGCGGAACCCATTGAGCCTCCTCAACAACCGAAACCCATTTGTCGCCGTCGCGCTCGGCCAGCGCCTGGGCTGGCGGGATGAGGTAGTCCCCGCCGTATTGGATTTCTTTGCGCGCCAGCGCCTCCTGGACATCGGTTTCGCTGATCCGACCCAGCACTTGCAGGTAGCGCATGCGCAAGGCGCGCGCGACGTGGTCGACCTGACCGCCGGCATCGTTGATGTAATATTCCTTGGTGACGGCGAAGCCGGCTTTGGCCAGAAGCCGCGCCAGCGCATCGCCCACCACGGCGCCGCGGGCATGGCCCACATGCATCGGGCCCGTGGGGTTGGCCGAGACATATTCGACATTGATCGGCTCGCCCTGCCCTACGTTGGCGTCGCCATAGGCGGTGCCGAGGGCGAGCACGTCGCGCAACGTAGCGCGCCAAATGTCGTCGGCGAGCTTGAGATTGATGAATCCCGGACCGGCAACGGAAGCCTCGGTCACGTCGGGTATTTTCTTAAAGCGTTCCGCCAAGAGCGCGGCCAGGTCCTTGGGCGCCTTCTGCATGGGCTTGGCCAGCACCATGGCGGCGTTGGTGGCGACGTCGCCGTGGGCGCTCTCGCGCGGCGGCTCGGCCGAGACCTTGGAAAGATCGAGCCCGGCGGGCAGCACGCCCTCGGCCATCAGATCGCCGATGACGGCGTCGATCCGGGACTTGAGGGTGGCGAAAATATTCATGGGCGCAGCCGAATCCGAAGGCGAGTGGTGAAGCAATGCGTGGCCGGTTCATATGCGCAAACGGCTCGTTCATCAAGCATTTCAACAGGCCGCGGTAGCCGCATTGAGCGGCCGTGTTGTCATGCCGACCCCGAAAACCTCGTGAACGAGGCCCTGCTATGTTGAAAGAATTTCGCGAATTCGCGCTCAAGGGAAATGTCGTCGACCTTGCCGTTGGTATCATCATCGGCGCGGCCTTCGGCAAGATCACGACCTCCTTGGTTAGCGACGTGATCATGCCGCCGATCGGGTTCACATTGGGGCGGGTGGACTTCTCAAGCCTGTACATCAATCTGTCAAGTGTGGATTACACCAGCCTCACCGAGGCTAAAGCGGCCGGCGCGCCGGTTATTGCCTACGGTTTGTTCGTCAACACGGTTATCGATTTTACGATCGTCGCCTTTGCCGTATTCATCCTGGTGCGCCAGATTAACCGGCTAAAATCCGCCATGGGACGCAACGAGCCGCCGCCGGCGCCATCGGAAAAGACCTGTCCGAAATGCTTCTCGACGATTCCCATCAAGGCTATCAAGTGTCGTGCCTGCACGGCGGATCTTGTAACCGGCTAGCCCCTTGGACTCACTGGCCTGCCATTATTTTCGCTACAGCCTTCTGAGCCGCACCGCCTTCTTGAATCAATCCAGCGTGGACACCCGCCCGATCCGGTTCGTCGCGATTCTGGCTCATCGTCCACGTTCCCTCTAGGCGCGCGATGGTCAGCTTAAATCCGACAATTCCCCCAAGTAGCTTGTCGATGTAATCCGCTGGGGCGTCGGTTACCGCCCACGGTATCGCGCGCGAAGCCTCGTGCGCATCCGTCAGGCGGCTGACATGTTCGCGTAGCCGCCCCGGATCGTCGAAGAATTCGATCTCGCCGTGGGCATGGATAGCGATGTAATTCCAAGTCGGAACGACTTTTCCGGTTTCGGCCTTTGTCGCATACCATGAAGGCGTGATGAAGGAATTCGGTCCGACAAACATGGCGAGCGCCCGGGCGCACGCGGGCAACGTTTTCCATTGTGGATTCGCGCGCGCCATATGCCCAAGCAGCACGCCTCGCGGCGCGGGTTCGGGATCCATCAGCATCGGCAGATGACTGGCCTCAAATCCGAATTCACCGGGCGTGACCAGTGTTCCGAAGGCAAGCTCGCGAATTGCCTGCTGCAAGACGGGGATTCGCTCTTCTCTAAACTGCGGTGGACTATACATGCATCACTCCGTGAAACGGTGCCGGCGCGCCGGGAATGGACGCTGTCGCGGCAATGACATTTTTCGGCAAGTCACACCTAAGGTTTCACCGTCGGATCGAACAACCGTGCGTGTTCGTCGAGGGCAAATTTGTCGGTCATGCCGGCGATGTAGTCGGCCACCCGCCGCGCGGTCTTCATGGCCTTGGGACCGTCGATCCCGGCCCGCCAATCCTCGGGAAGAAGATGCGGCTCGGCCAACAGCAAATCGAACAGATCGCGCACGATCCTTTTGGCCTTACTAGTCATGCGATTGACCCGCGTGTGGCGGTACATGTTAGCGAACAGGAATTTTTTCAGCGCTTTTTCGTTTGCCGCCATGCCTGGCGAAAACCCGACGAGCGGTTGACCCAGTCCGCGCACATCGGCGGTCGACGCCGGCTTGAGCGCCAAGAATCGGCGATGCGATTCCATGATCACGTCGTTGACCATGGCGGCGATCATGCCCCTCAGGGCTTCGTGAATCAGGCGGCTCTTTTCAAGGTTCGGATACCGGGCAGCAATGCCTTGGAAGATCGAACCCACCAGCGGCAACTCCATCACAGCTTCGAGCGGAAACAAGCCGGCTTTAAGTCCGTCGTCGAAATCGTGAGCGTTGTAAGCGATGTCGTCGGAAATCGCTGCCGCCTGCGCCTCGGCTCCCGGCCAGGTCGCCATTTCCAGGTCCTGCACCGCGTTGTATTCGGCGATGGCGAGCGGCACCGGCTTGCCGGGCTTGGCGGCGATCGGGCCATTGTGCTTGACCAGGCCTTCCAGGCATTCCCAGGTCAGGTTGAGTCCGTCGAAAGCCGCGTAGCGGTGCTCGAGCTTGGTGACGATGCGCAAACCCTGGGCGTTGTGATCGAAGCCGTTGTAGGTCGCCATGCATTCCTGCAGCACGTCCTCGCCGGCATGGCCGAAGCAGGTGTGGCCCAGATCGTGAGCAAGCGCCAAAGCCTCGGCAAGGTCTTCGTTCAGGCCGACAAAACGGCTGATCGACCGGGCGATCTGTGCGACTTCCAAACTATGCGTGAGCCGGGTGCGGTAGTTCTCGCCTTCGCCGTAAACGAACACCTGGGTCTTATATTTCAAGCGCCGGAAGGCGCCGCAGTGAATTATTCGGTCGCGGTCACGCTGATAGACCGTGCGCGTGGCCGATTCCTCCTCGCCATGCAACCGACCACGGCTCTTGGCCGGGTCTGTCACGAGAACCGTGAAGCAACCCGCGAGCTTCGCGATATCACCAGACATGATCAAACATGTGCGGAGCCCTTTTACGGTTGGGCACAGAGAGCCGCGCCAGCAACCCAAAATTGTCTGCCCTAAGCAATAACAGGCCCGCCAAGCCTGCGGCAAGCCGGTGGCGGACTTCGACATTTAGCCACCCTGAACGTTGGCCCGTCCCAGTAGAAGCTATTTTCAATTTTGGCCATGAAATGTCGAAAGTCGCGGTTTCGCAGGTGATTCGCAGATAAGTTGTGTTAGGCTTTTCCGCGATTTTACATGCTTAGAGGCCTCGCCACGCCCATGCCATTCCCGCGCGCCGTTGGCGCATTGACCGCCATCACACTTCTCAGCGCCGGAGCGCTTGCCCAGTCCTCAACACCGTTCACGCCGGGCACTGAATTCAAGGATTGCGCCGCGTGCCCGGTGATGGTGGTTCTGCCGCAGCAAGCCTTCATGATGGGTTCGCCCGAAGACGAGAAAGGCCGTTCAAAGAACGAGGGGCCGCAACGAAAGGTCACCATCGGCTATCCCCTAGCCGTGGGAAAGTTTGAAGTCACCTTCGATGAATGGGATGCTTGCCTCGCCGAAACCGGCTGCCGCGGTGGCCGGACCGAGCGCCAGGGCAAGGAGCGCGGGACTCGCCCCGTTACTCACGTCGACTGGAGCGATGCCCAAGCTTTCGTGAAGTGGCTATCGGCGAAAACTAATATGAAATATCGCCTGCTCAGTGAAGCCGAGTGGGAATACGCCGCCCGCGCCGGCGCCAGCACGCAATATTCCTGGGACTCGGCGCCACGTCGCGACCGCGCCAACTATGGCATGGATGAATGCTGCGGCGGCTTTGTCGAGGGCGCCGATCAGTGGGAACTGGCCGCTCCGGTGGGAAGTTTTCCGCCCAACGCCTTCGGGCTCCATGACTTGAGCGGCAATCTTTGGGAGTGAGTCGAGGATTGCTGGGACGAAAATCCGGCGACCGGTCCGATTGATGGCAGTGCGCGCCTCACCGGCGATTGCGGCCTCAGGATCATGCGCGGCGGATCGTGGGCGAGCTTGCCGGTGCGCATCCGTGACGCCTTCCGCGACGCCTTCACCCCAGGCGACAACGACAACTTCATCGGCTTTCGCGTCGCCCGCACCGAATAGCAATCAATCGCTTAGCAATCGGGCACACCTATTTCAGGTTGGTCTCGATCCAGGCCGCGAAGCTGTCGATGATCTTTTTGGCGTAGCCGCGCGCGCGTTCGGCGGCGATCTTGCCGTTGGCGGCGAAATAACCATCGCCGACCGTGAGATAGGCTTTGGGCTGCTGCATTGCCGGCATATTGTGAAATACCAGCGACTAGCGCAGGTGGTGGTTGGCGCCAAAGCCGCCAAAATGGCGCCCGGTGAGGCGGTGACGACAGCGGCGGGCTTTATGTCCCACACACTTTGGCCATAGGGCCGCGCACCGATGTCGATGGCATTCTTTAAAACGCCCGGCACCGAGCGGTTATACTCCGGGGTTGCAAACAGTACCGCGTCAACCGTTTTGATCTTCTGGCGGAAGCTCACCCAGGCCGGCGGCGGCGCAGCGTCGAGGTCTGATTGTAGAGCGGCAACTCGCCGATCTCGACAAACTCGAATTTCAGCGTGCTGGGGGCGAGGCCGGCCAAAGCCTGGGCCAGCTTGCGGTTGATCGAATCCTTACGAAGGCTGCCGACGACGACGGCCACAGCGCGAACGGAACTCATGCGAATGATCCTTTATGTCAGGGATTAGCGCCGGTCAAATAATGTAAATACATCAATTAGTCCGGATCGCGATCCCCCGCAATCCCGCCAACCTTGAAACCTCGGCCTTACCGGCCTAAGTTAGGGCTATGAACAGCATATCCGCCGAAGCCGCTCCTCTGGTGATGACCCCGGCCGCAGCCGCCCGTGTGGCCGTGCTGGCCGAAGGCGAAGGCAACCCAGCCCTGATGCTGCGTCTCGCGGTCTCGGGCGGCGGGTGTTCGGGCTTTTCCTACAATTTCAGCATGGACGCGGACGCCACCGCCGACGACCAGGTTTTTGAGTTCTTCGGGGCGAAGCTGGTGGTCGACGAGACCTCCATGGATCTGTTGAAGGGCTGCCAGATCGACTATGCCGACGACTTGATGGCGGCGTCCTTCCGCATCAGCAATCCCAACGCCACCTCCACTTGTGGGTGTGGAACCTCGTTCTCGGCCTAACGGCTCTACGCGGGCCTGTCCCACTGTCCCAGTGCCTGGGCCTGGGACAGTGGGACAGGCCCGGGGACGACTGGCGGGAATGGTGCGTTACTTCACCGCCGGCGCCGGCGCGAGTATCTTAAACCCGAGCGTGATCGGCTTGCGATAAGGCGTGCATGTCGAAGGTTGGGCGGCACCGGCGGGCTGCCCCGGAAGGCTGTAAAGACACAAGGCAAGCCCCAGCCGAAGAAGTCGCGTGACGTCCATGGACGAGCTTAACACGGGCACCCGGTTTTTCGCGCCTTGCCGATCATGGGTGGCGGTGTCAGCATGGGCGAGCGTTGCCACTGCACGGATGGAACCGCTTGCCCCCCTCGCCGCCACGCAAGATCAAGCTCGCCACCTGGAACGTGAACTCTGTCAGGGCCCGGCTGCCCAATGTGCTGGCCTGGCTCAAAGAGGCCCGGCCCGACGTGGTGCTGCTGCAGGAGTTGAAATGCGTCGACGACGCCTTTCCGCGCCTGGAGATCGAGGAACTGGGCTATAACCTCGCCAGCCACGGCCAGAAGACTTACAACGGCGTGGCGATCCTCTCCAAGTCACCGATCGAGAACGCGGCGCCAGGGCTCCCCGGCGACGATGGCGACGCCCAAGCCCGGTACCTGGAAGCCACGGTGTTCGGCCGCTTGCGCGTGGCCTCGATCTACCTGCCCAACGGCAATCCCTTGGGCTCCGAGAAATTCACCTACAAGCTCGCCTGGATAAATCGCCTTTACGCCCAGATCAAACGCGGCCTGGCCGACAGCGAAATGCGGATTTACGGCGGCGACTACAACGTCATTGCCAAGGATGATGACGTTTATGATCCGCGCGTCTTCAAGGACGATGCGTTGCTGCAGCCGGAAAGCCGCGCGCGCTTTAGGGCGCTCCTGCACCTCGGCCTGACCGATGCCTTTCGCGCCTTCAACACCAAGCCCCACCAGTATTCCTACTGGGACTACCAGGCCGGCGCCTGGCAGAAGGACCACGGCCTGCTGATCGATTTCCTGCTGGCATCGCCTGTGGCGGCCGACGCGCTGGTCAATGCCGGCATCGACAAAGGCCCGCGCGGCCAGGAAAAAGCCTCGGACCACACGCCGGTGTGGTGCGAGCTAAGCATTTAACTTGGGGAGAACGCCGATGACTGATGAACAAAATGCCGTAAGCCGCCGCGGGATTTTCCGCGGCGCCGGAACAGCCGCAGTGGCTACGTCGTTGCTCGCGCCGTTTCGCGGGTGGGGCGGCGTCGCTTGGGCGGCGGAATCGCCCAAGACCTATAAGAGGTGGGTGGTGGCTACGCCCGTGGTCGACAAGAAGATCTCGGAAGCCAACTTCAAGCTGACCGAGCCAGCGATGCCGCAGATCAAAGAGGGCCAGTGCCTGATCCAAAATATTCTGTTCAATGTCCACTCGGCGACGCGCGACCGCATGAGCCCGGGCGGCCTCACCAAGCCCGGCGAGACCGACAACACCAACTATACCCTCGCGCGCGTGCTGCAAAGCCGCGACCGCACCTACAAGGAAGGCGACGTCATCGCCTGCCTCGGCGGCTGGCAGGACCACCAGGTCATCAGCGCCGAAGACGGCCCGCAGCCGGGCTACGATCTGCCGAGCGAGCTGGTCAAGCAGCTGAACGGCACCAACAATCCGTGGGGCTATGTCTTCCGCCCGGTGATGCTGAAGATGCATTCCGCCGACGTGCTGATGGACATTTTCGGCACCTCGGGCACGACCGCCTACTTCGGCATCCGTGAATCCGGCCCGATGTTGCCCAGCGACTGGTGCGCGGTGGCCGGCACCACCGGTTCGGTCGGCGCCATGGTCGCGCAAATGCTGCAATACAAGGGCTGCCACGTCATCGGCTTCGGCGGCGGCGCCGACCGCGCCAAGTGGGTGACCGACCAATTCGGCATCCCAGCCATCGACTACCGCGCCCGCGATTTCGAGGACCAGGTGAAGAAGGCCTTCCCCAAGGGCATCGACTTCTTCTCGGACGGCGTCTCGGGCCCGGGCTTTTCGGAAATCATCACCAAGTACATGAAGCCCGACAGTCGCTACTTCAACTACGGCAGCGCCGGCGCGATCTACAGCAGCGAGCTCCCGAAGCCGGGTGCCAAGCCGGCGGTCGCTGCCGCCGCGCCGACGCCGCAAGGTTCGCGCCCGAAGCGCTCCTTCGGCATGACCGAGCTGACCTACAACATGTGCGTTGAGAAGAACATCAAGATCGATCAGTGGCAGGCGCAGGAGCACTACCAGGATCGCCTCGAGGCCGAAGACTATATGTCCAAGCTGGTGTTCATCAAGCGCTTGAGGGCGATCAACACGGTGGTCGACGGTGTCGAGAACATCCCCAAGGCCGTGGTGATGCAGTACACCGACAACCCCTACGGCAAGCTCCAAGTGCGCATGTCGAAGGCGCCGCTTATTTAAGAAACTAAACCGGGACCTAGACTAGGGCGGGCCCCGTCATTCTTGAACAGGGTCCGTCCCACTTTCCGAGGTTGGAGGGCTTGGCTGCCGTGTCCAGGATGAAACCACCGCTACGGCGACTTGGCGTTTCCGCCCTTCTGGCGATTGCGGCCTCTGCATGTCCGCCGCGTCGCATGCCGTAGGCTGGGGTGCGACGGTCGTCATCCTCGCCAGCGTTCTGGGCTGGATCTAAAAACCGGGCCTTTGCCGCCACGCGCGCTCGGCGGCGTCCCAGGCCGCCAGCGGCTGAAGATCGGGCACCCAGGCGAGACCGGACTTCGCGTCCGATGACACGGCGTCGGGCGAGACGATGACGTCGACTAGAGCCGGCCGATGGCGAAAGGCCCGGTCCAGCGCCGCGCCGAGATCGCCGGCTCTTTCGACGCGCTCGCCGTGCATGCCGAAGGCGCGCGCCATGGCGGCGTAATCGGCGAATTGAAGTTCCGTGCCGAAAACCTTGCCATGGGTGGTCCGCTGATCGTGGACTTCGATCTGCCAGGCGCCGTTGTTGGCGACGACAATGACCAGCGGCGCGCGGTGGCGCACGGCGGTATCGATCTCGATGGCGTTGAAGCCGAAGGCGCCGTCGCCGGTCGCCACGACTACGTTCCGGTCCGGACAGGCGAGCGCGGCGGCAATGCCGAAGGGGACGCCGACGCCAATGCAGCCGAAGGAGCCGGGATCGAGAACCGTCGACGCAGAAAGCCCCACCCGGCAGAAGCTGAGAAAGTCGCCGCCGTCGGTGACCAGGATCGAGTCATCCCTGAGCCGGGCCTGGAGCGCGGACAGCAGCCGGTCGGGATGCATGCGCCCGGCGGCATCGTCGCGCGCCGACGCCATGGCGAGGCGGTGTTTGGCGACCCGCGTCTCGTGCTTGGCGCGCAAACCCTCCGCCCACGCCGCATCGACAGACGTATTACGGTTGCCGGCGGCCGCAAGCATGGCACCCAGCGCCAGCGCCGGATCGGCGAATATCTCGACGTCGCCGGGGCGATTGTCGCGCAATTCCGAGGGCGCGTCGGCGATGCGAATGAACTTCGCCGCGCCGAAGATCGCCGGTGAACCGAAGGCGAGCTGAAAATCGAGGCGCCTGCCGACGGTGACGATCACGTCGGCATCTTGCATCACCGCGCCGCGCATAGCGCCGACGCCGGAAGGATGGCTTTCGGGGATGAGACCGCGGCTTTCGCCGGTATCAAGATGCAGCGCGCCCAGGCGAGCCAGGAACCGGTCAAGGGCGGCGCCCGCGCGCCGTGCCCCTCGCCCGGAAATGACCAGCGGCTTCTTGGCGGCCCACAGCAGCTCCACCGCCGGCATCACGCACGCCGGGTCGGGCCGCAGGACGTCCGGTGCCCTGGGGCGGTAGCGCCCCCCGTCATGATCGTCGCGCGGTAATTCGGTGCGCAAGACATCGGTTGGAAAGTCGAGGAACGCAGGGCCGGGGTCGCCGCCTTCGCCGAGGGCCCGGGCGACGGCCTCGTCAAGTTCCTGCAGCGCCAGCGCCGGCTCGCGCACCGTGCGCGCATAGCGCGTGATGGAGCCAAGCAGCGCCGTGTGGTCCATGTCCTGGAGACCGCCGCGATTTTCCTGCGGCAGCGGCGGCTTGCCGGCGAGCACCAAAACCGGCGCCCGCGCGACATGGGCGTTGGCGATGCCGGTGATGGCGTTGGTCACGCCGGGCCCGGCGGTCACCACGGCGACGCCGAGGGTGCCGGTGACTTCGGCGTGGGCCTGGGCCATATGGACGGCGGCGCGCTCGTCCCGGACGTCGATGATGCGGATGCCCTCGGCTTCGATCGCCATCCACATCGGCATGATGTGCCCGCCGCAAAGCGAGAAGATCCGATCGACGCCCCGGGCGCGCAGAAAACGGGCAATGATGCCCGCGACACTGTGCGACGAAGCGGTCATGGGCCCTCCGGTTTCAAGAGGATCGGCGTAATTCGGGCGTGCGCGGCCTTCGGCGCTAGATGTCGGCGTAAACGTGAGTCTCGGCCGCGGCACCGGGATGCGTGACCGCGCCCTTGCAGGCATCGCCCACCAGCTGGGCGTATTTCCACAAGACGCCGGACTGGTAGTTGTTGGTGCGCGGCTTCCATTGGGCGCGGCGGCGGTCGAGCTCCTCCTTAGAAACTTCAATATCGATGGTGTTGCCGTCGGCATCGAGGCTGATGATGTCGCCGTCTTTCACCAGCGCGATCGGGCCGCCGACCGCGGCTTCGGGTCCGACGTGGCCGACACAAAAGCCGCGCGTGGCACCGGAGAACCGCCCATCGGTGACCAGCGCCACCTTGTCGCCCATGTCTTGTCCCGACAAGGCCCCGGTGGTCGAGAGCGTCTCCGGCATCCCCGGGCTGCCGCGCGGGCCTTCGTAGCGGATGACGATCACCTCGCCTACTTTGTATTTACGTACCTGAACGGCGGCGAAGGCCTCGGCCTCGCTGTCGAAGCAGCGGGCGGGGCCACGGAACTTGCGCATTTTGAGTCCTGCCACCTTGACGATGCAGCCCTGGGGCGCGAGCGAGCCCTTGAGGCCGGCGACACCGCCCGTGGGCGAAAGTGGATTTGACGTCGGGCGGACAACGTCCTGATCCGTCGGGAACACCACGTCGCGCAGGTTGTCCTCGAGCGACTTGCCCGTCACGGTGATGCAATCGCCGTGCAGATAGCCGCCATCGAGCAGCGCCTTGAGCAGGATCGGAATCCCGCCCACCTTATAGAGGTCGTTGGCGACGTAGCGCCCGCCCGGTTTCATATCGCCGATATAGGGCGTCTTCTTGAAGATCGCGCAAACGTCGTCGAGGTCGAACTTGATGCCGGCTTCATGGGCCATGGCCGGCAAGTGCAGCCCGGCGTTGGTGGAGCCACCCGATGCGGCCACAACCCGGGCGGCATTCTCGAAGGCTTTGCGGGTGGCGATGTCGCGCGGGCGCAAGTTGAGGCGCAAGAGATCCATCACCGTTCGGCCGGCGGCCTTGGCGTAGTGATCGCGCGCCGAAGTATAGCTCGTGGGCACGCTGGCCGAGACCGGAAGCGCTAAGCCCATGGCTTCGCTGACCGTGGCCATGGTGTTGGCGGTGAACTGGCCGCCGCAGGCGCCGGCCGACGGACAGGCCACACACTCCAGCTCGTGCAGGTCCGCAGCGCTCATAGCGCCGGCGGCGTGTTGGCCGACGCCCTCGAAGACGTCGCCGATCGTCACGTCTTTGCCGTGGAATTTCCCCGGCATGATGGCGCCGCCGTAGAGGAACACCGCAGGCACGTTGAGGCGCAGCATCGCCATCATCATTCCAGGCAAACTCTTGTCGCAACCGGCAAGGGCAACCATGGCATCGTAAGAGTGGCCGCGCATGGTCAGCTCGACCGTATCAGCGATCCAGTCACGCGAGGCCAGCGAGGATTTCATCCCGTCGTGACCCATGGCGATGCCGTCGGTGACGGTGATGGTGGTGAACTCGCGCGGCGTGCCGCCACCGGAACGAACCCCTTCCTTCACCACTTGGGCCTGGCGGCTAAGATCGATGTTGCATGGGGCGGCTTCGTTCCAGCAGGTGGCGACGCCGACATGGGGCGCGTTGATCTCATCCTCCGTTAGCCCCATGGCGTAGTACATGGAGCGGTGCGGTGCGCGCGAAGGCCCTGCCGTGGTGTGCCGGCTGGGCATTTTGGATTTATCGAATTTCGGGAGCTTCTTTCCGTCGTCGAGCATGGGTATGTCCTTGACCTTGTTCGTCATGCCCGGGCTTGTCCCAGGCATCCAGGATTACAAAGTGCGATGCATGCACAGAGCGCTACGCCTCCCGCACGCATCCAGTCTCGCAACCCTGGGTCCTCGGGACAAGCCCGAGGACGACAGGGGCATTCTAAGCCGCACTTATCCTCGCCAACGCCTCGCTCATTTTAGCCCGCGCGGCTTCGGCTCCGGCGCGGCGCTCGCGGATTTCCTCAACCACTTCGGGCGGCGCTTTAGCGATGAACGCGTCGTTGGTCAACTTCTTGTCGTCGTTGGCGATGTCGCTCTCTATCTTGGCGATCTCTTTTCTCAACCGGTCGCGTTCCTTGGCGATATCGATAACGCCTTCGAGCGGCAAGAGCACCGTGCCCTCGCCGACGACGACCTGCGCGGCGTTGGCGACAGACGACTCATTGATCACGATCGAGGCCAACCGCGCATTGGCGCAAATCAAGCCGTTGTGCGTGGCAAGCCGCGCCTTCGCCGTGGCACTGGCATCCTTCATGGTCGCGGCCATCTGCAAGCCCGCCGGAACGTTCATCTCGGTACGGACCGAGCGGATCTTGCTGATGACATCGACCACCCAGTCCATCTCGGCTTCGGGGCCGGGTGCGGCCGGAATCTTGTACTTCGGCCAGACTTGTTTCATCAGCACGCCCGGTCGCTTGATATTCGCGGCCTCGGCCAGCCTCTCCCACAGGGTTTGCGTGACAAACGGTATCATCGGCTGGCCGATCAGCAGGATCTGGTCGATCACCCAGGCGGTGGCGGCGCGGGTCTCGGTCTTGGCGGGCGCGTCGTTTCCTTGAAACACGGGTTTGGCGAACTCCAGGTACCAGTCGCAGAAGATACCCCAGGTAAATTGGTAGAGCGCGTTGGCGGCGTCGTTGAAGCGGTAGGCCTCGATCGCGCTGGCAACCGCGGCCGCGGCTTCGACGGTCTTGGCGACGATCCACTTGTTGAGCGTGGTCTTGACCCCGCGCGGATCGAAGTCGGCCATGATCGCGCATTCGTTCATTTGCGAGAAGCGCGCGGCGTTCCAGATTTTGGTGACAAAATTGCGATACCCGGCGATGCGCGTTTCGGCCAGCTTGATGTCGCGCCCTTGGGCGGCCATGGCCGTCAGCGTAAAGCGTACGGCGTCGGTGCCGTAGACGTTGCAAAGGTCCAAGGGGTCCATGACGTTGCCCTTGGACTTCGACATCTTCTGGCCCTTCTCGTCGCGCACCAGGGCGTGGATGTAGACGTCGCGGAAGGGCACGTCGCCCATGAAGTGGATGCCCATCATCATCATGCGGGCGACCCAGAAAAAGATGATGTCAAAGCCCGTGACCAGCACATCGCCGGGATAATAGCGCGCGAGGTCACGTTCTACTTGGGGCGTTTTATCGGGCCAGCCGAGAGTCGAGAACGGCCAGAGCGCCGATGAAAACCAGGTATCGAGCACGTCTTGGTCGCGCCACATCGGCACACGCGACGGCTTGGTATCCGGACTTGAACGTCTGGCACTTACCCATTCTGCAACGGCGGTTGCTTTGTCTTCAACGAGATAGATATCGTCGAGTTCATAGAAGGCGCGAGCTTCTGCAAAGGCCTCTTCTTTCGATGCCGCAACAAAAGCTTTAAGCTGATTGAAATGTAAGCGGTCTTCGGTCTTCTCCGGCCCGTACCACGCCGGTATCTGGTGACCCCACCACAGCTGGCGCGAGATGCACCACGGCTGAATGTTGCGCATCCATTCGAAGAAAGTGTTTTCCCAATTCTTGGGCACAAAGCGCGTGCGCCCCTCTTCCACCGCCTTGATGCACGGCTGCGCGAGCGTATGGGCGTCGGCGTACCATTGGTCGGTGGGCCAGGGCTCGATAACCACGCCGGAGCGGTCACCGTAGGGCACGGTCATGGCATTGGCTTCGATCTTCTCCAAGAGCCCCAAGGCCTCGATCTCGGCCACGACCATGTCGCGCACTTTAAAGCGGTCGAGACCGCGGAATTTTTCCGGCGCGTTCGCGTTGAGCTTCGCGTCCTGGTCGAAAATATTGATCATCGCCAAATTGTTGCGTTTACCTACGGCGAAGTCGTTGAAGTCATGGGCCGGCGTGATTTTGACCGCGCCCGAACCCTTCGCCGGGTCGGCGTAGTCGTCGGCGACGATCGGGATGCTGCGCCCCACCAGGGGCAAGAGACAGTGTTTGCCGACGAGATGTTTGTAACGCGCGTCGTCGGGATGGACGGCGACGCCGGTATCGCCGAGCATGGTTTCGGGCCGCGTCGTGCCGACGGTGATAAAGACGTCCGTCTCGCCTTCCACCGGATATTTGAAAAACCACATCTTGCCTTTGGTCTCGCGGTTCTCGACTTCGAGGTCGGAAATGGCGGTGTGCAGTTTCGGGTCCCAGTTGACCAAGCGCTTGTCGCGGTAGATCAGGCCCTGGCGATAAAGATCAACAAACACTTTGGTCACGGCCCGGGAAAGGCCCTCGTCCATGGTGAAGCGTTCGCGCGCCCAATCCGGCGAGGCGCCGAGGCGGCGGAGCTGATGGGTGATGACCCCGCCCGACTGTTCCTTCCAGGCCCAGACGCGACGGACGAAGGTCTCGCGGCCCAGGTCGCGGCGGTTGCTCCCTGACTCGGCGAGCTGGCGTTCGACCACCATCTGCGTCGCGATGCCGGCGTGGTCGGTGCCGGGCTGCCACAAAGCATCCCGACCGGTCATGCGGCGATAGCGGATGAGAATATCCTGGAGGGTGAAGGTCAGTGCGTGGCCGATGTGCAAGCTGCCGGTGACATTGGGCGGCGGCATCATGATGGTATAGGGCTTGGCCGCAGACGATGGATGCGCGGCGAAATCGCCCGCCCGTTCCCAACGCGCGTAAAGCGCCTCTTCCACCTCGCCCGGCGTATAGGTCTTGTCGAGCATGGTCATGGAGAACGGCCGCTACCTTCCAAACTCGCGTGAAGGTTAAAGGATGTACCTGCCCGGACGGCATTGCGCAACCGGACCGGTGCCAAGGTTCGACAATCGCCATCGTCCCGCCAAAAAGCAGGGCACAAAGCGCCAAATTTTGGGAATTACGTCCTGTCGGAACGGGTAGCGATACGCTCGATTTCCTGCTTGACGATGCGCTCGATCATGTACGGCAAGTTGATGTCAAGCCAATGCTTGAGGATCGGCGTACAAATCTCGCGCACCAATTGCTCTAGCGTCAGACCATGATTCCCGAGCGCCACGGCCCGCTCGCGGGCGACGGCCTGGGCAAGTTGGGCGATCGATGCTCCCGACGCGGCGGCCACCGGATCGGATACCAATCCCTCGCCATAGCTCGTGTCGTAGAATTGCTGGCCAAAAGACGGCGCCTGCTCCGGTTCGTATTGGGGCTCCGGGTCCGCGTACATTGAGTCCGTGAGCTGCAGCGGCGGTTCGAATTCTGGATTAAAGGCCGGCTCTTCCTCGGGCTCGGGATCAAAAATCGAGGCGACCGGCTCCCCGGGCTCGGCCATCACCGGTTCCGGTTCCGGCTCCGGTTCCATTATCATGGGTTCGGGCGCTGGCGGCGGCGGGGGCGCAGCTTTAGCCGGCTCGGGCTTGGCTGGCTCGGCCTCATCTTCGGACAGAATCTTTCGTATGGAGGCTAGAATGTCCTCCATCGAAGGCTCTTGTTGGTTGTCGGCGCTCACGTAGTTTGACCACTCCCCACCGGCTTTTTGCCGGGATTTCGGGGTAACTTAGATCAAAGTGTTAAAGAATTCTATAACAAGGACAACAATTTAGCTGCAGGCCAAATTTGATGGATTCAGGCGAAAGCGGCCCCGGTGGCAACCCACAAGTTAAGGTGCGGTCGCCGCCGTGGGAGCCTTGACCAAGTCGACGCCAGCACCGAAGGCTTGAAACTCGACGTCGGTATAGTGTGCGGTCGGGTCATAGATGGGTCCGGACAGGGCCATCCCCTCGCCGGTCAAGGAACCCGTGGTGGATAGCAATTGATGGGCCGCCACGAACTGATTGCGCTGGGTCCGCACCAGGCTCACCCGGGAGTTTAGAAGCGTCTGCTCGGCGTTGAGAACGTCGAGGACCGTGCGCGAACCAACTTCGGCTTCGCGCTGCGTACCCTCGAGCGCGATTTCATTAGCATTGATCTGAGCTTTGAACGATTCAATGCTGGCGGTGGTGGCGACGAAACTCTCCCAGGCCTGGGTTGCGGCGTTGCGCGCGTCGAGACGCGCCTGATCGGCCGTAAAACGCTGCTGTCCGGCGGTATGCTTGGCTTGCCGCAAACGCGAATATTCCGCCCCCTGCTGATAGATCGGCACGACAAGGGTAGCCTGCGCGACGACTGACTCGCTTCTGGATTTATCAGCGACCGTATTCCATCCGCGCTGGTACTGGCCGACCAGGTTGATGGATGGCAGCAGTTCGCCTTGCACCACCGTCACATTGTCATCGGAGGCCTTGGCGGTGAAGTCGGCCGCAATGTAGCTGGGATTACGGTTGGTAGCGGCGTCGATGACCGCTAGATAGGAACCGGGAAGATTTCCGGGCAATGCCGGCGCGGTTAATTGTTCGGGCGCCTTACCGACGACGTTGGTATAGGCCGAGCGCGCCTGCTGCAGGTCGCCTTCCGCTTGGACCAACGATGCTTTCGCACCGGCAAGGCTGGCTTGGGCTTGGGCGACATCGGTACGGGTCAGCTCACCGACCCGGAAGCGATCTTCGGTGGCCTCCAGTTGACGGGTCAGCACCTGAACGTTGTTCATGGTGAGATCGGCCACAGCCTGAAACTGCAGTATGTCGAAATAGGCCGTGGCCACTTGTAAAAGGACTTGGCCTTCAGTCGCCTGTAGGCGTGCGCGTTGCGCGGATACCTGGTTCTTGGCCTGGGATGTGCCCGCCCAAGTACGGAAGCCGCGAAACACCGGTTGGGTAAATTGAGCGTTAGCCTGTTGCTGGGTTCGCTTGGTGGTGCCGCCGGTGACCACCTGGCCAACACCCCCGCCCGAAAAAATCGTGTTCTCAGAACGATTGTTCTGAACGTTGCCGTTGACGGTCAGGGTTGGGCGCCAGCCGGACAGCGCCTGCGGCACAGTTTCGTCGACCGCGCGTAATTGAGCGCGGGCCGCCAGAAGATTCGGGTTGCCCTGATAGGCCATCGACATGGCCTCGGCCAAGGTATCCGCGAAAGCCGGCGCGCCAAGGGAGATGAGGGGAATGATCAGCGCGGCACCGGCCAGGAGAGCGGGCCTCGCGCTCACCGTTGCGGTTACTGGTCGTGCCGACAAATTATTGTTACCTGTCATGGAGATTCCGTCCGTCAACTTTTTCATCCAACCGCCCGTCCGTACCGCGGGCGCTTAGCTCTATCCGATGCCTACCTGAAGTGCCACCGAATTCATTTATGCGCTTGCGATCACGGGATTTTTTCAACCAAGGATCGCGGCATTAATATCTTTGCCGGGACTGCGATCGTTCCGCTCAAGATCCGCATTATGCGCGCGCGGCAGCTAACGAATCTTCAACATCGGCGCCAGGGCGGCAATGCCCAGCAACGCACCCAAGGCGAAAACGCCGCCGGCCGTGAACGTCGCCGTCGATCCGAAAGCCTGCCACAGAACACCGGCCAGGCTGCTCGCGGCGACAGCAACCAAACCGGTCACCAGATTGAAGAGTCCGAAGGCTGTCGCGCGCAGAGCCTCCGGCGCAGCGGCGGCCACCAGAGCCGCTAACACACTCTGTGTCAGGCCCATGTGCAGCCCCCATAGCGCTACCCCACCAAAGGTCCAGGCCAAGCCGTCCCCAAAGGCAAAGGCCGCGTCGGCTCCCAAAAGCACCCCGCAGCAGCCGGCCAGCAGTTAAGAGGGCGAAATCTGCTCCGACATCGCGCCGGCCGGGTAAGCCGCGGCGGCGTAGACTACATTCATGACCACAAGTGCGAGCGGCAGATAGACCAGCCCAAGGCCGGCTTCCTGGGCCCGCAAGATCAAGAAGGCTTCGCTGAAGCGAGCCATTGTCGGCGCTGCGCCAACGGCCACCACCGCCCAGAAGGCCAACGGTAAGGCGCGGCCACCGTGCCAAGGCCAGTCTTGGCGCAGTGTCGTGCGTTGTAACTCATTATTCATTTCAATTTTGTGCGGAGGTTCCCTCACCCCAATCCACAATACGAAAACCGCCAAACAAGCCGGTATGCTTGCCAGCCAAAAAACGGTCCTTAGTTCCAGGCCCAGCCCGAGCATGAGGCCGGTCGCGCCCAGAGGGCCGGCAATGGCGCCGACCGTGTCCAGGGCCTGGCCGCAGCCCGAAAGCCGCCCCGCGCAACGCTGGGGGCGCCAGATCAGCGATCAGGGCATCCCGCGGTGCGCCCCGGATGCCCTTCCCGAAGCGGTCCGTCATCCGGGCGAAAAAGACCCATCCGGCGGACGGCGCCAGGGCAAAAACCGGCTTGGACAGCGCCGCTAAAATGTAGCCCGCCATGGTCAGCGACTTTCGAGCCTTGAGCCGATCGCTGAGGACTCTCCTGAGAAAGGCTTGGTGCCGGCGGTCAGGCCCTCGAGGAGCCCAAGTAAAGCCGGCCTTGCGCCGAGGACGCCGACGAGAAAGACCGGCAGAAGGCTGTGAATGGCTTCGGAGGCCGCATCCATGAAAAGGCTGGTGAAGCCAAGCGCCCAGATTGGCGCCGGTATTCCGCGCCAAGCGCCGCCGGCCATGCCGCGCCCTAAAACACGAACTTGGGCTGCTTTTCGAAGCCGGGAAGGATCGGCGTCATGGCGTCGAATTCCTGCCGGCTGCCGTAGGAATCGCCGGCGCGGGTGATCAGGGTCGCGC
>SHVO01000019.1 GCA_009694245.1 Rhodospirillaceae bacterium | reverse complement strand
AAAGCGCTGCGCCAAGCCCTGGACCTGAAGCCCGGCCAGCCCCTGGATATCCGGGCGGGCGACGGGCGCCTTGAAATCGAAATCGCGCCGACCGCGATGCAGCTCAAGAAACGCGGAAAGGGTGTGGTTGCGGTTCCCGACGCGCAACTGCCCACTCTGACCGCCGAGCAGGTTCGAGAAACCTTGGAACGCGTGCGGCGGTGAAGGCGGCCGATACGAGTGTCGTGGTCGCCGCCTTCGCGTCCTGGCACGACCATCATGAAGCCGCGCGGCGCGTCCTTGATGGCGAACTACGGTTGATCGAGCATTGCGCGCTCGAGACTTATTCGGTCCTGACGCGGCTACCACCGCCACACCGCGTCGCGGCGGAGCTCGTCCGCGATTTTCTTGCCGCCCGTTTCCCTCAACCCCTCCTACGGCTGAGCGAACCAGCCTATCGAAGTTTCGTTCTCGGCCTGCCCGCCCACGGCGTGACCGGCGGCGCGGCCTACGATGCGCTGGTAGCGGCCACCGCCGCCAGCCACGGCGCCGAATTGATTACTTGTGACCGGCGCGCATTGCCGGTCTACGAACGCTATCGGCTCAGGAGCACGATTCTCTCTTGACGCCCGTTCTCTCCGTCCTTCAGGGCGAGAGCGATTCGCGTTCCTACCCTTGCCCCCGAACTCGTCCTGCCTATACTGCGCGCGACTTTTCCGGACATCTCGGTTCCTCGCGGAGCGTTCTTAATGGCGAAAGCAAAAAAGGTCGTGCTGGCCTATTCGGGCGGTCTCGACACGTCGATCATCCTGCGCTGGCTGCAGGTCGAGCAGGGCTGCGAGGTCGTGACCTTTACCGCCGACATCGGCCAAGGCGAGGAGCTGGAGCCGGCGCGCAAGAAAGCCGAGCTGATGGGGATCAAACAGATCTTCATTGAGGACCTGAAGGAGGAGTTCGTCCGCGACTTTGTCTTCCCGATGTTCCGCGCCAACGCGCTTTATGAAGGTATCTATCTGCTGGGAACCTCGATCGCGCGGCCCTTGATCGCCAAACGCCTGACCGAGATCGCCGTCGAGACCGGCGCCGATGCCATTGCCCACGGCGCCACGGGCAAGGGCAACGATCAGGTGCGCTTCGAACTCACGGCCTACGCCTTAAAGCCGGACATCAAGGTGATCGCGCCCTGGCGTCTGTGGGATTTGAATTCGCGCACCAAGCTGATCGCGTACGCCGAGAAGCACCAGATCCCGATTCCGAAGGACAAACGTGGCGACGCCCCCTATTCGACCGACGCCAACCTTTTGCACATCTCCTACGAGGGTAAGGTCCTTGAGGATCCGTGGACGGAACCCCACGCCGACATGTTCCGGCTGACGGTGTCGCCGGAGAAAGCCCCCGATACGCCGGAGTATGTCGAGATTGAATTCGCGCGCGGCGATGCTGTCGCCGTCAACGGCGAGAGGCTTTCGCCGGCCAAGCTGCTGGCCAAGCTCAACGAGCTGGGCGGAAAACACGGCGTCGGCCGGCTCGATCTGGTGGAGAACCGCTATGTCGGCATGAAAAGCCGCGGTGTCTACGAAACACCGGGCGGGACCTTGCTGCACGTGGCGCACCGGGCCGTGGAAAGCGTAACCCTCGACCGCGAGGCCATGCACCTGAAGGACGAGTTGATGCCGCGCTACGCCAAGCTGATCTACACGGGCTACTGGTTCGCGCCGGAGCGCGAAATGCTCCAGGCCGCCATCGACCAGACCCAAGAATGGGTCAACGGCACCGCGCGGCTGAAGCTTTACAAGGGCTCGGCCTCGGTCACCGGCCGCAAGTCGCCCAATTCGCTCTACCGCATGGACTACGTGACCTTCGAGGAAGACTCGGTTTACAATCAGTTTGACGCCGAAGGCTTCATCAAACTCAATGCGCTACGCCTGCGGCTGGGTAAGATGGCGCGCGAGAAGAAATAACGCTTCACCCGGGGGAGACGAGCGCCATGAGCGGACATGTCATCACTGAAAATGAGGGTAGCGTCCTGACGGTGCGCTTCAACCGGCCCGAGAAGAAGAACGCGCTGCTCTCCTCCATGTACGCCGATGCCGATGCCGCGCTCAAGGCGGCTGCCACCGACGCCGCCATACGCGTGGTGGTGATCACGGGCACGGCCGACAGTTTCACCGCCGGCAACGACCTGAAGGATTTCCTGGAAAACCCGCCCGTGGACGGCGATGCGCCGGTGTTTCGCTTTATGCGGACCCTTTCGACATTTCCAAAGCCGGTGATTGCCGCCATCAACGGCCTGGCCGTGGGCATCGGCACAACGCTGCTGCTCCACTGCGATCTGGCCTACGCCGTGCCGGGAGCAAAGTTTCACCTGCCCTTTGTCAACATTGCCATCGTGCCGGAATTCGCCTCGACGCTGCTGCTGCCGCGCCTCGTCGGTCAGGCGTGGGCCGCCGAGTTATTGCTTTTGGCCGACACCTTCGGCGCCGAGAAGGCGCTCGCGCTCGGCCTGATAAATGCGATCGTGGCGCCCGAGGACTTGACGACGGTGGTCGCGCAAAAGGCCGGCGCACTGGCGGCGAAGCCGCCGGCGGCCTTGCGCCAGGCCAAGGCGTTGTTGCGCGGCAATGCCGGAGAGATCGCCGAACGCGTTGCCTTGGAGAACAAGGCGGTTGCCGAACGCTTGGCCTCGGCGGAATTCAAAGAGGCCGCGACCGCGTTCTTTGAAAAACGCGCGCCGGATTTCAGCACGTTTTAGAGCAAGCGGAGCGATTCCGAATTCGCGCTGCTTGCTCTAGACTCGCGGCGGCAGACGCATCGGCAGCGCGACGTCGGTGATACCGTTCTGCGTCACACAAGCCTTCAAAGTGTTGACCATCAGGCAGGCTACGGTCATGAGGCCGACGCCGCCGGGCACCGGCGTGATCGCGCCCGCGACCGCGGAGGCTTCGGCGAAGTTGACGTCGCCATAAAGCTTGTTCTTGCCGCCGGCGGCCGGCACGCGGTTGATGCCGACATCGATCACCGTCGCGCCCGGCTTGATCCAGTCGCCGCGAATCATTTCTTTGCGACCGACGGCGGCCACCAAAATGTCGGCCGTGCGGCAGATCGCGGCGAGATCCCTCGTGCGCGAGTGGGCAATCGTAACCGTGCAATTCTCATTCAGAAGGAGATGAGCCACGGGCTTGCCGACGAGGTTTGAGCGGCCCACGACCACGGCGTGGAGCCCCGTGAGATCGGCAAGCACGTCCTTGATCAGCATGAGGCAGCCCATGGGAGTACACGACACTAGCGCCGCTCTGCCGGACATAAGCCGTCCGGCGCTTTCGGGATGGAGTCCATCCACGTCCTTGGCGACGGCGGTTGTCGTGATGACCTTGATGGTGTCGATATGTTTGGGCACCGGCAACTGCACGAGGATGCCGTTGATCGCGGGATCGGGATTCAAGCTCCGCAGCAGATTGAGCAGATCGGCCTCGGATGTGGCGGCCGGGAGATTGTGCTGGATGGAATTCATGCCCAGGGCATGGGCGGTCTTTTGCTTGCTCGCGACGTAGACCTGGCTCGCCGGATCTTCGCCCACCAATACCGTCGCGAGGCCGGGCACTAGGCCATGCTTTGCCTTCAGATCCGCGACCGCTTTCGCGACGCAGTCCTTAAGCCGGGCGGAGGCTTCCTTGCCGTCGATGATGGTAGCGGTTGTCATACCTTGACCCATTGTCGGGCGATGGCGGCGAGGGCGGCGGGGTCGCCCGCGATGCGTAATCTCTTGCGCCGGTCGGTTTCCCCCGCGATCACTTCGATGCTGCTTTTAGCAACGCCGAATATTTTCGCCAACAGCGCGATGACGGCGGCGTTGGCTTCGCCCCGATCGGGGGGCACGGTAACCGCGATTTTCAGAGCCTCGCCGTCGGGCGTGGGCATGACGCCCAAGATAGCGGTGCGCGAGGCCTTGGGCGAGACCCGGGCGGCGATCACCAAGCCGTCCTTGTCGGCTTCGAAGAATGCCAAGAATTTATAGCGCCATATTTATGATGAGACGGCCGATCATGCGCTGAATAAACAGAATGACCAGGAACAAAAGCACCGGTGAAATGTCCATGTTGCCGAACAAGGGCACGTAGCGCCGGATACGCCGCAAGGCCGGCTCGACGATTTGGTCCAGGGCCCGGCCGATGCTGCCGACGAGCGGGTTGTGGTTGTTGACGACATTGAAGGCCACCAGCCAGCTCAAGACGACCCAGATCACCACCACCCATTTGTAAAGACCGAGGGCGTCGCTCAAGACTTGAAGCAACGGAATGACAATGGTGCTCATGGCGCGCCGGCAGACCTTTCTAGACCGCGCGGCGCCACCGGGCGCAGGCTGGTCGGTTCAACAATAACCTGGAGACTACCCTACTGAGCGAATCGGGCGGGCGCAAGCGACCGGAAAAAGCCGAAAACAGGCGCTAAAACAAACGGTTAAGGAAGCATAGCAGCGCCACAGCGCGCCTTGACTTCGCACCGCTTTCGACCCATCCTCCGCGCGCTTTTTTGGGGGCGCGGCGAATTTGCTCGCTTCTTTAGGCGTTGGTGCGGGGCTGTAGCTCAGTTGGGAGAGCGCGTCGTTCGCAATGACGAGGTCAGCGGTTCGATCCCGCTCAGCTCCACCATCAACCGCCGGAATTTCATTGGAAAACTTAGGCTGCCAAACCGGGCGTAGTAGGGATCGATCCTATTTGTCGGCGCGCCCTTTTTTCCCACCACGTCTGTCCCACCGTCCCACGCCTAGGCACCGGGACAGTGGGACAGGCGCCTTCGCGCCGCAGCTTACGCCGCCGCCTCACGGGCGCGGTGCGGTTCGCGGATGGGTAGATTGAGGAGCGCCGCGGCCGCCGCCAGGGCCGCGTCGGCATACCACATGCCGTCGAAGGTGGCGAAGCGCGTGACCGCGAGGCCGCCGAGCCAGGCGCCGAAGAAGCCGCCGATCTGATGCGAGAACAGCGTCAGCCCGAACAAGGTCGAGATGTAGCGCTGACCAAAGAGTTTACCGACGACCGTGGCCGTGGGCGGCACGGTCGCGAGCCAGGTTACGCCGAGGCCGACGGCAAAAATATAGAACGTCATGGCGGTCTTGGGCGCACCGAGGTAGGCGAGGATCATGAGCGCCCGCGAGGCGTACATCGCGAACAGCACGTGTTTGCTCAAGAATCGACTGACACCCCAGCCGGCGGCGAGGCTGCCGAAGATATTGGCAAGGCCGATAATGCCGAGCGACCAGCTCGCCACCGAGGCCGACAAGCCGCACAGCGCGATTTCGCCGGGCAGGTGGGTGACCAGAAAGGCAATATGAAAACCGCAGGTGAAAAATCCTGCATGCAACAGAAGATAACTCGGGTCCTTGAGCGCGGTTTTAACGGCCGCGCCAAGACCGCCGCCCAAAGCAACGATCGGGGCGGCTGTTGGGGTCTCGCGAGGTTGGCGCAGAATCGCCGCCAGCGGCAAGGCGGCGGTCACGATCGCGGCCACAAACCACAAAGCGCTCATCCAACTGAAGGCAACGATCAGTTTTTGCATGACCGGCGCGAAGATGAATTGTCCGAAGGAGCCGCCCGCCCCGATGACGCCCGAGGCAAAGCCGCGCTTTTCAACCGGCAGGAGCCGGCCGGCCGCTCCCATCAACACGGAAAAGCTGGCGGTGCCCGAACCTGCTGCAGCCACGACGCCAAGAGTGAGCGTAAGCCCGGCGGCCGAGGACGCGAACGGCGTGAGCGCGGTGCCGGCAGCGAGCAGCAAAAGGCCGACGCAGAGCACGCGCCCGGGGCCGTAGCGGTCGGCGGCCGCGCCGGCAATCGGCTGCACGGCGCCCCAAACGAACTGAGAGACGGCCAAGGCAAGGCTGATGGCGGCGACCCCGAGGCCGGTGGAAACGTCAATCGGCGCTATCAAAAGCCCGAGCGACTGGCGCGAACCCATGGTGACCATGAGCATGCCGGCGGCGGCCAGCACGATCCATTCCCAATGGAGTGGCTTTCTCTCGGTCATTGCCGCCCACGGAATTTCTTACTTTGTCGCCGGTGAGGACGCCGCGCCATTTATGAGGCCTCAATGGTCATGGCGTCGATGGTAAAGGAACCGTCAGCTTCAAGCGCGAAATATTCGGCAACGTCGCCGGGCATGGACTGCTGGAGCGCGCGAATCGCGCGCACCTGGACCTCGGGCGTGGCCATGCGCGCGACCCAGGATGCGAATTCCAGGCGGACCCGGCGCATCACGGGCTGGCCCGGCGCAAAACCCGCGGCTCTTAGATTGGCGATCCATTCGGCCGCGGAATAATCGCGTACATGGGACGAATCGCGCAGCAATTCGATGGCCTGCAGGTAGGTGTCGAGGAGGGGATTCTTAGGCGAGGCCGAATCGGCAAACACCGCCGCGCCCCCAGGGGCGAGGACACGCCGAGCCTCGGCAAGGCCGGCGCCGATATTCCGCCAATGGTGGGCGCTGTAGCGGCTGGCGACAAAGTCGAAGGCGCCATCGGCGAAGGGAATTTGCTCGACGCTGCCTTGGCCGGGAACGATGTTGGCAAGCCCGCGTGTGATCGCCTCTTTCATCACCGCATTCAACATGTCGTCGGAAAGGTCAAAGGCCACGACTTCGCCGGCGTGGGCCGCCAACTGAAAGCTGACGTGGCCGCCGCCGCAGCCCAGGTCCAGGGCGCGAGAAGGTCTTCGGGCTTGGGCGAGTCCGGAGATTTGCGCCAAGTCCTCGCCAGCGGCGTGAACCGGGCTCGCCACATAGGCGGCAGCCCGGGGACCGAATTGGGCGGCGACGTTCGAGTCGTGGGTTTTGGCTTCGTTGGCTTTCTTGGTCATGATGGCGCTGCTGTGTTCGGCGGCGGAGGAAATTGACGGCGTCAGCATTCGGCGCGTTGCAAGAGTGCGCCGTAAAACCCGTCGAGGCTAGAGAGTTCAGGCCACTGGCTGGGTAAGGTGCGCAGGTCGCCGAGATGGTCGATGAACTGCGATTCGCCGGCGACGGCGTCCTTGGAGATTTTCACCCGCGCAAATTCGGGATTCGCCGCGAGCACGGCCTCGACCACGGGGCGGCGTTCTTCCGGCTGCAGCGAGCAGACGGTACAGAAAACCAGTCCTCCCGGCTTGACCATGGCGAGCGCGGCGGCAAGCAGCTGGGCCTGCCGGGCGGCGAATCCGGCGATGTCTTCAGCGCGCTTGATATAGGGAAGATCGGGATGGCGGCGGATGGTGCCGGTGGCGGAGCACGGGGCATCCAGAAGCACGGCATCGACCGGTTCGCGCGGACGCCACGTCATGGCGTCGGCATCGACGACTTCGGCCGGCAGGCGCAAGCGTTTGAGATTAGCCCTGAGGAGATCGAGACGCTCGCCGGAGGAATCCACGGCGGTCACGGTTGAGCCCGCCGCGGCAAGTTGCGCGGTCTTGCCGCCGGGGGCGGCGCAGAGATCGATGATGGTTTTGCCGCGCGGGTCTCCCAGGGCATGGAGCAGGATCTTCGCCGGCAAGGTGGCGGCGGCGTCCTGGACCCACCACGCGCCCTCGGCGAAGCCGTCCATGTCCTGGATACGACCGCCGTCCGTGCGTCGCAGATTGCCGATGGGCAGCGCGCGCGCGTCCAACCGCCGCGCCCATTCGGCTTGCGTTGCCGGATCCTTGATCGTGATGTCGAGCAGGGGCTCGCCCAAGTGCGCCTCGGCGGTTGCCCGCGCCGCCGGCTCGCCGTAGGCGGCGACCCAGGATTTCCACAGCCACATCGGCGTATTGAGGCTTGCGGCATCCTGCGCCGCGATCATCGCAGCTCCCTTTTCGGACACCCGCCGCAGCACGGCGTTGACCAGGCCGGCGTGGCGTTCGTCGCCTTGTTTGACGAGTGCAACCGAGGTTGCTACGGCGGCATGGGGCGGTGTGGCCATGAATAGGAGCTGCGCAACACCGAGACGAAGGACCATGCCGACACGGTCCGGCGGGCGGCGCTCGACAAAATTGCCCAAGACCAGATCAATCTGGCCGAGGCGGCGCAATAACGTTGCCACCAGCAGTCGCACAAAGGCGCGGTCGCGAGGCTCAAGCTTTACGACCGCGCGGTCAAACTGATCGTCGGCGGACTTGGCCCGCGAGAAGACGCCCTCAATGATGGAGAGCGCCGCGGCACGAGAGGCAAGTTCGTGGCCGTCAGCGGGGCCCGGCGGGGGTGCGGTTGGCGGTTTCGACATGGGGGGCGACATTTGGGGCCACATGGCGTCACGACCGCGGCATTGTCAATTTATGGGTTTTGGGAAAATTAAGCGAAATAGGACCGAGGCCCGGACCTAGATTTAAGTCCTTGGAGCGATCTCAAGGCGTGTCAGATCGGCGCCGATAGGCTAGCTTCACCAGCCATGATCTCTGAAGCCGAGTCCAAGTCCCAGCCGTCATCCGTCCCGGCGCCCCTTGCGTTGTCGCCGGCTGCGGCCGCGCTGAAACCTCCTGCCGCGCCCGGCCCGCAAGCGAACTTACGGAGCGATCGCGGAGGCGCAGCCGTAGCCGAGAATCCTCCGCAAGAGGTTGGCGGCCCCAAAGGTCCTGAGCCCACCCGCTTCGGCGACTGGGAGCGCAAGGGCCGCTGTTCCGATTTCTAGAGCCTCTGATTCCTCAATAGATTTTTAAACCCGGGCTGCTAACCGTTTGATTCCGGCTCTTGCTTCGCCGGTACGGTAGGGTTTCCCGATCTCGACTCTTTCAAGGACAAACCAGCGCTATGGTGTTCGGGCCGTTCATAGATCTGTTGCGATCGACCGCGGCCGGAACCCGCAAGGAGGCGCCGCACGCCGACGTCTTCGCGACCGACGAGTCCGATGACGCCCTCTACGGCATCGATCCATTGCGCATCCTCATCAGTCCGCTGGCCGGCGACATCCAGGGACTTGCCGCCCGCCATATCCATGACCGCTTGTCGGGACGCATGGGAGTGTCCATTACCGTTGCCGATCGGCCCCTGACGGCGCCCGGCGCCGATCACAGTCAAGCTCTTTTCGTTTCCATGGCCGTTGACCTGGGCCGTAGATGGTTGAAGCGCGAGAACGCCGAACTCTTGATCTGGGGCGAAAGCGTAGCCTCGGCGCACGGCAGGTCCTGGCGTTTGCGCTTCTTGGGGCGCGCGACCCCCTTGCATCCCCATAGCGCGACGGTCTCTGCTCTCGAACGCTTAGAGGTGCCGGCGTTGTTCGACGACGCCACCGGCGACTTGGTTTTCGGGTCGGCACTGGCGGCAGTCAATGTCGAGTCCGCCGACGGCATACGCGCCCGCGCGGCATTATTTCGGCCGGTCTTGAAAGCCGCCATGCGATTTGCCGAAGGCGATTCCGTCGGCACGGTTGCCGAATGCGCAACGGCACAGTCCTGCTATGCAGCGCTGCTGCTGCTGGAAGGTGCGCGCACGGGCGACATCAAGACGCTTGAGCGCGCGGTTTCGGTTTATCAAGGCGCATTGATTCTGGGCGAGGATGCCTTTCCGGTCCACGAACGCGCCATGATCGGCACGCATATCGCCGACGCGCTGTCCTTGATCAGCGGACAGAGCGAACGCCCTAAGCTTGCCGACAAGACCGTCGAATATTACCGCGCCGCCCTGACCATGGTTCGCAAGGAAGTCTTCGCCGACGATTATGCGGCATTGAAAACCAGATTGGGTTTGGCGCTGCACAACCTCGCCGAGGCGACAAACGATCCGGCCCACTTGAAGGAGGCCGCCGATGCCTTCCCGGCCGCGACCGCGATTTGGACCATAACCGAGGCGCCGGAACGCTGGGCCGACATTCAAAACTCGTTGGGCAGTCTGTTGATCACCATGGGCCGCCTCACCCAGCAACCCAACCTGTTCGACAAGGCCATGGCGGTATTCGTGAGGATCGCTGAAGCCCGCGGCCGCACGGCAGCACCCCTGGTCTGGGCGACCGCATTGGCCAACATCGGCAGCGCCCTGAAGGAAAAAGGCGTCGCGGCCCGCAATGTTGATTGCCTGCGCCAAGCGGCTAACGCGTTCGACCAGGCCGGGCAGGTTTTCACCGAATTCAATCTCGAGAGCAATTTGAAGATCGTGGAAAGCCAGCGCGATCAAGTGTTGCTGATGCTGGCGGCACAGAACGCGCGCTAGGGCAGGATGATTTTAGCCGAAATCATCCGCCGGATAATTAGGGTCAGAGTAAAAATCCGCGCTCCGCTGTCGTGAAATATTCAAACCGCGTGCGGAATTTTACTCTGACCCTAATTATCATCACCACCGCTTCAACCTAAAATCATCCCGCACTAGAATCCCGCTTATGTCCCGCGACTCTTGACGAGATCATTGACCACCGCCGGGTCAGCCAGCGTCGAGGTATCGCCAAGATTGCCGAGGTCGTTCTCGGCGATCTTACGCAAGATCCGGCGCATGATCTTGCCGGAGCGGGTCTTGGGCAGGCCCGGCGCCCACTGCAGCACGTCGGGGCGCGCAATGGCGCTAATATCCTTTCCGACCCAGGCGATCAACTCCCCGCGCAATTCGTCGGTCGGGACAACCCCCGTCTTCAATGTGACATAGGCATAGATGCCCTGGCCCTTGATGTCGTGGGGATAGCCGACCACGGCGGCCTCGGCGACGTTAACGTGACCCACCAAAGAACTCTCGATCTCCGCCGTGCCCAGCCGGTGGCCAGCAACGTTGATGACGTCGTCGACGCGGCCGGTGATCCAGTAGTAGCCGTCCTGGTCACGGCGGCAGCCGTCGCCGGTGAAATATTTTCCGGGATAGGCCGAGAAATAGGTATCGACGAAGCGCTGGTGGTCACCGTAAATGGTGCGCGCCTGACCAGGCCACGAGTTCTTGATACACAAGTTGCCGCTGGCCGCACCTTCCATTTCCTTACCGGCCGCATCGACCAGACAGGGCTCGATGCCGAAAAACGGTTTGGTGGCCGAGCCGGGCTTAAGTTTGATGGCGCCGGGCAGGGGCGTGATCAGAATGCCGCCGGTCTCGGTCTGCCACCAGGTGTCGACTATCGGGCAGCGCCCGCCACCGACAACACGATGATACCATAGCCAGGCTCCCGGATTGATCGGCTCGCCGACGCTGCCGAGCAAACGCAGCGTCGCCCGCGACGTCCGCGTTACCGGCCCATCGCCATCGCGCATCAGCGCGCGGATTGCCGTCGGAGCGGTGTAGAAAATGTTGACGCCGTGCTTGTCGATCACTTGCCAGAACCGCGAGCTGTCGGGGTAGTTGGGAATACCCTCGAACATCAGGGTCGTGGCACCGTTGGCGAGCGGACCATAGACGATATAACTGTGGCCCGTGACCCAGCCGACGTCGGCGGTGCACCAGTAAACATCGCCATCCTTGTAGTCGAAGACGTATTCGTGGGTTATCGAGACGTAGACGAGATAGCCGCCGGTCGTGTGCACGACACCTTTGGGTTTTCCCGTGGAGCCCGAGGTATAAAGTATGAACAGCGGATCCTCGGCATTCATCTCGACCGGGTCGCAGAACTTATGCGCCTTCTCGGTCATGACGTGGTACCAGACGTCGCGCGGCTGGCTCATATTCACATGGGCTCCGCTGTGCTTGACGACGATGACGTGGCGCACCGAGGGGGTTTGCTTGAGCGCCTCGTCGACATTGGCCTTGAGTGGAACAACCTTACCCCCACGGCGGCCTTCGTCGGCGGTGATCACAACCTTCGCACCGCAATCATTGATGCGGTCAGCGACGGCGTGCGGCGAGAAGCCGCCGAAGACCACCGAATGCACAGCGCCGATACGCGCGCAAGCCAGCATCGCCACCGCCGCTTCGATAATCATCGGCAAATAAATGCAGACGCGATCGCCCTTGGCCACGCCCAAAGCCTTGAGCGTGTTGGCGAGCCGGCAGGTCAATTCGTGAAGCTCAAAATAGGTGACGTGTTTGGACTGCCTGGGATCGTCGCCTTCCCAAATGATCGCGGTTTGCGTCGCGCGGTTTTTTAAGTGCCGATCGAGGCAGTTGAAACTCGCGTTGAGGGTGCCGTCGAGATACCAGCGGATACGCAGATTCTTGACGTCGAAGGAGACGTCGCGCACGCGAGAATACGGCGTAATCCAATCGATGCGCTGGCCGTTCATGCGCCAGAATGTCAGCGGGTCCTTGGAGGACTCCTCCATCAATTCCTTGTATCGGTGCGTATTGATGAGGGTGTTTCGGGCAAAGCCTTCCGGAACGTCGATCAAGCTATTGTCGGCCATGACACGCCCTCACCTTAAGTCCTCGTGCCCGATGATAGCCAAGCGCCGTCGGCGGAGTCACGTGGGAATAGCGAGCGGCGTGCCGTCACGCCGCAACGATGCGCTCGCCCTTAACGCGCACCGGAAATTGCACGAGGCTTTGGCCCTTGCACGGGCCACGCAGGCACTTGCCGGTCAAGATGTCGAAACGGGCACCATGATTGGCGCAAACAAGGTGGCTACGCATGGCATCGAAGAATGCGTCTTCCTTCCAGTTCAACGGCAGCCGCGCGTGCGGGCAGGAATTCACATAGCCGCGGATCTCTGCGCCGACTCTCACGACAAAGACCGGAAAGCGCGCGCCGTCCCGGTCGAGCACGATTTCCCTGGCGCCGGTGGCGTCAAGATCGGTGAGTCGGCAGAGAACCTGCTCAACCATAGGGGTTTGGCATGTCACGCCGCCGGGAATACCTTGCGCGTGGGATGGACCAAGACCTTTTCGAACAGCCCCGCCAGGCTATAGGGATCGTTCTTGTTGAAGGCGCGCGCCGCGTCCAGGCTGTCGAACTCACCGACAAAAAGCGAGCCCATGGGCGCTTCGCCGTTATCGGTCAGAAGCGGGCCGCCGTAGGTGAGCCTTACATTGCTGTTCTCGATGTAGCTCAGATGTGTGGGCCGGGTCTTCAGCCGCAGGTCCAAGTGGTTGGGTTTGTCGTAACAAATGATGGCAACGAACATGAGTCTATGACTCCCTCTATTCTAAGTTAGCGCCGCTTGCGCGGCGGCTTGGGTGGCGGTCTCTTCGGCGAAGGCCTTTTGGTACGAAGTTTGGTGGTCACCTTGGTCGATGGGCGCACGGGATGTCGACTCACACGCCGACGGCGCGCGGCAGCGGGATCCGCCTTGCGCCTTAACTTGCGCCGCCGCTTTTTGCCGGCAAGGTTCTTGCCCGTAAGATTTTTGGCGGTGACTTTTCTTGCTTTGGCCTTCGGCCTAGGCCGTGACCCCGATCGGGCATCACTTTCGGCGCTTCGGCCGTAGTCGTCGGCGATGCGCACAATGTCATCCTCGCCGACGTATTCGCCCGACTGCACCTCGATCATGTGCAACTCAGACTGACCGGGATTGGCGAGGCGATGGAGCGTGCCGGCGGCGATATAAGTGGATTCGTTTTCGCGCAGGGTGAAGTCGTCGTCGCCGCGTGTCACGAGCGCCAAGCCTGTGACAACGATCCAGTGCTCGCTGCGGTGCCAATGCTTCTGCAAGGAGAGTTTCGCGCCGGGCTTGACGCAAAGCCGCTTGACCTTGAAGCGGTGGCCTTCGTCCATGGTTTGGAACCATCCCCAGGGCCGGTGCGTGCGCGCCTGGGCCGTGGCCTCGGTTCTGCCCGCGGCCTTGAGGCGCTCGACGATTTGCTTGACCTGCTGATCGTGGGCTTTATCGGCGACCAGAACGGCGTCGGCGGTAACCACGACGATGGCATTCTTGATGCCGATGACCGCGGTCAATTGCTTATCGGTACGGACGTAGGAATTGTGGGTATCGAGCGCAACGACGTCACCCAGGATGGTATTGCCGGCGGCGTCGCGGACCGCCTCGTCGTGGAGCGCACTCCAGGAGCCGACGTCCGACCATCCCATGTCGACGGCGACAACTGCGGCCTTTTTGGTGCGCTCCATGACGCCGTAGTCGATGGACTGCACGGGCACCTTCGCGAAGGCCGCGGCATCGAGGCGAAAGAAGAAAAGGTCGTTTTGTCCTTGACTGAGCGCGATCCGACACGCCGGCGGAATTTGTGGTTCACCGGAGGCGAGTTCATTGAGATAGAGCCCGACGGGCCACAGGAAGATGCCGCCGTTCCAGAAGTAGTCGCCGGATTTCACGAAGTCCGCCGCCGTTGCCGCATTGGGCTTTTCGACAAACCGCGCGACGGCATGGGCGGCGCCCTCCAGCGTCTCACCTTGTTTGATATAACCGTAAGCCGTGGCCGGTGCGGTCGGGCGGATGCCAAAGGCGACAAGGCGTCCGCTTTGCGCCACGGGCACGGCCTTGGTCACGGCCTCAAAGAAGGCTTCCGGCATTCGCACGAGATGATCCGACGGCATGACAAGCATGAGCGCGTCCGGCTCACCTTCAAGAAGCAGCGCGGCAACGCAGGCCGCCGGCGCGGTATTGCGGCCCTCGGGCTCGACGATGATGGCTTTGGGTTCGATGCCGACGGCGCGCAGCTGCTCGGCGACCACAAAGCGATGGGCGTTGTTGCAAACCACGATCGGAGCCTGGAGCTGAAAGTTCCCGCGTCGGGCTTGATCGAGCCGTAGAGCGGTATCCTGCAGCAAGCTGCGCTCGGAAGTCAGCGGTTGCAGCTGCTTCGGAAACTCCTCGCGCGACAACGGCCAGAGCCGCGAGCCACTGCCGCCGGATAGAATCACCGGATAGAGGCGGACGGCTTTACTCACGCTTGTCTCCTTGCGATCAAGATGCGCTAGAGCGTTTTCCGACGAAGTGGGTACCGGTTCGTCGTAGAAAATGCGACCAAATCAATACACTAAACCGCACGATCGATTCAGCTTGAACGAAAAGCGGTTTAGATGCGCTTGACGGCCGCATCAACTTCGTCGCGCAACGGGCGTTCTAGCAGTCCGCGTAGCATATCGTCGATGGCGGCTCCGTGGTTGAGCACCTTGTCGATGGCGGCGCAAATCGGCATGTCGACCTTGAGTTTTACCGCCAGTGTCGCGACCGCCTCGGCCGTCGTCACGCCTTCGGTGACCGAACGCCGCGCTCCTAGGACTTGGTCGAGGGTCTGGCCCTGGCCCAAGGCAACGCCGAGTGAATAATTGCGTGACTGCAGCGACGTAGCGGTGAGCACCAAATCACCGAGCCCGGAAAGCCCCATAAGGGTTTCCGGCCGGCCGCCGCGCGCCAGCGCGAGCCGTACGATTTCCGCGAGGCCCCGGGTCAGAAGCGCCGCCCGCGCATTGGCGCCTAGACCCTTGCCCTCAGCCATGCCGCAGCCAATCGCAAGCACATTCTTTACGGCGCCGCCAATCTCGGCGCCGACCACATCGTCGGTCAGATAGGGGCGAAAGGCCGGCGTGCCAATGGCCTCGGCAACCTGGCGGCCCAAGGCTTGATCGGCCGCGCCTAAAGTTATCGCGGTCGGCAGGCCAAGAGCGACTTCGCGGGCGAAGGTCGGACCCGAGAGCACCATCATGACTGCTTGCGGCAGGGTTTCGCCCACCACGTCGGTCATGAGCGCCGACGTGCCACGTTCAATGCCCTTGGCACAACTCACCACCGGAATTCCCGGTTTTAGATGTGGCGCCAAGGACACGCAGACCCCGCGCAGATGCTGTGCCGGGGCCACGAGCATGACGATATCGACGTTGGCCGACCGCGCCACATCGGCGGTGGCAATGATGGCCGGGTCCAGGGCGACTTCGGGCAAATAGAGCGTATTGCAGTGCCGGTCGTTGACGGCGGCTATGACCTCGCGCTCCAGGGCCCAGATCACGACGTCGCGGCCAGCCCGGCGCGCCACGACCGCCAGGGCCGTGCCCCAGGCGCCGGCGCCGATGATTCCCACGCGTTGCATGATCTGTCCGGAGACCTCCCCTACCGCAATCCTCGCCCGACCAAAGTCTTGGCATGGGCCTTAGGGCTATGTCGAGGGGTGCAAATTCAGGTGAAGATCGTTGCAATACTTAACAAAATCGGCCTAGACCAATGCCATGACGATTCTTCTGACCGGAGCAGCGGGGTTTGTCGGCGCCCATGTCGCCGCGCGTCTCCTGGACGACGGACAGGCTGTGCACGGCATCGACAGCTTCACACCTTATTATGACGTGAAGTTGAAGGAGGCGCGCTGGGCGCGGCTTGACGGTCGAAAAGGCTTTACCGGACACCGCCTGGATCTGGCAACCAAGGACGGGCTCCTCGCGCTGTGCGAGCGGATCGCGCCGACGCGTATCGTGCATCTGGCTGCCCAGCCGGGCGTGCGCTACGGCATCGACAATCCCCAGGCCTATGTCGATTCCAACCTCACCGGCTTTATGAATGTGCTGGAAGCGGCGCGGACATTGCGGGTCGCGCATCTTGTATTTGCTTCGACAAGCTCGGTCTACGGCGCCAACAAAGCCATGCCCTTCGCCGAACACCACGGCGCGGCGCATCCCTTGAGCCTCTATGCGGCGAGCAAGCGGTCCAATGAACTCTTGGCGCATTCCTATGCGCATGTTTTTAAATTTCCGGTGACGGGCTTGCGGTTCTTCACGGTCTATGGACCGTGGGGGCGACCCGACATGACACCGCAGAAATTCACCGCGCGGATAATCGCCGGCGACCCGATCGAGGTTTATAACGATGGCAGGATGATGCGCGACTTTACCTTCATCGACGACATCGTTGAGGGTGTGGTGCGCATCATTGATCATGTGCCCGTGGCCGACGAATCATGGGATCCGGAGAAGCCGGCGCCGGATGCGAGCGGCGTAGCGCCGTTTCGTATCTTCAACATCGGACGCGGCGCGCCCGTTGACCTGATGGATTTCATCGCTGCGCTCGAGAAGCACGTCGGCAAGAAAGCCGTGCGGCATTTCATGCCGATGCAGCCGGGGGATGTGGAAGGCACCTGGTGTGACGTCAGCGCCCTGCACCGCGCCATCGGCTATCAGCCCAAGATTTCCCTCGACGAAGGCCTGGCAAAAACCGTCGCATGGTTTCGCGACTACTACAGAGTCTAAAAACATCCCGCCCTCGTGGTCAAAATCTAACGCTTCGATCCCATCGATTGTGTTGGATTTTGACTACATCATAAAGGTTGGCTAGTGGATCGGCCTGACACTTGGGGAAACCAAGTGTCAGGCCGATCCACTAGCGCGAGATGAATTTAGCTCTGATCATCAAAAAGGTCGTCATCCCCGACGAGAGCAAGCAACGCGATTTCGGAATCGCCCTGCTTGCTCTAACTTTTTGTGGTGGCATCGTTCCGCGCGCGAAGGCGCGCATCTAGTTAATGCCAGCCTTCGCCGGCGCGAAAACCGGCTCCCACTTTCCGGCACGATGCTCTAGTCGAGCCGCAAGGCGAGGCGCAGATCGGGGATCCATCGTACAAAGTAACGCCCGACCAGCGTATTTAGCTCGGGTGGACCCCCGCTTTCCCTTGGCGGGGCGCCCGTTTCAGTAGGCTTGCTTCGCTCGCCGACAGAAACGGGGCGCGGGGGGGGGTGACAATGGTGAAGAAGCGGCCGTGTCGTCTCGACACACGCGGGCGATTCAACGGCAAATCGACCCGCCCCAGGGCGCTTCACACCTGATTTGAATCGATGACGCGCTCCGCGTTAAAGTTTAGTCGCCTTACCTCGCGCGCGCGCCGGCGGCGTTGGGCGCGGTGGGATCGAGCGGCCAGCGCGGGCGCGCCTTGAAGTCGAGTGAGTCGGAAAGACCGAGCTTCATCCGTTCAATACCGGCCCAGGCGATCATGATCGCGTTGTCCGTACACAGCGCCGGCGGCGGCGCGATGAACGACAAGTGGGAATTCGCCGCGGTCGTGACGAGACGCGCACGGAGCGCGGCATTGGCGGCGACGCCGCCCGCGACCACCAGCGCCTCGCCGTCGGGGTAATCACGACAAAAAATCTCGGCGGCGCGCGCCACCCGATCGGCAATCGAGTCAACCATCGCCGCCTGGAAGGAGGCCGCGAGATCGGCAATGTCTTTTTCCGCGAACGCGCCGGGGGGAAGCGACTCCGCGGCCAGGCGGACGGCGGTCTTCAGGCCGGAAAATGAGAAGTCGCAGCCGGGCCGTCCCTTGAGCGGCCGGGGAAAGGCAAAGCGCCCGGGATCGCCGGACTCGGCCGCGCGCGCGATCGCTGGACCGCCGGGATAACCCAGGCCCAACATTTTCGCGGCTTTGTCGAACGCCTCGCCAGCAGCATCATCGAGCGTTGTGCCGAGGCGGCGATAACGTCCTACGCCTTCGGCGGCCAGAATTTGGCAGTGCCCGCCGGAGATCAGCAGCAAGAGATAGGGAAACGCAACCTTGTCCGTGAGTCGCGCCGTCAGCGCGTGACCTTCCAGGTGATTGACGGCCATAAGTGGAATCTTATGAACGGCGGCGATCGCCTTGGCCGTCATAAGTCCGACAATGACACCACCGATCAGCCCGGGGCCGGCAGTGGCGGCGACGCCGTCGAGTTCGGGAAATCCGATGCCGGCATCAGCCATGGCCCGGACGACCAGGCGGTCGAGGTTGGCAAGATGAGCGCGCGCCGCGATTTCCGGAACGATGCCGCCGTAGGGCCGGTGCTCGGCGATTTGGCTAAGGACAGCGTGGGACAGTACACGGCCATCGCCTTCCACCACGGCGGCGGCAGTCTCATCACAACTGGTTTCTATGCCCAGAACGATCATAGAGGGCCTTCAATCGGCGCAGTTTGTGGTCCGCAAACCGGCTTTTCACGTTAGGTATCAGCCTCTACAACACTTGGGCGGTAGGCGCTAGGGAAAGGCCCTCGGTAACAGCCATGCGGGTCCTGATTACACAGTTGGCGGAGGATGCCGGCAGCTCGGTTGCCGCTCTGAAGGCTCGCGGCCACCAAGGCCTTTCGGTTCCTTTGGTCACCGCCGAGCGCACGCCGCCGCCGAAAATTAATCTTGCCGGAGCGCAAGGATTTTTGGTGACCAGTGCCGAGGGCGCGCGGGCCTTGGCGGATCATGTCGGCGTGCGGACCTTCCCGGTATTCACCGATAGCGCGGTGACAACCGCTGAACTCCGACGCCTTGGTTTTACGGAAATCGCGACCGCCAAGGACGATTCCGCGGACCTCGCGCGGCTGGTCGAGCGCAGCCTCACGCCCGCGAATGGTGCGCTTATATATGCGTGCAGTACCGCCGCGCCGATCAACCTGCCGACGATGCTCAGCAATATGGGTTTCGCCGTGCGGCCCATGCCGCTCTACACGCTTAAACGCGTCGCCACGATTCCCGCAGAGCTGGAGGCGGCATTGCGCAATCGCGCGGTCGATGCGGCGCTTTTCTTAACCGCCGACGAAGCCCGCGCTTTTGTTGCCCTGATCCAAAAGGCGGGAATGGAACCGCTGGTCTCGTCGCTTGCCACGGTCGCGGCGACACCGGTCGTCGCCGCACCGCTACGGGCCTTGAAATTGGGTGGCGTCAGCGTACCGGCTGGAGCGGACCTCGACACGGTGTTCGGCGTTCTGGACGTCAAGCTCGTGGACCGGGTCGAGGAAGAGCGCGCCGCCCGTGAAGCGAGCGCGGGCGAAGAGGCCGAGCGTCAACGCGCCGAACACGAGCGCTTTGAGCTTGAGCACGTCGAACGGGATCGGTTGGAAAGCCAAGAAACCGAGGGGCTGCGCGCAGCGGCAGCGGTCGCCCGCGCCGCGGCTGAGAAGGAAGCTAAGGCACGACACCTGGCTGAACTGGCCCGCGCCGCCGAAAAAAGCGCCCGAAGGGAGAAGGCTGCAGGTGAGAAGGCGGAGCGTGAAGAACTTGAACGCGAGAGATCGGCGCGCGAAAAAGCCGAGCGCTTGCGGATTGCCGGCGAGAAAGCCACCCGAGAGAAGCTACTGCGTACGCGAGCGGCCGAGGTGGCGCGGGCAGAGAAGGCCGAACGTGAGGCAATCGAGCGCGAACGCCAAACCGAGGAACGCGCTGAACGGAGTCGCTTGGCTCAAGAAAAAATCGCGCTGGCGAAAACGGAACAAGAGCGGATTGTCCTCGAGCGCGCGGAGTACGACCGCCTGGAAGGCGAACGCTTGGCCGTCGAAAAGGCCGAGCGCGGGCGTATCGCCCGCGACATCGCGGAGACCGAAAGGATCGGACGAGACCGTGTGGCTCAGGAGCGGGCTGAATTGGATCGGCTGGAGCAAGAGCGCTTATTCGAGGAACGCGCCGAGCACGAACGCATCGCCCGGGAAAAGTCGGAGGCCGCGGGGCTCGAACGCAAGCGCGCCGCTCAAGAGCAAGCGATGTTGGCCCAGCTCGAACAAGCGCGCTTCGCCCAGGAACATGCCGAGAGCCGCCGTTTTGTCGAAGGGAGGGCGGCAATAGAGGAGGCCGAGCGAGAACGGCTGAGCCGGGAGCGGGCGGACCGCGATCGGCTGGAACGCGAACGCTTGGCCCAGGCGCGCGCCGAGGTGGATCGAGTCGAACAAGAACGCTTGGCTCATGAGCGCAACGAGCGCGATCGCATCGCCCTGGAGAAGGCGGTCGCCAAAATAGTCGAACGCGAAGCCCGGGCTCAGAAGCGGGCCGAGCGCGACCGGTTGGAGCGCGAGCGCCTGGCCGACGAGAAGGCTGAACGCCAGCACATCGCCCTCGACACCGCGAAGTTGTCGGATGTGGAAAAGGCCGAGGAACAGGGTCTCGCGCATGACAAGGAGCCGAGCGACGAGCCGGATCGCGGGCAGGTCCTCAAGGGCTGGAGTGGGCGGCTTAAGGTCTGGCTGGAGCGACGCCTTGCCGCTGCGCCAAGCGAAGATCTGCGCGCGGCGGTCTGGCAAATGCGGGGAGGGGCACGTCGGCAACGCGCCGGTGCAGGGACCCCAAACGCCCGAGCCAGGGCCCCTAGAGCGAAAGCTGCTTTCGCCGACGGCCCCAAAGCCGCCCCAGGAAACATCCGCCGCGACCATCGCCGTAGCGGAGATCAATCCATCGGTTACAATGACGGCGCGCGCTGCGCCTGCGGTCGAACCCGAGTCCGAGCCTGATCCCGGAATCGGCAGGCCGCTAGCCAAGGAAAGACGGCCCGTGTCAGAGCTCATGCCAGCAAAAATGCCGGCGGCCGAATTAGAAAATGCGGCGGAGAAGCTAGCGTCGGCAGACTCCGGTGCGCCGGCGGCAGGCGAACCCAGGACTGCCCCCCGCGGCGGAGGGCACGCGGCGCGTCTTTTGGCTGAGGACGCGGCGGACCTGCGCGCCAAGGATCAACGCTTCAAGTACCTAGGGCATAGCGAAGTCCCGGCGCCGGAAGGGGAGCCATCGGAGCGGATCGATGCAACCACGGCGGCCGAAGTTCTTGGCGGCAGGGAGAGCGGCGGCCTGGGCCGGGCCGTGGCGCTTTTCGTATTCTTGGCGATCTTAGCCGCGGCCGTGGTCGGCACCGCATCCCTGTGGGTGCCGCGCATAAAGCAATTCGTCCGGGGTGCCCCTTCGGTTGTGGAATCCGTTTCGGTGCCGGTCGATCCGGTCGTCGCCCTTCAATCCGAAATCGCGGCCCTGAAGGCGCGGGTGGCCGCGTTGGAGCGAGGCCCTGGAAACCCGGCATCGCCCGACGGACTGAACGCCACGACGCAAGCCCTGGCACAACGTCTTGCGGCAGTGGAGTCGCGCGCCGGCGGAAGCGGGGGCGGCGAAGCCGTGGCTTCCTTGGGCGACAGTCTGGCGAGTCAGGCCGAGCAGCTGACCGCCGTCAGCGCGCGACTAGCGACCCTGGAGGCCGCCATTGGAAATTCAGCGCGGCTCGAAGATTTGAGCAAGCGCTTGAACATGCTCGAAGGCCGCAGCGCCGAAGCCAACAGCGTGCTCGCGCTTTCGGACCGGGTGACCGTGCTCGAGACCACCGGACGCAAAACCCTCGTAGAGCAAAGCGGCAACATCGCGCTGCTCATGGCCGTGGCGCAGTGGCGCGAGGCGGTGCTCGCGGGTCGGCCTTTCACGGTTGAACTGGAGACAGCCAAGATGTTGGCGGTGCGCGCCGGCGGACAATCGATTGACGACGGCGGCTTCGCCATATTCGCGGCGCGCGGAATTCCGACTTTGCAGGAACTGGAGCGGCGCTTCGAGCCGGCGGCGGCAGCGATCATGCGGGCGGGCGTCATTCCGGATGGAGCAGGCGCCTGGTACCGGCGAATTCTCGACCGCGTCTTTTCAATCGTCACAGTGCGCCGCCTCGACGGCGAGGCTGCCGGCTCCAGCATTTCGGCTGTGCTCGCGCGCGCGGAGCGGCGCCTGACCGAAGGTGATCTGGCGGCGGCGGTCGCGGAAATGAATGGCTTGGCCGTGGACGTGGCCAAGGTAGCAGCGCCTTGGCTTGCCTACGCCAAAGCCCGTGTCGCGGCCGAAAAGGCGGCGGCAGACGCAACCACCAAGGCCGTGGCGGCAACGGGCAGCAGCGTCGACCTGCCCAAGCCCTTGACCAGCGGTCGCTGAAGGCATGCCGCGTCTCATTATCTATGTCTTGGGCGTCGCGGCTCTGGTGGCTGCCTCGGTGTGGCTCGCCGACGACCCGGGCACCGTGAGCCTGACCTGGCGCGGCTGGCAGGTTAACACGTCCGTCGGCATTCTCGTGATCACAATGGTTGCTTTGGTGATCGCCATACTTCTGGTGATGCGCCTGTTCTCGCTCATCAGCGGAACTGTCCAGGCCTTTGGCGCCGCGCGTCGCGAACGGCGTTTCAAGCGGGGACTTTTCAGTCTGGGCGATGGTTTTGCCGCCGTGCAGGCTGGACAAGGCCCGGCCGCGCAAAAGCTCGCGCGGGAAGCCGCCAGGCTTTTAAGCGACAATCCGGCCGTGCTTGTGCTGCGCAAAGATGCGGCGGCGCTCGCCGGCGATGTGCGGGAGATGCAGGAGGTGGCGCTTGCCCTTTTGTCACGGCCGGAAACCGAACTTGCAGGCCTGCGCGCACTGGCTGAAGGGGCTGTTACCGACGGCGACGCCGCCACTGCCCTTGGTCATGGCCGGCGTGCGCTGGAGCGCAAGGACGCGCCGCCCTGGGCGTTGCTGCTGGTGCTCGATTTGGAGATCGCGGGGGAACGCTGGACAGAGGCACTCGCGACCCTCGACGGCAAGCTGGCGCGCGAGGCCTACACACCGACCGAGTTGAAACGCCTGAAATCACGGTTGCTGACGAAGCAAGCCAATGCCGCGCTCGGCCTTGGCGATGCGCCGTCCGCCGCCAACCTGGCGAAGAAGGCGATGGACGGTGACGAAACCAATGGCGCCGCCGTCGCGGCCTTCGCCAAGGCGATGACGGCCCAGGGTAAGGGCCGCAAGGCCGCCAGCGCCGTGGAACGCGCTTGGGCATCGGAGCCAAGCCATGAACTTCTCGCCGCTTACCGGAGCTTGGTCGACGGCGAGTCGGCGCAGGAATGGGCGCGCCGGATCGATGGACTGGCGAAGGCGGCGCCCGATCATCCCGAAAGCCGCCTGGCGGTGGCGTCAGCGGCGCTTAGCATCGAGTCATGGAGTCAGGCGCGCAACCGATTGGTGGGATTGACCGGCGCCGACGCTTCGCCGGACGTTCGGGCGCGCGCCGCGCAACTATTGGCCGACATCGAAAGGCGCGAGCGTGGTGATACCGGCAAAGCCGCCGAGTGGCTGCAGCTGGCGCTTGAGATTCAAAAGGGCGGAGCGCGCGCCGTCCGCAAACCGAAATCAGCCGCCGATATTTTGGCGCAAATCTAACGCTTGATGATTTTAGAGCATCGTGCCGAAAAGTGGGAACCGGTTTTCGCGCCGGCGAAGGCCGGCATTAACTAGATGCGCGCCTTCGCGCGCAAAACGATGCGACACCAAAAAGTTTGAGCAAGCGGAGCGATGCCGAATTCGCGCTGCTTGCTCTAGAGCAGGGCCGTCAGGCGCGTGGCGCCGGCATCATCGGCTCAGGCAACGCGGTGTCGCTCAGGACCTCGTAGCGTCCGCGCGGATTGAAGAGCTGATAGTGCCACCACTCGTTGCGGTAAAAATCCCAACCTGCCGCGGTCATGATGCCGAGCAGCAGCGCGCGATTGCGCTGGGCCTCGGCGCCAATGTCGCGCACGCCATGATGGGACCGCGGCGTGAACGCGTCGAAGGCCGTGCCCATATCAAGTTCGGCACCGCCGGCGTCGATCAACGTCAAATCAATCGCCGCGCCCATAGAATGGGGCGAGCCGCGCCGCGGATCGGCCAGGAACTCAGGGTCGGGCGTGTGATTCCACAGGACCCACTGCGCTTCCGAAGGACGAAAGGCGTCGAAGATTTTGAAGCGCAAGCCCAGCGGCCTGGCAAGGGCGATGGCCTTGCCTAGGCACGCCGCCGCATCGGGATGCAGATAACAGCCCGGCCGGCCATAAACCGGCTTGCCGGTAAAATTGTTCGGCGTGGCATAAGCGATAAAGATATCGACATCGTAGGCCGGCGACGCGATCTCGACGAGGCTTGCAACGGAGGGCATGGTCGCTGGTCCTGATAACGATTATCCTGTGATAGCGCATATCCTTAGGCCTTGTCGCAAGTCCATTACGATGTGAACCCCTCATGCTGATTCTCGCATTCGATACCTCAGCCGGCGCTTGTTCGGCCGTCCTGTGGCGTGACGAAGCCGTGCTCTCGTCCGGGCGGGTGCTGATGGATCAGGGCCAGGCCGAAGCGCTCATGCCGCTTATTGAAGAGGTCATGGCAAGGGGTGGCGCGACTTACGCCGATTTGGATCGGATCGCCGTCAGCGTCGGGCCGGGATCGTTTACCGGCGTGCGTGTCGGGCTTTCCGCTGCGCGTGGCTTGGGGCTGGCGGCGGGCAAACCGATCGTCGGCGTGACGACCACCGAGATCTTGGCGGCATCGGTGAGCGATGCTGAACGCCAAAGCGCGGGTGAATTCGCGCACGTTCTCGCTGCGATCGATACCAAGCGCGGCGACCTCTACGTCCAACAATTCGACCGCGCCCTGCGCGAAGCCGGACCTGTGCGGGCCATGGCGCCGAACGGCCTTGCGGAATGGACTGAGCCCGGCCCGTTGCTGGTGGCAGGAGACGCCGCCGCCATCGCCATCGCCAGCATCGGCCCACGCGCTTTGTTGTCGTCGGCCGATGCCCTACCTGAACCGGCAATCCTCGCGCGGCTTGCGGCGCGGCGCGATCCAAGGCCCGACGGGCCGGTGCCGGTTTATGTCCGTCCCCCAGAGGCGGTGATACCGCGACACGGCGGGCGGTTAAGACCATGAGACCGGGGGCCATGAACTGGATTGCACGTTCCGGGCCCGAACAGGCTGGAGTGTTGGCGACCTTGCATGCCCACTGCATTGCTTCGCCATGGCAAGTAACCGAGTTTGAAATCCTGCTGCGCCAGCCCGGAATTATGGCTTTGATCGCGGAACGGTCCGAATGTCCCCTTGGATTCATCCTGATCCGTGCCGTCGCCGACGAGGCCGAGATCTTGACTCTGGCTGTCGTGCCCGAACATCGGCGTCAGGGCGTAGCTTCGCGGCTACTCGAAGCAGCGCGCTCCCACTTGCAGGCCGGTCAGGTCGCGCGCTGGTTCTTGGAAGTCGCCACCGACAACGCCATGGCGCGCGCTCTCTACACGCGGCACGGCTTTACGGTCTGCGGAACGCGGCCCAACTACTACGCCAGCACTCCAACGCGGGACGCCGCCGATGCCGTTGTCATGATGCGCTCCGTCGAACTCTAGGGACTGGAGACAAGGGTGGGATGATTTTAGGTCAAAGCGGTGCGGATGATTCCATATTAGATCATTCCGCTTTAGCAGCGACGCACGATCATGATATGCGGCAGGCGCGGATCGGGTGCGGCTTGCGCATCCTCAGGCGTGAGTGAAATCACGTCATGACCATGAGCCCTTACCGAACGCGGCACGTTATCGAGAGGCTGTGCGCCGCGGAGACGTACGGTCGCCATGGCTCCCGGCGGCATTCTTTCGAGAAGCAATTTCGTTTTGACGAACGTGAGTGGGCAGACGTCCGTGGTGATGTCGATAAAATACTCGTTTGGGTTCATCGGTGAACTTCGTTACGCACTTGGGCGAGCCTTCGGGATTTATGGGGCTAGGGGTTACAATAATATATAGTGTCTGGATGAGGTGACCCCCCGGGATTCGGCGCTTGTCCGGCCCTATTAATCACGGTATCGCTGCCGGCGAACCCTGCTTCCCGTTTCAAGGCGCGGCCCAAACCCCTATGATCGCGAAACCGGAGCGGTTTACAGCGCCGCCCCGGATCATAGTGTAAGCTAGGCGGTATGACCCGAGCAGCATCCCACATCGAGCAAATCTGCGCCCAGAAGGGTATGAAAATGACCGAGCAGCGGCGGGTTATCGCCCGCGTGCTATCGGATGCAGAGGACCACCCCGACGTCGAGGAAGTTCATCGCCGCTCGGCTGCTGAAGACCCACGCATTTCCATCGCCACGGTCTACCGTACCATGCGGCTTTTCGAAGACGCCGGGATCGTTAAACGCCACGAGTTCGGCGATGGCCGGGCACGCTACGAGGAAACTCCGACCACTCACCACGACCATTTGATCGATATGCGCTCGGGCAAGGTGACGGAGTTCAGCAACGACGAAATCGAGCGCCTCCAGCACGAGATCGCCCGGGCCCACGGCTACAAGCTTGTGGGTCACCGGCTGGAGTTGTTCGTCGTTCCAATGGGTTCTGAAAAAGAAACATAACGATAACACGACATATTGTGGCTCCCCGGGTACATTCTTGCGATAGGTGGGATGGAAAGCCTAGGATTTCCGTCACAAATACGTAACAATGGTGCCCCAAGGAGGGGAATGCGGTGGGAATCCCTGCAACGATCCGTGGCCTCGCAAGATCGACATTGCAGTCGACGATCGAGATCAACCGCAAGACCAAGTCGACCTTGAAGTCGACGCTCCAATTGACATTACAGTTTCTGGGACAAAGCAAGCCCGGGCCCAGCAGCAGACATGGACGCGGATTGAACATGACGATCCTATTCCCCAAGGCCGCCGGCCAAAATCCGCCAGCCGAGACCACCGAGGTCACCACTGCGGGCACCGAATTCGTGCGCGGTCCTCAGTGCCGCTTCGAGCCGGTGATTACCGGCAGTCAAATCATCCGCCTGGCAACATCAGCTAACGAACTGGATGCGGCTCAGGCGCTGCGCTATCGCGTGTTCTATGACGAGATGGGCGCGCATCCGCTGCCGGCGATGGCCGCGACCCAGCGTGACTTCGACCGTTACGACACGGCTTGCGATCATCTCATTGTCGTCGACCAGCAGCGGCCCACTGGAACGCAAGTGGTCGGCACCTACCGTCTCATGCGCCGCGAGCACGCCGGCGTTGCCGGCGGGTTTTACTCGGCCGCAGAGTACAACATCGCCCCCCTGACGAATTTTCCAGGCACCATAATGGAATTGGGCCGCAGCTGTGTGGATGCGGCCTATCGCAACCGTGCCACACTCAACCTTTTATGGCGGGGCATCGCCGAGTATCTGAATTCCCACGACATTGATCTGATGTTTGGCTGCGCAAGCCTACCGGGAACCGACCCCAAGCAGTTGGCCATCCAGCTATCCTACCTCTATCACTATCATCTTGCGCCCGAGGCGATTCGTCCCCGGGCCCTGCCCCATCGCTTCGCCAGCATGAATCTCCTGGCAAAGGGCGCGATCGACCCCAAGCGCGCCCTCGCCAGCCTGCCGCCGCTATTGAAGGGTTACTTGCGGATCGGGGCCTTCGTCGGCGACGGCGCCGTGGTCGATCATCAATTCAACACCACAGACGTCTGCGTGGTCGTCAGAACCGAAATGATCGCCGGGCGTTACACGCGCCATTTTGACGTCGCTGAGCGCCGCGGGACCGAATCATTCAAAAGAGCTTCGTAAATTCAGACTCGACGCTGCCGACGACGGCCGTCGGGTCGGCCGTTGCTGTCCTGCGATTGACGGCCTTCTTGGTCATTTCGCTGCTGGCGACGGTCATTTCCGGATGCTTAAATGCAATAAGCGTGAACTCGGCACCCTTTCGCCGAGGGTATTACCGCCTTGTGACCAAGATTGTCGGCCTGCGTGTCGTGGTCCGGGGATTGCAAAACGCGGAACGGCCGCATCTCGTAATCAGCAATCATATTTCGTACTTTGATATTGTTGGCCTCGGCTCGCTGGTTGCCGGCGACTTTGTCGCCAAGGCCGATATCGCCAAATGGCCAATCTTTGGCGTCATGGCCAAGGCAGGCAGAAGCGTCTTCATCGAGCGCCGGCCTAGCGCGACCACGGGTGCCCGCGATCAAATCCAGGATCGCCTTGACGCCGGCGACACCTTGATCATGTTTCCGGAGTCCACATCCGGTGACGGCAATTACGTGAAACCCTTCAAAAGTGCGCTGTTTACGGTAGCCACGCGGCAAGTGACTGATTCGCTCGGACGTAGCCGAAGTATCGCGGTTCAACCGGTGTCGCTTGCCTATACCCGTCTGAACGGACTTCCGCTTGGTGTCGGCTGGAGGCCCTATGTCGCGTGGTACGGCGATATGGAGTTGGGCCCCCACCTCTGGCATGCGGCAAAATTAGGCACGCTAACCGTGGAGGTCACTTTTCATCCGCCCGTGACTTTGGCCGATTTTCCCAACCGGAAGGCGCTCGCGGCCCATTGCGACCACGTCGTGCGCACGGAGATGGCCTGCCTGCTGTCGGGACGTTCCGTGGCTTAACCCTTTCCCGGCTCTCATGAAACGGGAAAGGGTTCAGATTCATATGAATAGCGCGCTTCCTGTCGGAAAACCGGAAGCCCACTTTTCCGGGAAGCGCGCTAGACCGCTTTTCGTTCAGTTTGAATCAATGGAGCGGTCTAGACTCTTGATTTAGTCGCGGTTTCCGGCGCGCGCGAAGGCGCGCATCTGATTAATGCCGGCCTTCGCCGGCGCGAACCGGTACCCATTTCGTCGGAACACGCTCTAGGCCTCTCGCCCCTTTGCTTTGACGGCCCCCGATAGAGTATGAGAAACCGGCGTTCGGCGAGGCCTTCCGGCCCCGACCGTATGCCGAGACCGGACTTACCTGAAAAGGCCGTTGAACCGAACGATGGGCGACACCGCCAAAATCGCCGCGCGCAGCAAGAAACTGTTCATCAAGACCTACGGCTGTCAAATGAACGTTTACGATTCCGGACGCATGGCCGACGTGCTGGCCCCCTTGGGTTTTAGCTCGACAGACCGGCCCGATGACGCCGACATGGTGATCCTGAATACCTGCCACATTCGCGAGAAAGCGTCCGAAAAGGTGTTTTCGGATTTGGGGCGCCTACGCGTGCTGAAAACCGGCCGCGTCACAGCCGGCAGAGACATGATCATCGCCGTCGCCGGCTGCGTGGCGCAGGCCGAGGGCGCCGAGATCATGGCCCGCGCACCCTTTGTCGACATCGTTCTTGGACCCCAAACCTATCACCGACTGCCGGAAATGGTGGCGCGAGCCGCGCGATCGCGTGACGAAGCCGGAATGCCGCAATCAAGGCGCGGCGTATTGGACACCGAATTTCCGGCAGAGCCGAAATTCGATCATTTGCCCGCCCCCAAAGCTGATGGTCCCACGGCCTTCCTCTCGGTGCAGGAAGGCTGTGATAAGTTTTGTACGTTCTGCGTTGTCCCTTACACGCGCGGCAGCGAGTACTCGCGGCCTGCCGCAGACATCTTGCGTGAAGCGCGCGGGCTGGTCGCCGGCGGCGCGCGTGAAATCACGCTGCTCGGCCAAAATGTCAACGCCTACCACGGGGCTGGGCCTGAGGCAGCTGTGAGTTGGAATTTGGGGCGTCTGATCCGAGAGCTCGCGGAAATCGACGGCCTTGCGCGCATCCGCTACACCACATCTCATCCGCGCGACATGGACGACGACCTGATCGCCGCGCACCGCGATGTTCCGCAACTCATGCCGTTCTTGCATCTGCCGGTGCAATCGGGATCGGACAAGATTCTGGCGGCAATGAATCGCGGTCATGGCCGGGACGACTATCGCCGGATTGTCTACAAGCTCAAGGAGGTGCGGCCAGATATGGCGCTCTCCTCGGATTTCATTACCGGCTATCCCGGGGAGACTGATCGTGATTTCGACGATACCTTGGAACTCGTCAATGAGATCGGCTTCGTGCAATCCTTCTCGTTCAAGTACAGCCCGCGCCCCGGCACACCCGCCGCGATCCTGAAGCCGCAAGTCGCTGACGAAGTTAAGGCCGCACGCTTACACATCCTGCAGCAGGTGTTGGATGCGCAGTTACGTCATTTCAACACCTCGTGTGTCGGGCGCACCTTTGACGTATTGCTGACGGGCCGTGGCCGCAACCCGGGCCAATTGGTTGGCCGCAGCCCCTACTTGCAAGCCGTCCACGTCTTGGCGGACCCGGCATATGTTGGCGCGATCGTGTCGCTGACCGTTGTCTCGGTGGAGGCGTACAGTCTGGGCGCGGTCTGGGCGGACTCTCGAGCGTCGCGGCCGCGCACCCAGGCGGCACACGCGTGAGCGGTGACACATGACCGGTGGCGCATGATCGACGGTCTCGGATCAACACGACTGTGAGTGAAACCAATCATCTCGCTTGCGAATTCTCGGACAACGGGCTGGTGCAGCAGCTTGTCGGCCCGCACAACGAAAATTTGACCCGTCTAGAGCAGCGCCTCGATGTCGTGCTGCACAGTCGCGGAAACACCGTGACCATCGAGGGGCCGCCGGTCCGGGCGGCGCGCGCCGAGGCTGCGCTGAAGCGGCTTTATCGGCGGCTCTTGCAGGGCCTGCCGGTCGAGAGCGGTGATGTCGATGGCGTAGCCCGTCTGGTGCAGGAAAAGATGGAGGAGCGGTTGATGCAGGACGACGACGGCGCAGGAGAAGATCTTTCGATCCGCACGCGCAAACGTCACGTCTCGGCACGGACCCCCGGTCAAGCCGCCTATCTGCAGGCGTTGCAGACCTACGAGCTGGTTTTCGCGCTGGGACCGGCGGGCACGGGCAAGACATATATGGCGGTCGCCAAGGCCGTGGCCTTGAAGCTCGCAGGGACGGTGGACCGGATCATCCTTTCGCGCCCCGCCGTCGAGGCCGGCGAACGTCTCGGCTTCTTGCCCGGCGATATGCGCGAAAAGATTGATCCCTATCTACGGCCACTATACGACGCGCTCTACGACATGCTCCCCGGCGACTATGTCGCAAAGCTTTTGCTGTCCGGAGAAATCGAGGTGGCGCCGCTGGCCTTCATGCGCGGCCGCACGCTGAATAGCGCGTTCATAATTCTCGACGAGGCCCAGAACACCACACCGATGCAGATTAAGATGGCGCTGACGCGTATGGGTGAGAATTCGCGCATGGTCGTGACCGGTGATTTGAGCCAGACTGATTTACCGAGCGGAACCAAGTCCGGTCTCGCGGATGCGCTCGAGACGCTCGGCTACTTGAAGGGCGTAGGTCGCGTCTCATTTACCCATCTAGATGTCGTGCGTCACGACCTCGTGGCGCGCATCGTCGAGGCCTACGACAAACGCGACGCCAAACGGGCAGAGGCGGCTAAACTTCCGAGCGGGCAGTCGAGTGAGAGGGAGTGAGCAGCTTGGGCCGAAAGACACCGCGGACGGCCAAGATTGCCACCAACTCCACAGTCAATATTATTCTCGGCGCGCGCATCTGGACCCGATCATTACCCAATGCCGTCGCGGTCTCGCGTCGTGCCGCCTTGAGCGCGCTCGCCGTGGCTGTCCCGAAGTCGGCGGTTGAGCTGAGCATATTGCTGGCAAGCGACGGTGCCGTGCGGAAGCTGAATGCCGAATTCCGCCGCACGGACAAGACCACCGACGTGCTCTCCTTCCCGGCCTTTGCCGATGCGAAGGCCCGGGCCGCGGCCGCCCGGGCGACGCCACGCGGTACCGTTCAATATTTGGGCGACGTCGCGCTGGCCTACGGAGTTCTCGTCCGCGAAGCCAAGGCCGGGCACAAGGCCTTGAGGGCTCACTTGTCGCATCTGGTCGTGCATGGTGTTTTGCATCTTTTGGGCTATGATCATCAACGCCATGATGAAGCCGCAATTATGGAACGATTGGAGAAAAAAATTCTTGCTGGTCTCAAGATTTCGGACCCTTACGCCTTAGCGCCCGGTGGACCACCGGCGCGGGCGGCCATCGGAAAAAGGCTGCTTGGTCGATGAACGAGCAAACCCGCCCGCCAGGCCCGGAGGCGCCGGTCGAGCCCAAACGGGGCTTGTTTCATACCTTGCGTTGCTGGCTGACTCCCGGGAGCGTTGAGGCCGAAAGCGTGCGCGACGTCATCGAGGAATTGATCGAGGAGCGCAACGAAGAGGGCCCGCCCGACGGCGGCCCGGTGATCGATCCCAACGAACGCCTGCTCCTGGGAAATGTGCTGAAGATGCGTACAGTGGCCGCGTCCGATATCATGGTGCCCAGGCCCGATATTGTCGCGGTTGAGTTGGAAACGCCACTGCCCGAAGTATTGACGCTACTCATGAAGGAGCGTCACTCCCGGTTGCCGGTGTATCGCGAGACGCTCGATGACGTCGTCGGGTTGGTCCACATCAAAGATCTTGCCGTCATGGCCGCGTACCGCGGCGCGACCGAGGCCGGCGCCATGCCGTCTTTGCGCGATATAGTCCGCAACATGCTATTCGTTTCGCCGGCTGTGCGCGTTCTGGATCTGTTAATGGAAATGCGCCTCAAGCGCGCGCATATGGCCCTCGTGGTTGACGAATACGGCGGCATAGATGGCCTTGTTACGATCGAGGACGTTGTCGAACAGATCGTTGGTGAAATCGAGGACGAACATGATGGTGATCAGGCTCCGACTCTCGTCGATAACTCCGACTCCACGGCCGCCGCCGATGCGCGCGTAACATTGGAAGAGTTTGAAAGCCGCTTCGGCCGCGTCTTCAGTGACGAGGAGCGCGAGGCCACGGACACTTTGGGCGGCCTGGTTATTCGCCTCGCCGGTCACGTTCCGGGTCGAGGCGAACTGGTGAAGCATTCCTCGGGAATGGAGTTCGAAGTGATCGAGGGCGATCCCCGGCGGATCAGGCAATTGCGCCTGCGCGGCTTGCCGGCGCCGGCGCCTGCGGGGAAATAGGAGCTTTATGGATTCCGCTTCCATGCGGCCGGGCTGCCCATGATCGCGGGGATAGCGCACACACTATCCCGACTTTCTGGCTGGCGCCGGCTGGTTGCCGCATTTGTTGCTGGTGGCCTGACCATTTTCGCCTATGCGCCGTATTCTATTACTCCGCTGCTATGGCTCGCGTTTCCGCCGCTCATGTG
>SHVO01000018.1 GCA_009694245.1 Rhodospirillaceae bacterium | reverse complement strand
CCCGGCCGGCATTTCATAGGGGGGCATCATGGCCTGGTCCTCTCGCGTTGTGTCATCGTGCGTTACCTAACAAAATCCGGGTCATTTTTCAGTTGTCGCCTGGGATTGGCCATCGAGACACGAGATCAGGGCGTGCCACGGCAAGGTTGCGCATTTCACCCGCATCGGGAATTGCCGCACGCCCGACAAGGACGCTAATTTATCGACGCTTTCGCCCATGGCGGCCGGAACCGCGGCTTTAGCCTGGTCGGCATCGATCTTGCCCGTACACAGCGCGTGGACGGTGGCATACAAAAGATGCGCGTCTGGCACGGATTTTCCGGCCAGCGCCTCGCTCATCATCGAAGCCGAAGCGATCGAGATCGCGCAGCCTTTGCCTTCGAATGCGATGTCTTCCAAGAGGCCCGCCGGAGATACCCGCGCCGTTACGTTGACGCGGTCGCCACACATGGGGTTGTTCCCCTGTGCCTTGCAGGTGGGGTGTTCAACCACGCGGAAATTCCTGGGACTCCTGCCGTGATCGAGGATGAGATCCTGATAGAGCACGCGCAGATCGTCGCTGAGGGGTTCGGCGAGGCTCATAGCAAAATTTCCTGGGCCCGCCGCAAGGCGGTTACGAGGGCATCGACTTCGGCCATGGTGTTGTAGAGCGCGAACGACGCGCGTGTGGTCGCAGCTACGCCGAGCGCATCCATCAGCGGCTGAGCGCAATGATGCCCCGCCCTCACACAAACGCCCGAACGGTCGAGCACGGTCGCAAGATCGTGGGGATGCGCGCCTGCCATGACAAAGGATTGCACGGCGGTCTTGGCCCGCGCCGTGCCGATAAGGCGCACGCCGGGCACCTGGGCCAGAGCGGTCATGGCGTAGCGCAACAGCGCGTCCTCATGGGCGGCCACCAGGGTCCGGTCCAATGAATTCAAGTAGTCGACGGCCGCGCCCAAGCCGATGGCTTCGGCGATCGGCGGCGTGCCGGCCTCGAACTTCGCCGGCGGCGGCGCCCAGGTCGTCTTGGCGAAGGTCACGGTATCGATCATGTCGCCGCCGCCCTGGTAGGGCGGCATGGCCTCAAGCAGTTCCGCCCTTGCCCACAAGACGCCGATGCCCGTAGGACCGTAGAGTTTGTGGCCGGAGAATACATAAAAGTCACAGCCGAGCGCCTGCACGTCGACGTGTTCATGGACAATGCCTTGGCAGCCGTCGAGCAGTACCTTGGCGCCCGCGGCATGGGCCAGCTCCGCGATCTGGCGTACCGGCAGGATCGTGCCGAGGACGTTCGAGACGTGCGCGACCGCCACCAGCTTGGTCTTTGGGCCGATGACCTTCGCGAACGCGCCGATATCGACGCTTCCGTCCGGGGCCACCGGCACAATCCTGAGCACGCAGCCGGTCGCCTCGCGCAACAATTGCCAGGGGACAATATTGGAGTGGTGTTCGAGTTCGGTCAGGACGATCTCGTCGCCAGCTTGAACAAACCGCCGGCCCCAGGTCGCCGCCACCAGGTTAATGGCCTCGGTCGCACCCTTGGTGAAGACAATTTCCTTGACGCTTGGCGCGTTCAGGAATGCCGCCACTCTTCCACGCGCGGCTTCATAGGCCGCGGTCGCGATTTCGCTCAGGTAATAGGTGCCGCGATGGACATTGGCATACTCGTGGCCATAGACCCCGGCAACGGCATCGATCACTTGGCGCGGCTTCTGGGCCGAGGCCGCGCTGTCGAGGTAAACCAGCGGCTTGCCGCGGACCTCGCGCACGAGGATCGGAAAGTCCCGGCGCACTTTCATCACATCGTAGGCGGGCTGCGCCGGCGCGGATTTCGCCATGGGATTGTTCACGGCCGCCCCCGCGCGATCTCGCGTGATTTAAGCCATGTCCTGATGGCATCGATGAAATGCGCCTGGACATCAGGCACGCTGACCTCAATCACGGCCTCGGTCAGGAAGCCCTCGACCAAGAGGCTCCGCGCCGTCGCCGGGTCGATACCGCGCGACATCAGGTAAAACAGGTGATCGTGATCAATCTCGCCGGTCGCGGCGCCATGGGCGCACTGCACATCGTCGGCATAAATCTCCAGCTCCGGCTTGCAATCGATCTGTGGGCCGCGCGAGAGGAACAGCGCCTTGTGCAGTTGGCGGGCGTCGGACCTCTGGGAATCTCTCGCCACATGGATGCGACCCTGGAAGACGCCGTGAGAGTCGCCGTCGGCAACGCCCTTGAAGACTTGCGACGAATGGCAGTCCGGCACGTTGTGATCCATGACCGTGGTAAAATCGTGATGCGCGCGCCCGCTCAGCGCATAGGCGCCATTGAGCCGCGCCGCCGCGCCGCGCCCTTCGAATCTGACGCTGATTTCCTGGCGGACCAAGGCGCCGCCGAGACCAAGGTGGAAAGCCTCAAGCGAGCCGCCGGCCGCGATCGATATGGTGGTCGTCGCGAGGTGAAAAGCCTCGGAGTCCTCTGCGACGCTGACGTAGCGCCTGAGGCTCGCCTTTTCCGCCAGCACAATCTCGGTCACCGGATTGGAGAAATAAGTCTGACCGGGCAGGCCGACATGGGACTCGATGATGGTCAGCGACGCAGCAGGCGCAACCGTGATCCGCAGGCGTGGGTGAAAGGCCAAGGGTTCGGCCCCGGCCGCGCCGATTGAGATGAGGTGGATCGGCCGAAGCCCGGCCCCAGCCGCATCGATCGAAATTCCGGCGGCGGCGTAGGCGGCATTGAGCAGCGCGAGCGGCGAGCGCGCCGATGATGCGAACTCCTGGGCCGTGGAGACGGTCAAACCCTGGCCGAATTCGCGGTCGGAAAGGTCCGCGCGGTAGGCGCCGTTGACCAGCACCAGCCGGGCCGCGCCCGCTATCAGCGGCAGGCCGCGCGGTAGCTCGGTCACATCGACATCGTTGGACGCGCTCGCGGGCACAAACGGCGTGCTGGCCAGAGTCCTGAGCGGCGTGAAGCGCCAGGCTTCCGTCTTCGGACCGGGCAGATGTCCGAGCCACGGCGCCTTGGCGCCCAAACGCATGGCATAGGCGCTGCCGAAGGGGTGATCGATGATTTCCGAAGGCTTCATGGATAAACCGGGTTCAGGCCGCCGCGTCTAGATACTTGGCATAGCCCTCGGCCTCGAGTTCCACCGCCAGTTCCTTGCCGCCGCTGGCGGCGATGCGACCATGGGCCAAAACGTGCACATGGTCAGGCACGATATAGTCGAGCAGGCGTTGATAGTGGGTGATGACCAGAAACGCGCGGTCCGGGGCGCGCAAGCTGTTGACGCCTTCGGACACCACTTTCAGGGCATCGATATCCAACCCAGAATCGGTTTCATCGAGAATCGCGAGACGCGGCTCTAAAAGGGTCATCTGCAGGACTTCCGCCCGCTTCTTCTCACCGCCTGAAAAACCGACATTGAGTGCCCGCTTGATCATGTCGTAAGGCATGCCGAGTGCCGCGGTCTTGGCTTTCACAAGCTTGAGAAATTCCATGGCGTCGACCTCGGTCTTGCCTTCGGCGCGGCGCTTGGCGTTGAGCGCGGTCTTGAGAAAAGCCGAGGTCGTGACCCCGGGAATTTCCACCGGATACTGGAATGCGAGAAAAATGCCGGCCCGCGCCCGCTCATCGGCGCTCATGGCCAGGACATTTTTGCCGTCAAGCAAGACCTCGCCTTCGGTCACGTCGTAACCTTCGCGGCCGGCGATGACATTGGAAAGCGTGCTCTTGCCCGTGCCGTTGGGACCCATGATGGCGTGCACGGTTCCCGGTTCCAGAGCGAGCGTGATCCCTTTCAGGATTGCCTTTCCCGCGACGGAAGCATGGAGGTTCTTGATCTCAAGTAGTGCCATTAAACAGCCCTTCCTAAGCGCCGTTAACCGACGCTGCCTTCCAAACTGATGCCGACAAGTTTTTGCGCCTCGACCGCGAACTCCATCGGCAGCGTCTGTAAAACGTCGCGGCAGAATCCGTTGACGATTAGCGAGACGGCCTCCTCTTGGCTCATCCCGCGCTGCCGGCAGTAAAACAACTGGTCCTCGCTGATCTTCGACGTCGTCGCCTCGTGTTCGGTCAGGGCGGTTGGGTTGCGGTTCTCGATATAGGGGACCGTGTGCGCGCCGCAGGTGCTGCCGATCAGAAGGCTGTCGCATTGCGTATAGTTGCGCGCGCGGTCGGCCTTGACGCCGATCCGTACCAAGCCGCGATAGGTATTGTCGGCATGGCCGGCCGAAATGCCTTTGGAGATGATCTTCGAGCGCGTATTGCGGCCCAGGTGGATCATCTTGGTGCCGGTGTCGGCCTGTTGGCGATTATTGGTGATGGCCACCGAGTAGAATTCACCGACCGAGTTGTCGCCCTGAAGGATACAGCTTGGATACTTCCAGGTGATGGCCGAACCGGTTTCAACCTGGGTCCACATGATCTTCGAGTTCTTGCCGCGGCAGGCGCCGCGCTTGGTCACGAAGTTGTAGATGCCGCCCTTGCCGTCGGCATCGCCGGGATACCAGTTCTGCACGGTGGAATATTTGATCTCGGCATTGTCGAGAGCCACCAGCTCGACGACGGCCGCATGCAACTGATTCTCGTCGCGCTGCGGCGCCGTGCAGCCTTCGAGATAGCTCACGTACGATCCCTCATCGGCGATGATCAGCGTGCGTTCGAACTGCCCGGTGTTCCTTTCATTGATCCGGAAGTAAGTCGATAACTCCATGGGGCAGCGCAGGCCTTTGGGGATGTAAACAAACGATCCGTCCGTGAATACCGCGCTATTGAGGGTGGCATAGAAGTTGTCGCTATAGGGCACAACCGAGCCCAAGTATTTCTTCACCAGCTCGGGATGCTTGTGCACGGCTTCGGAAAACGGCGCGAAGATCACACCCAGTTCCTGAAGTTTCTTCTTATAGGTCGTGGCGACCGAGACGCTGTCGAACACGGCATCGACGGCCACGCCGGCCAGGATCTGCTGTTCCAACAGCGGAATACCGAGCTTCTTGTAGGTCTCGAGAAGCTTCGGATCGACCTCATCGAGGCTCGTGAGCGCAGGCGCTTGTTTCGGCGCGGCGTAATAATGGGAGGCTTGGAAGTCGATCTTGGGGAACTTGAGTTTCGCCCAGGCCGGCTCTTCGTCGGTAAGCGTCAGCCAGTAGCGATAGGCCTTCAGACGCCATTCCAGCATCCACTCCGGCTCGCCCTTCTTCGCCGAAATGAATCGGATGATGCCTTCGTTGAGACCCAAGGGGGCCATGTCCGACTCGATGTCGGTCACGAAGCCGTACTTGTACTGCTCGACGTCCCGAACGGCGGCGGCGGTTTCGCGGGTGGCGGCCATGACGCGTTCCTACTTCACGCCAGCTTCAACGGCGGCGGTGTCAAAGGGCGCGGCTTGGCTCGCCACGCGGCGCGGATGAAGTCCAAAGGCAGCGACCTCTTCGGCCATGTCGGCGAGCGTGACCTCGGCCAGCGCGGCCCTGACCGCCGTGTTGACGCGGTTCCATTTGCCTTGGACCGGACAGACCAATTCAATGCCGCAGTGCTCGTCGGAGGTGTCAGCGCAAGCGGTCAGCGCGATCGGGCCTTCGACCGCCTGGATGACATCGGCGATCGAGATATCGGCGGGCTTGCGGCCGAGGGCATAGCCGCCGCCGGCGCCCCGCTGCGAGCAGACCAGGCCAGCTTTATTCAAATTTTTCATGATCTTAGCCACCGTCGGCAGCGGAATCCCGGTGCGTTCGGAAAGATGCTGGCTGGAGCGGACGACAGTGCCGCGCGCGATCTCGATCAGCACGACCGTGGCGTAGTCAGTTAACTTATTGACTTTAAACATGTTTTTACACTATTTTCCGGTCCATCGCCGGACCATAGCAGATCTAGGACTAAATAGGTCCTGTTAACCCGAGTGTAATAGGGCGTGGGCTAGTAAGTTTCAAGTGGCAAACACTTGAATGGACATGCTTTGGCCCGCCTGATTCTGCTCTCCCAAAAGGATTTTTTCGCCGCGATCACGCAGGCGTTTCGAGGCCTGACGCCGCCCGGGAACGTGCCCAGGGACGTGGACGTGGCCTTGGTCGTGACCTTGTCCGAATTGGAAGACGCGCTCGCCAACAGTTCGAAAACCACGCGACTGATCTCGTTCGGGTCGGGCGTCATCGTGCCGGCGGCTGTCCTCGCCCGCCTGTCGGGCACGGCTTACAATTTTCATCCTGGGCCGCCCGCCTACCCGGGGATTTTCCCCTCGGTCTTCGCGCTCTACGACGGCGCCACACGGTTCGGCGTCACGCTTCATGAAATGAAACCGGAAGTCGATAGCGGACCGATCGTGGCTTTCTAGGACTTGGCCATCGACCCGGCCTGGGACCGCCTCGCCCTCGATACCGCGACCTTCGCGGCGCTCATCAGGCTGATGAAGCGCCTCGCGCCCCAGCTCGCCGACGTAACCAGGCCGCTTCCCGTTATCGACCAGACGTGGCAAGGACCGCGGCGGCGGCGCAAGGATTTTGACGCGCCCTGCCGCTTGCCCGAGGACGCGACGCCCAACGAGTTCGCGCGCCGCCTTCGCGCCGTTGGCGAAGGACCCGAGCATGCGCTGACGCTCACGCGCTTTGGCCGCAGCTTCCGCCTTGAGCCCGGCAAGGTCAGCAACGTCGTGCACGGCGGGCAGCCGATGAAAATCTGAAGGATCGCTAAGGCCCGGCCGTCAAACACGCGACCAGACTGGCGGCCAGGCCCCGCGCGACGTCGAAGTACAATTCCGCTCCGGGGCCAATCGTCGTGCCTTCGGGATCGAGCATCCCGGTTTTTGCCGCGGTGCCACGGATCAGCATTTCAACAATCCTCGGCTGGAATTGAGGTTCGGAAAAAACGCATACGGGCCCCAAGCCGGCGATCTTCCTTTTGACTTCGGCGACCCGCCCCGCACCGGGTGCCCTGTCCGGACTCAGGGTGATAGACCCGACGGCGCGCAGGCCGTAGCTCGCTTCGAAATATTGGTAAGCATCGTGAAAAACGACGAAGGGTTTTTCCTTCACCCGCGCAAGTTTGGCCCTGAGTTCGCCATCAAGTGCGCTGAGCTTCGCCTGCATCGCCGCGGCGTTTTCTCGATAACGTCCCGCGTTGGACTGATCGAAGGCGCCCAAGGCCTCAGCCATTCCGGCGACGATGGCCGCGGCGTTGCCGGGGTCGAGCCAAATGTGACCGTCGACGCCGTCGCCATGGCGCAACGGCTCGCCCGCGTCTTTCCGGAGGCCGTCCTCCCAGAGGCCGCCCTCCCGCGACGGCTGGACCTTGACTCCCGGCATGGCGATCATGGCAACGACGCGGGCCTTTCCCGCAAGTGCGGCCAGCGGCCTTTCCATAAAGGTCTCGAGCACCGGTCCAACCCAGAAGACCAGATCCGCCCGGCTCAATGCGCGCGCTTCGGATGGACGCAGAGCGTAGCCATGGAGCGAGCCGCCGCCCTTAATCAGAACCTCGGGCTCGGCCACACCGGCCATCACCCCGGCCGCGAGCGAGTGGAGCGGCTTGATCGAGACCACGACCCGGGGCGTCGCGGCCAGGGGCGCCACGGCCTGCGCTTCGAGGGCCGGCACCAGGGCGATTGCGAGCAAGAGCGTGCCGAGGCATTTCAACCGGCCGTTCATGGTCCACCTCCCGAAACCTTCGCTTGAGCACGCCTGCCGGCTGGTATAATGTTATGTTATAACATTTACAAGCCCGCGAAGGCCCATGACCGAGCGCACCCCGTCCCGACGCACGACCGCGACCGCGCCGCCGGCTTTCCCCAAGCCGGGGCACAATCATGCGCGCTGCGCCGCCGAGGCGCTGGGTAAAGCCGAGGCCGTCTGTGCCGCGCGCGGAACCCGTCTGACCGAAATCCGCCGCCAAGTCCTGGAGACGGTCTGGCAAAGTCATGTGCCGGTCGGCGCCTACGAAATTCTCGCGCAACTCAATGCCGGCGGCGGCGACAGGCCACCATCTCAAAATTCGCGCGCGTTGACCGCACGCGGCGGGCCGCCATCTCAAAATTCGCGCGCGTTGACCGCGCGCGGCGGGCGCCACGCGCCGATGGCAGTCTACCGCGCCCTCGAATTCCTCATGGACAACGGCCTGATCCACCGCCTGGCCAGCCTGAACGCCTACATCGGCTGCGCCCACCTGGGCGAGGACCCGCACGCCGCTCAATTTCTGATCTGTAGGAGGTGCGGCACGACCGCCGAGCTTAAGAGCGCGGCCCTCAATCGGGCGCTGGACCAAGCCGTGACCGAACGCGGCTTTACGATCGATAGCCAGCTCGTCGAGATCGGCGGCATCTGCCCTAACTGCCGACCAAACCACCGCCGGCCAAAGTCATGATCGGAACATCGCTGGTCGAGATTCGCGACGGCTCGTTGACCCTGGGTGGGCGCCGGATTCTCGACGGCGTCAGCATCGATATCCGCCCGGGCCAAATCGTCACCCTGGTTGGACCGAACGGCGCGGGCAAATCCACCCTGGTCAAAGTCGCGCTGGGTTTGCAGAGCCTCGATCGCGGTGAGGTTCGGCGCCTACCGAATCTAAGAATCGGCTACCAATCGCAACAGATCACGCTCGATCAGACACTGCCCTTGTCGGTGCGCCGGTTTCTCACGCTGACGCATAGCCAACCGGTCGCCCTGCTGCAGCAGACCCTGGCCGACGTCGGCGTCCCGCACCGCCTCGATACCGGCATTCACACCCTCTCCGGCGGCGAGTGGCAGCGCGTGATGCTCGCCCGCGCGATTCTGCGCCACCCCGATCTCCTGGTTTTGGATGAGCCCACGCAGAACGTCGATATCATGGGGTCCGTCGAGATCTATCAGATTGTCGCGCGCCTCAGAGATGACATCGGTTGCGGCGTATTGATGGTGTCGCACGATCTCAACGTGGTGATGGCGGCCACCGATCAGGTTTATTGCCTCAATGGCCATATCTGCTGTTCTGGACACCCGGCCGACGTCAGCCGCGACCGTGAATTCCAGCGCTTGTTTGGGCCGACGGCGGCGGCGACGCTGGCGATTTACCCGCATAGCCACGATCACACCCATGCTCCCGACGGCAGCGTTGCCCATGGCCATGATCAAGCCGATGGTCTCGATCATGCGCATCACCATAGTCACGCGCACCAGGATCACGGGCACCACCCTGACGATGCTGCGGACAAGAGAGGCCGGGATTGATGACCATGCTCGAGATAATGTCCTTTGATAGTTTTGCTGTCCGCGCCGTGGTCGCGGGGCTGGGCGTCGTCTTGATCGCCGGACCGCTGGGCTGCTTTGTGGTCTGGCGGCGCATGGCCTATTTCGGCGACACCCTCTCGCACGCGGCACTGACCGGCGTCGCGCTCGGTATCGTCCTCGGCGTTAATCCTGCGGTCGGTATCGCCGTCATCGGCCTGGTCATGGGCCTGTTGCTTTTGGGGCTGCAGCAGCAGCGGCGAATCCCGACCGATACCCTCCTCGGCATTCTTTCCCACGCCGCCCTTGCCGTCGGGCTGATTGTCGTCAGCTTCATGGGTACGGTGCGCTTTGACCTCATGGGTTATTTGTTCGGCGATATCCTGGCCGTGACGGGGGGCGACCTCGCCTGGATTTACGGCGGCGGCGCGGTCCTGCTCGCGGGCCTCGCCGCGATCTGGCGGCCGCTGATCGCCCTGACGGTCGACCAGGACATGGCGATCGTGGAAGGCGCCGGCCGCCTGCCCGTGCGGCTTGCGTTCATGATCTTGATGGCGCTGACCGTGGCGATCGCCATGAAAGTCGTCGGGATCCTTTTGGTGACGGCGCTTCTGATCATCCCGCCGGCCGCCGCGCGGCGCTTCGCGACCAGTCCCGAAGGCATGGCAGCGGCGGCCGTGCTGATCGGCGGAGCGGCGGTGATCTCGGGGATTTCCGCATCCTTCATTTGGGATACGCCGTCGGGTCCGTCGATTGTCGCCGCCGCCGCCACGCTGTTCGCCTTGAGCCTGGTGGCCGGCCTGGTCGCCGACGCCGCGCGCGGGCGGAGCTGAGGGATACCCCGCCGGCGTGCAACCCTTACCCCAGATCAGGCGTTACTGAACGCGATGAACCGGCCATAATGGGCCGTCTGTTCACTAGCGACCGCACCTATGGCGTTTTCACCTTCCTCGACGGTCGCGCGCGCGCCGCTTCTGCTAGCGATAGCGAGCCCGACCGCGGATCTTGCCCAATTCGCGCGCGAGGCGCTGTGGATGGCGCAGGAGCGCGACTTGGGCTTGACCCTGGCGGTACGGGGCATTCCTAGGGCCTGGTCGCAGCTAATGGGCTACACCACCGCCGAGGACCTCGCCGGATTCGCCGAGCGCTGGGGCATCACGCGGATTCCGAAAGCTCGAGGCAGTCGCCGCCTCAAGCCGTAACCAGAGCGCCCATGTCCATGCCGAGCATGTTCCTCAAGTGCACGCGTCCGCGGCAAAGGCGCGACTTGATCGTGCCCACCGGTTCGCGCGTCGCCCGGGCGAAATCGTGTTGCGAGCCGTCAAGAATACCGAGGGCGACGATCGCCTGGCGCTCGCGGGCCGGCAGCCCGCCCAAGGCCCTTACGGTCTCCTTGAGGAAGACGTGGTTGATCTGGCCGGCGCGCTGGACACGATGCAGGTCGTCGTCAAGGCTCGCGACATAGCGCCGGTCGAGCGCATCCCGGCGTTTCTGGCTGATGTAAATATTGCGCATCAGCGTGAACAGCCAGGACTTGAGACTGGTGCCGTCCTGGAACAGGGCCCGTTTGCGCAAGGCGCGCTCGACGCCGTCTTGCACCAGGTCGTGAGCGTCGTCTTCGTTGCGCGTGAGCACGCGCGCGAACCGGGCGAGGTCGGGCAGATAGGTCTCGAGATCGGTTTGGAAGGCGCTCATCTGGATCCTCCGCTGGCTGTCGTTGTCCGCCAGCAGCGTCGCGCTTTGGCGCGTAAACAGACGATGCGGAAATGGCCCGGGACGCGTAAAGGAATCATCGGTGCCGCCGGCGGGCACCTTATCGCCCGGGCCCCGCCGAACGGGCCGGAAGCGGGCCGGGATACGCGATCAACATGTTAATTTCGTTATAGAGTTTAGCTAGATCCGGCCGGCGCGTTGGGTGTCCGCTGGGCCCTCGCGCGGGCATAAAGAAAGCATAAGGAAAATGCCCGGATCGACGACCAAGATCGAATTCAGTGCCGTCGAATTCGCGGCGGTCCCATGGCCAAACCGCCCAAACCCGCGACGGCGAACAGCAGCGCCGCCGTATCGAGAACCAGGCGCGCCAAGGCCCCGGTGTCGGGTTTGGCGCCGTACAGATCCAACAGCACCGCGCAGACGATCGCGAGATAGGCAAAATATTTGAGATGTGGCATGGCACCAATACCCCTTACCCCGAAGTCCAAAGGAGTGCGAACCTCGCGCCCTTTACCCAGACTCCGCCACGGCTGTTAAGCCAGCCTGGGCGAGTCAGAATCAGAACGCCCGGGTCAAGGCCGCGGTTGCGTGGTGGTCGGGGGAAAATGCCGGCTGTAGAGAGCGACCAAACTAACGCGTGCGACCGGCCTCGGTTTCCTCGCGGGGCCTTAAGCTGTGCAACGGACCGATGCGCGCGAGCGCCGGCCACAGTACGGCGACCATAATGACCACGGCGATGGTGCCGATCCCGCCGCCGACGACCGAGGCAATCGGCCCGAACATCCAGGCCGTGGCGCCGCTTTCGAAGGCGCCGAATTCGTTGGAGAAGCCGATGAACAGATAGTTGATCGCCGACACCCGGCCCCGCAGGCGGTCGGGCGTCACCACCTGTTCCAAGGTCAGGCGAACGATCACGCTGACCGAGTCGAACAGCCCGGTCAGGAATAGGCAGAACAGCGATAGGAAGAAGTTGGTGGAAAGCCCGAAGCCGATGGTGGCAAGGCCGAAGCCCACGACCACGCCGAGCAAAACGAAGCCCGGGCGCGCCATGGGCTTCAGGCGCGTGACGACCAGAAGCATGGAGAGGCTGCCCATGGCAGGCGCGGCGCGCAGCCACCCGAGGCCCTCGGGCCCCACCTGCAAGATGTCCTTGGCGAAAATCGGCAACAGCGCCACTGCGCCGCCCAAGAGCACGGCAAACATGTCAAGTGTGATCGCGGCGAGAAAGATCGGCGTGCGCCGGACAAATCCGAAGCCGGCGAAGACATCGGAGAATTTCCGCTTTTCCCTTGCGCGGTCATGGTCCTTGGCCGGCGTGATGGCCGGAAGCGTCGAAAGCGCGACAATGAAAATCAAATGTCCCAAGGCGGCGACGCTGTAGGCCCCGGTCGCGCCGCCCGTGAAGCCGATGATCAATCCGCCGATGGCCGGTCCCGAAATCGAGGCAAACTGGAACGCCGAAGCCAACCAGGCGTTGGCGTTGACGAACTGATCCGGCTTGAGAAGCTGCGGCAGGATGGTTCCGACCGCGGGAGCCGAAAACGCCCGCGCCGCGCCGACCAACATCAGCATGGCGTAGATGAGTTCCACCGGGCCTTTGAGCCAGGACACCGTCATCAGGCCGACGGCGGCTAGAAACATCACGCTTTGCGCGGCCATGGCGATGTTGCGCCGGGCAAAGCGGTCGGCGGCATTGCCCGCCGGGATCATGAGGAAGAGCACCGGTGCCAGTTCAAAGAGTCCGACAAGGCCGAGAGATAAAGCGCTGCCGGTGCGTTCGTAAAGCTGCCAGCCGACGGCGACATTGATGATCTGGGTGCCGATGACGCCGGACATGCGCGCGAGCGCGAGCGCCCGCACATGCGGATGACGAACGGCGGCAAAGGCGTCGGTGGCGGCAGCGGTCATGAGCCCGGCATTTATGGGAAATGATCTTGAAGGTAGAGCATGGCCGGGCGCCGCTGAAACGTTATTTGCGCGGGGCCATTGAGCCGGGCCCAGCGCCATCGGCCTTCGGATTTAGAAGGCGTCAGGCGGCGGCCGCGGCGGCCGGCGTGACGCTATCGGGTTCCGGTGGACCCGACCGTGGATTTGTCGTCAGCGGCTTCGCCGGCTTGACCTCCGCAGCCTTCGAATCGCTCGCGGCCCCCTTTTGGCGGGGGAACTGTAGCGTCACCCGAAGGCCGGGAAGATTGTCCTCGAGCTTGAGCTCCATGCCATGCGATTTCGCAACGGCGGCGACCAAGCTCAATCCCAGTCCGCTGCCCGGCGACGTCCGGCTTTGTTCAAGCCGGAAGAGGCGTTCGAGGACTTTCCCCCGGAAGGCCTCGGGCACGCCGGGTCCGGTATCAGCGACAACCAGCGCCGGCCTGCCGTCTTGGGTGGTGAGCGCGACAGCGACCGAACCCTGTTCGGTATATTTGACGGCGTTGTCGATCAGGTTGGCCAAGGCCTGGGCAATCAGATTGGGATCGCCGCGGGCGCTCAGACCCGGCTGCAACTGGGTTATGAATTTCAGGCCCTTTTCTTCCGCCAGCGGGCTGTAAAGGTCCACGACCTCCTCAATGAGCGCATGGATGTCGAAATCGACAAAAGCGCGCTGCGAACCGGCCTCGGCGCGAGCAATCCTGAGCAGTGCGGCGAACGTCGCCAGCAGGCTGTCGGCATCGGCGATGGCGCCCTCGATGGTTTCGCGGTCGGCCGGATTGGCGGTGTGCCTGAGCGCGCCTTCCAACCGGCTGCGCAACCGGGTCAGCGGCGTTCGCAAATCGTGGGCGACGTTGTCGGACACCTGGCGCATACCGTTCATCAGGCGTTCGATTTGGTCGAGCATGGCGTTGATGCCGAGCGACAGCTGTCCCAGCTCATCGTTTTGCCGCGACACCACGACACGCTGGCTGAGATCGCCCGACATGATCCGGCGGCAGGTGCGCGTGATCGCTTCGATGCGCCGCATGATCGTGCGGCTGAAGACGAACCCGCCGACAACTCCCAGGGCCAGAGTGATGGCGAGACCGAGGTTGAGCGAGTCGACCAATCGGCGGCGCAATTCACGGGCATCGCGGACATCGCGGCCGACAAGGAGCATGTAATTCTGTTGGCCGCCGGGAATCACATACTGCTTGGCGCGGACATCGGCGATCTCGGCATCGGCTTGACGGAGGCCGTCGATCGAGAAGTTGACCCAGATATCGTCGGCGACGGCGTTGCGCGGCCAGCTCTGCAAGTTTCCCGCAAGCGTGCTGCCGACCGAATCGACCAGGAGATAGACGCCGTCGCGGTTGGTTCCGGGGTTGGCCCGCCGATTGATCGCGATGATCAGTCCGGTCACGCCCGAGCGCTCAAAGGTTTCCTGGAACCCGGTCACGTCGGCCTCGATCGCCGCCTCCTTCTGCTGCACGACAAAATCCGTTGTCGAGAAGAAGACGAAAGTGAAGAGCGCGACGACCGACAGACCGAAGATCAGCGTATAGGCCAACGCCAAACGGAATGTAATCGAGCCGAATATGCCGCCAAGCCGCTTCATGAACCCTACCTCGGTGGCGTCATAAAGGCCTCGGGGGGGGGTCAGGTCACGGGATCAAGCTTGTATCCGGCGCCGCGTACGGTCTGCAGGATCGGCTTGTCGAAGGGCTTGTCGATTTTCTGGCGAAGACGGCTGATATGGACGTCGATAACGTTGGTTTGCGGATCGAAATGATATTCCCAGACGTTTTCCAGCAACATCGTGCGGGTCACGACCTGACCGGCGTGGCGCATGAGATACTCGAGCAGCCGGAATTCGCGCGGATGGAGGTAGACGCGTTTGCCTTGGCGCAAGACTTTGTGGGCTAGCAGATCCATTTCCAAATCGCCGACCTTGAGGAAGGTATTTTCCGGCGCGGCACCGGACCGGCGCAAGAGCGCCTCGATCCGCGCCAACAGTTCGGAAAAGGCAAAGGGCTTAGCGAGGTAGTCATCGCCGCCGGCCTTGAGACCGGCGACGCGATCCTCGACATCGCCGAGCGCGCTCAAAAACAAAACCGGCGTCGTGATCGCCGACTTGCGCACCGATTCCACGATTGAGAGGCCGTCCGGGCCGGGCAGCATGCGATCGACAATCATGACGTCGTAGGGTTCGGAGAGCGCGAGGAACAACCCGTCGCGGCCGTCGGCGGCGTGATCGACGGTATAGCCGCTCTCGCGCAGGCCCTTGACCAGATAGTCGGCGGCGTCCTTGTCGTCTTCGATCACAAGCACGCGCATCGCGGTCACGGTCCGTTCCGACTGAGGGTCTGCCGCAGCGTTCCGCTCGGAGAGCTGGGCGGCGGCCAATTCTGCATTCATTATAGCGAACCTATTGGAATCCTGATGAAAAAAGTAGCCCCGTCCGGGCATCGACCGCCGGACCACCGGCTAGAATTGCGCTTTGGCGCATTACCCCGGCCTTGCCGCGCCATTACAAGATTGTCAGGCCTCCCGCCGTGGGCAGCGGCCGGCAAGCTCCCGTCGCCATAATTTCGGCCGGACCCTACGCCATATTCAGAAGTCCGGGGCCATCAGCGCGATCGAGCCCAGCGTGGTTGTCCGCATTTCCAAGAGCACCATCCAGCAGAAAATTTCCGTCTGCGCCCTAATCGCCATCCTGATCAATAACCTGAGCCACGTGAACGAACGCTACTCCACGACCAACACGGTAGCGGAAAAGCTGCTCAACGATCTCAAGGCGGCGCAAGGCGAGAAGGTGCCCGAGGCCGATCCTGGGGCGACCGTTCCAGCGCCGGCTGCGCCCGATCCAAAGGGATCGGGCGGAAAGCACGGCGCCGCGCCTTAGTTTTTTGCTCACGATGCTCTATACTCCGCCAATGTGACCGCGCCCGGCCGATGTCGGGCCGACCCGGCCAAACCCCAGCGCAGCGAATTCCGAACGGCGGCACCGATGCTGTATGCCTTGCTCTCCCCTGCGAAGAAATTGGATTTCGGCCTGGCGCCGGCTTTCGCCCAATCCACCACACCCGCCCTTCTCGATGATGCCGCCCTGATGGCTGCGCGCGCCAAGAAGCTCACGCGTCCGGCGTTGCGGCGCATCATGGACATCAGCCCGGCCTTGGCCGACCTCAATTTCGAGCGCTTCCAAAATTTCGTGCTGGCAAATACCGGCGGAACGAAGCCCGCGATCTATGCCTTCATTGGCGATGTCTACCAGGGTTTTGACGCCAAGACTCTGGATGAGGACGACATCGCCTTTGCCCAAGAACACGTCGCCATCATCTCTGGACTCTACGGTTTGCTGCGGCCGTTGGACGCCATCCAACCCTATCGGCTGGAGATGGGTTCGCGCGTGGCAACCGCGCGCGGGAAGGATCTTTACGCATTCTGGCGGGCCGGATTGACGGCTCACGTCAACACCGTCACCGCGAAGTTGAGACATCCGACGATCGTGAACCTTGCCTCGCAAGAATACTGGGCCGCCCTCGACGCGCGGGTCCTCAGGGCCCCGGTCGTTCACGCTGTGTTCAAGGAGATTAGGGGCGGTAAGGCATCGGTTGTCAGTCTCTTCGCCAAAAAAGCGCGCGGCCTGATGGCCCGCTACATTGTCCAGCACCGGCTGACGAAACCCGGCGAACTGATGGCCTTCGACACCGCGGGCTATCGCTTCGATCCCGAGGCGTCGGGCGAGAAGCTATTGGTCTTCAGCCGCAAAACCGAATAATCAGGTGGCGTTCACGTGATCAGTAGCGCGGAAGATATCAAGCGGCACCTCACGCTCTTGAGGCGGCGCGATCGGCGGCTATCGGCAGCCATCAAGCTTACCGGATTTCCGGAGCCGCGCACCGTCGGTCCGGGTTTCGCCACGCTGATCCGGATCATCGGCAATCAACAGGTATCGACGGCCGCGGGCGCGGCCATCTGGTCCAAGTTGAAACGAAACGCCGGCGGAAGCGTGACCGCGCCGCGTCTGCTCAAGCTCGGCGAAGGGGGCATGCGCACGAGCGGATTTAGCGGCCAGAAGGCCCGCTATGCGCTCGGCCTGGCTGAGGCCGTGGCAACGCGGCAACTGAATATGAAAGCGTTGGAACGCGCCGACGATGAAGCCGTCCGGGCCACGCTCACGGCTTTCAAGGGTATCGGAAATTGGACAGCCGACATCTACCTCATGTTCGGCATGGGCCGGCCCGACGTCTGGCCGATCGGAGACTTAGCCCTCCAGCTGGCCGTTCAGACGCTCGATGAACTTCCGGCCAAACCGTCGGCCAAGGAATTGGAGAGCCGGGCGGAAATCTGGCGGCCTTACCGCTCGGCCGCGGCTCTCTTGCTCTGGCGGTATTACGGCGCGACCCGGGTGAAGAAAACCGGGGCTTAGCCGCCTCCGGACGCCGACGAAAATGGCGATTCCCGCGGTTTTTGGCGATCAATCCGACCCGAAAACGCGCTTTGCGTTTAGCAGTTGGAGCCCTATTCTCCCTGCCCGGCAGGGGGCCAAAATCTTTAACCCCAAGAGCCGCTTAACCGAAGGATATGATAATCGTGACCGATACTTCCGCCACCCAAAGCACGCCCAGGTCCGACGTACCGCCGATGTTTTACTCGGCCATCGAGCCCTTGTCGGCGCAGCTGCACAAGAACCTCAAAATTCGCCCCGAGGCGGCGTACGCGTTCGCCACCAAGACCAATACCGTGCCCTTGACCGTGCCCGAGTTCACCATGGCGGCCCGCCACTTTCCGATCCTGCTGCTCGGCGATGAACTGGTCCCGACGGCGGCGCTTGGCGTGCAACCCGAGCAAAATTTATTCGTCAGCCCCACGGGCCAATGGGACGCGGGCGTTTACGTACCGGCCTATATCCGTCGCCACCCGTTCATTCTGCTCGGCGGCGACGATGACCGGCTGACCCTCGGCATCGATGTCGCGTCGGCCGCAAGCGGTGAGGATGCGCGGCCCTTGTTCAAGGATGACGGCAAGGAAACCGAGGTCGTGACCCAAGCGCTCGACCTGTGCAACCAATTCCACGGCGCCTTCCTGTTTACGCGCGATCTATCCGCCGCCCTGAAAAAGACCGATATCGTGGTCGACTGTACGCTTGAGATCGAACCGACGCCGGGGCAACGCTCGACGCTGGGATCGTTCAAGCGGGTTGATGAGGAGAAATTTAAGGACGTGCCCGACAGCGTCATTCTTGAGTGGCGCAAATCCGGCTTCCTCCACGCGATTCACTTCCTCCTGCAGTCGATGAATAACTGGGATCTCCTGCTGCTCAAGGCCGGGCTGCATTCCGGCGCCAAGTAAGCCGAACGCGGCCCTAACGCCGAAGGTCTGGGGCAGCGGCGTGATTAACGAGGGCGGGCGGGTCAATGAAAGCCTTCACCAATTACGAGGTATATGTCGTCACGTTCGGGCGCTGGGCGCTCCATGCGCGCTTCAGTCAAAGCCAACAAGACCGAGCCCTGGACGCCGCCCGCGCCATCAAGGCGGAATCCGACCGCCCCACCCAGGTTCTTGAAGAAAACTTCGAGCCGGAACCTGAGCGGCTGACAGTCCGTGTGATCGCCAAGAACGGGCGGGCGGCGCGGGAAACCAGCGGCCCCGCTTACGACAACGAAGTCCTTTCGCGCATCTTCATGATGGCGGTGAATGCCCTCGGGATCGGCGTGATCGTCACGGCGTTGATGGCGATTGCCCTGTGGTCGTTTCGTGAATCCGCCGGCGCGACGGCGGACGCCCTTAACATGCTGCTGCTTTTTACCTTTGGGGCCACGGCGCTGCTGGCCGCGTTTGATCCAAAGGAAAGTCGGTCATGACGACCCCCTCGCATAGCCACGGCGTGGTCACGCTAGCCGCCGCCTTCGGGATAGTGGCTCTGACGGTTTACTTCCTGGTCGTGGGCGAGGCTATCTTGATGCCCCTCGTTCTCGCGGTATTTATCGCCTATCTCATCGCCGCCATGGGCCACCGCATCGAACGGCTCAAGGTCGGCGGCCGGCATCCGCCGAGCTGGCTGGGCCTCGCCGCCGCCGTACTCATCTTTCTCCTGGTCATCGCGCTTACCGTCCAAATCACCGCCGGCAACGTTCGGGCCGTGGTCGAGGCCGCACCGCGTTACCAGGAGGGCCTTCAGGATATGTTTACCCAAGGCACGGCCCTGGCGGCGCGGCTTTTGAGGCTGGAAGAGCCCCCGACGCTAGCGACCCTCGCGCAAGGAATTGATCTCAGCGCTGTTGTCCAACGTTTCGCCGGGGCCTTTCAATCGATTGCCGCCAACACCTTTCAAGTCTTCGCCTATGTGGTCTTTCTCCTCCTGGAAATGCGCACCTTTGACCGCAAACTTAAGGCGGTTTTCCCCGACCCGGCCGGCGAGCATTTGGCGCGGGCAACGCTCACGACCATGGGCGAAAAGATCGAAACTTACGTCCTCATCAAGACCGGAATCAGCCTGCTGAACGGCGTATTGAGCTACATCGTCCTCAAGCTCTTCGGGGTCGATTTTGCCGGCTTTTGGGCGCTTTTGGTGTTCGTCCTGAACTTCATTCCCTACATCGGCTCGCCCTTAGCGATGTTATTTCCGACCGTCCTTGCGCTGCTCCAGTTCCCTTCTCCGGTTACGGCGGTCTTTGTGCTCGCCAGCCTGATCGGTCTGCAAGCCTTTGTCGAAAATGTCATTGAACCTCAGATCACGGGCAGGTCGCTGAACTTGAGTCCGGTCGTGATGATCCTCTCGCTGTCCGTGTGGGGCGCCATCTGGGGGATCACGGGGATGATCTTGAGTGTGCCGCTGATGGTCATAGCCATGATCGTGCTGGCGCAGTTCCCCAAGACGCGCCCGGTCGCCGTGATCATGTCGGCGAGTGGCGACGTAACCTGAGACTCGCCACCGCCGAGTCGCGATTCTTAACCGTTGTCGCCCGGTTTGGAGGGGTGCACCCCCGGCGGCAGCCTCCGGCGGCCGTAAACGGTTCCTTTACCAACCCCTCGCGGCGTGACGCGCCGGCCTGTCACATTCGGGCGTCGCGGAGATGACTCCGGCGGCGTCAGTGACATCATGGCGCGCTGGATTTTGCTCCAGGATGCGCGAGCGTGCGACGCTTCAGAGCGAGTGCGCTTGCGCAAAAGCCGCCCCGGCGAAGCGCATTCAAAGTGCTCGCGCCCGGCCCGCCGGCACCGGCCGGATCATTCGGCCGCCGGCTTCAAAAAGCACGCGATAATCCGCGAAATTGCTGAACTTTCTGAATGCCTGGCCTCGCCCGATTCCAGCCGGACGCGTCGTGAAAAGTTCGGATGCGAAACCCGGAAAAATGCCGACGACGTGCGTGAGTGATGGCGATGAAGGCGTCGCGCGGCCGTGCGGGAATGAGGTGCGCGACTTTCGCGCGGCGATCCATGGACACCCCGACCTGCGCGTCGATTTCATGTGACGAGGATGCTGAAGTGCGATGCGCGGCCACGCGGCGAAAACCCTGTCGAAGCAGAAATCAAGAAAAAAATTCACCCGCCTTGCAAAATCACTTGTGAATTTTCATTAAGTGCGTTTATCTCTTCAATGTTTGGATGTTTCACACCGGACGTGGTGTTCGGTTCTTTACATGTTTCGAGGTGTCCAGACGTAACCTAAACTCTCATGACAGGGGATTTGATCATGGCTGCTAAAAAGAAAGCGAAGAAGAAAGTTGCGAAGAAAAAGGGCAAGAAGAAGGCCAAAAAGTAAATCGGCCTTAAGCCAACTTTTATTTCTTAAGGGACAGCACACAAGAACGGTTACGAAATCGGCGCGAACGGAAGGTTTACCCTTTAAGGGCTCCGCCCTGAACAGTTTGTACCGGTACGATATCCGATTGTGATGGAAAGCCCGCCGAGCCAACGCTCGGCGGGCTTTTCATTGCCTAGTGGTCAATATCTAACGTTTCGATCCCATCGATCGTGTTGGATTTTGACCACATCATAAAGGTTGGCTAGCGGATCGGCCTGACACTTGGGGGAACCAAGTGTCAGAATCGATCCACTAGCTCACGCCTAAGACTGCCCGTGCCGCGGGTTGCGCCCGACCGAGGGCGATCTTGGCGCCGTCGCCTTGTAACGCCGATTCAACCGCGGAAAGACAGGCGAGGACATAGGCAGGCGTGGCGCTTTGCCCCATGAGCCCTATGCGCCAAACCTTGCCGGCCCAGGCTCCAAGCCCGGACCCGATTTCCAGATTGAAGACCGACAGCAGCTGCCGGCGGATGGCGGCTTCGTCGATGCCCGGGGGAACCTCGACGGCATTGAGCTGCGGCAGGCGAACAGCCGCATCGACCCTCATGCCCAAACCCATGGCCTCGAAGCCGGCGACCAGGGCGGCATGCATAATCGCGTGGCGTCGCCAGGCCGCTTCCAACCCCTCCTCGCGCAACATCGCGAGGGCTTCGTGCAGTCCGTAAAGCGCGTTGACGGGTGCCGTATGGTGATAGGTCCGGGCGCCGCCGTCCTTATCTCCCCAATAGGCCATGATCAATGAGAGGTCGAGGAACCAGCTCTGGACCTTGGTCTTGCGTCGCCGGACCGCGTCAACCGCGCGGGCACTGAATGTCACAGGCGATAGCCCCGGCGGGCACGACAGGCATTTCTGGGTGCCCGAATATACGGCGTCAGCCTCCCAGGCATCGACTTCGACCGGAATGCCGGCAAGCCCGGTGACGGTGTCGACGATCGATAGCGCGCCGGCGTCACGCGCCAGGCGGCAGAGGGTGGCAGCGTCCGACCGGACGCCGGTGGAGGTTTCGGCATGGACAAAAGCCACGGCCTTGAGCCCGGGATTGGCCCGCAGCGCAGCTTCCACCTTCTGGGGGTCAACGGCCCTGCCCCAAGCGTCCTCAACCACGATCGGCTTGGCCCCGCAGCGCTCGACGTTTTCCTTCATGCGGCCGCCAAAAACGCCGTTAACGCATACCAGGGCCGAATCGCCGGGCTCAAGCAGATTGACGAAGCAGCACTCCATGCCGGCGGAACCCGGCGCGGAAATCGGAATCGTCATGGCATTTTCGGTGCGGAAGGCGTAGCGCAGCAGCGCCTTGATCTCGTCCATCAGGGCTACGAAGGCGGGATCCAGATGGCCGATGGTCGGGCGCGCCATGGCGCCAAGGACACGGGCGTGGACCTCGGACGGACCGGGACCCATGAGGATGCGCCGGGGAAGGTCCGCCAAGGGTTGATTGCGCATGGCTGAGGTCATTGCAAGAACACCTTACCTTTGAAAATTAGGCGACGCCGTTGATCTTGAGCTTAGCAAAGAAGACCAGGGATCGTAAGGTCCGCGCAAGGACGGTCAATGGACCCAGCCGCGCCGGCAGCGCCGCCAAGAAGCTGTCGATACCCTTGATCGCCTCGGGCTCATCGAGGTAGGGCGCATGGCCGTGGTTCGGGACCGTAAACTGGCGCAGGTCCGGTAATCCCTGCTTCATCTGCGCGAAGACATCGGCGCTGAGAAAATCTGAGGTTCCGCCGCGAATGCCGAGGACGGGCAAGCCTTTCATGGCCAAGAAAAATGGCCAAAGATTCACGGCCGATGAATTGTTGGCGAAGGGCTTCGAGATATTGAGGTCGTAGTCGGGTCTAAATGACCCGTCCTCGGACGACTGAAGATAGCGCCGCCGCGCCATCCTCAGCCAGTCGGCCGGTTGATAATCAGGGTAGATCGTTCCATCGAGCAGCTTTATGGCGCCGGCAGCCTCGTCCCAGCTGGCGATGGGTTTGGACTTGCCAAGATACCCGGCTATGCGGGCAAGCCCGGAGGGATCTATTTCCGGGCCGATGTCGTTGAGAATCACACCGAGCACCTTGGCACTCATGACCGCAGCCATAATCATGGAGATAATGCCGCCCAGGGACGTGCCCAAGAGCACGACTCGCGCGAGACCGGCCGATTGCAGGAGCGCCTTCACGTCGCGCACATAGACTTGAGGAAGATAGGTATTGGGGTCCTTGGCATAATCCGACAACCCCCTGCCCCGCAACTCAACGCAAAGAACGCGGTACTTGACGGCCAGATGCGGGGCAAGATCCTCGAAATCCCGGGCGTTGCGCGTGAGGCCGGGAATGCACAAAACGGTGAACGGCGCGGTCGGAGGTCCCGGGTAGTCGCGGTAATGCAGCTTGAGGCCGTCGGGCGAAGTGTAGAATCGCGAGGTGAAGGCGGCAGACATGGCTGAATTTCCCGGATAGTGACGGCGGCGATTGTCGGCGATATCCGAGGGCGCGATCAAGCCCGCGTTCGCCAAACCCTCCTTCACCAAACCCTCATACACCGTGACCGCGGCGGGGGCCCGGCCGCTCTAACCTCGCTTTGAGGTACGTAAGAGACTAGACTGCTACGCGCGGGGCAAAATCAGAGGAACATTTTCTCTCGAAAAGCCCTTTCCGCCCGGCATCGGCTCAAGGCACCTTTGTGGCGGCGGTCCGGTCAGTTTCAATGGCTTTGGAAGACTTAATCCAGAGATGCCCTAGTGTCCAACATGTCCGTGCACCCCAATTCCGTCGCCCCTTATCCGGACGTCGTGGCCTCGATCGGCCACACGCCGATGATCAAGTTGCGCAAAGCCTCGGAATTGACCGGATGCACGATTCTTGCCAAGGCCGAATACGCCAATCCGGGCGGATCGATCAAGGACCGCACTGCCAAGTTCATCGTTGAGGATGCCGAGGCCAAGGGGCGATTGAAGCCTGGCGGAATCATCGTCGAAGGCACCGCCGGCAATACCGGCATCGGACTAACCGTTGTCGGCAATGCCAAGGGCTATCGCACCGTCATTGTCGTGCCCGAGACCCAGAGCCAGGAGAAGAAAGACTTTCTGCGTCTTTTGGGAGCGGATTTACGTGAAGTGAAGGCGGTCGCCGCCACCGATCCTAATCACTACGTCAAGTTCTCCCAGCGCCTGGCCGAGGAACTGGCCCGGACCGATCCTAATGGTGCGATCTGGGCCAACCAGTTCGACAATGTCGCCAATCGCGATGGCCATGCTCGTGAAACCGCGGCCGAAATCTGGAACGATGTGGATGGCCGCATCGACGGCTTCGTGTCGGCGGTCGGTACCGGCGGAACCCTCGCGGGCGTCGGCATTGGCCTGAAAGCCAAACGCAAGAATATCGTCGTGGCGCTGGCCGACCCCATGGGCGCCGCGCTGTTCAATTTCTATGCCCACGGCCAGTTGAAGTCCGAAGGCAGTTCCATCACCGAAGGCATCGGCCAAGGCCGCGTAACCGCCAACCTGGAAGGCGCGATCATCGACGATCAATTCCAGATTCATGACAAGGAGGCCCTGCCGATCGTTTTTGACTTGATCAAGGATGAGGGCATCTGCGTCGGCAGCTCCACCGGCATTAACATCGCCGGCGCCATCCGGCTGGCCTACAAGTTGGGGCCGGGGAAAACCATCGTGACACTGCTAACCGACTCCGGCGCGCGCTATCAGAGCAAGCTGTTCAATCCGGCGTTCCTGCGCTCGAAGAATCTGCCGGTGCCGACCTGGCTCGATAAATAGCCGCCGCCGGTGGCAATCGTCCCGGCCATGACCTTTGCCGTCATTGCCTTCCACGCCGACAACACTCCGCATATGAACGCCGCCCGGCAGATCCGCCAGGCGGTGTTTTGCGACGAGCAGGGTATATCCGCGGCCGAGGAGTGGGACGGCAAAGACTTGATCTGCGAGCACTTTCTTGTGCTGGATGACGGCTTACCCGTGGGCTGCGCGCGCCTGCGCCCCTATGGTCCCGGGATCTATAAGATCGAACGGGTCGCGGTGCTGAAGGAGCGGCGCGGCACGGGCGCGGGCAAGGCCGTCATGGAGGAGATCGTCCGGCGTTTGGACAAGGCCACGGTCGTCTTAAATGCTCAGCTTTCCGCCGAAGGATTCTATGGCCGGCTTGGCTTTGCCCGCGAGGGCGGGGTTTTCGCGGAGGCCGACATTCCTCATATTCACATGGTGAGGCGGAGTGTGGGAAAGACACATTAGGGCGGGATGATTTAGATCGAATCGCCCGTCAAATAATTAGCGTCGGAGTAAAATTCCGCACGCGGTTTGCGGATTTCACGACAGCTGAGCGCGGATTTTTACTCCGACCCTAATTATCATCACCGCCGGTTCAACCTAAAATCATCCCGCGCTAGCTTTGATCCTTCACCCAAGCACCGACGATATCGCCGAGGATCGGAAGAGGCACGGAGCCGGCGCCGAGCACGGCGTTGTGAAACCCGCGCAGATCAAATTTGGCCCCAAGCCGCGTCTTGGCGCTTTCGCGAAGCTCCAGGATCCTGGCCATGCCGATCTTGTAGGCCGTGGCCTGGCCCGGAAAAACAATGTAGCGCTCTACCGAATTGACGACGTCGCCGGGTGAATTCGGCGTGTTCTCGCTGAGATAGGCAATAGCCTGCGCGCGTGTCCAGCGGGTTGCGCCCATGTGGATGCCGGTGTCGACGACCAAACGGCAGGCCCGCCACAGCTCCGAGGACAGCCGGCCAAAATCCGAATATGGATCTTGGTAAAAGCCCATGTCCTTGGCTAGGCGCTCGCCGTAGAGGCTCCAGCCTTCGTCATAGGCCGTATAGTTTGAGTACAGGCGGAATCGCGGCACGTCGTCCAACTCCTGGGCGATCGCGATCTGCATGTGATGACCCGGGATCGCCTCGTGGTAGGCTAGCGCCTCCATCTCGAACTTAGAGATGGCGGCCATGTCGTAGGTATTGATGTAGTAAGTGCCGGGCCGGCCGTCGAAGGCTCCCGGACTTTGGTAGAACGCGGCGGTCGCGGACTGCTCGCGGAAGGCCTCGACCGGTCTGACAACCAGCTTGGCCCGCGGCAGCCGCATGAACACCTCGCCAAGCCGCGCGCCCATGGCCGCGATGATCTCCTCGGAGCGGGCGACGTAGGCCGCCTTACCTTCTGGTGTTTGCGGATAGACGAACCGCGGATCGGTCCGAAGATGCGCGAAGAATCCCTTGAGGTCGCCGCCGAAACCGACCCTCAGCATTATCGCGCGCATCTCCTCATGGATCCGGGCGACTTCGTCCTGGCCCAACTCATGGATGGCGGCCGCGGACATGTCGGTGGTGGTATGGGCGGCGAGCCGGTTGGCGTAGTAGGCCTCGCCGTCAGGATGTTTCCACGCGCCGTCATCGGAGCCGGCGCGCGATTCCTGCTCCTGGCAAAGCGCGATGAGCTTGAGGAACGCCGGGCGAACGCCGGTTACCATGGCCTGCAGGGCGTCCGCGCGCAGCTTCTGCTTTATGCCAGATTCGACCGGAAGATGATCGATCTTGGCGCCGACGTCGGCCCACAACGGGCTGACGCCGCCGGGGCCACGATCGAACGGAACCCCCCGTAAGACATTGCGGCAGTCCCGGAGCACGTGGGTATAGGCAAATTTGGGTGCAAGCACGCCCGCGCTTTCGCCGAGCTTCATCTGTTCGATGACTTGATCCATCAGAGCGGGGATGCCGTTTAGGCGCGCGATATAGGCCTTGGCGTCCTCGACGCTTTGGACGCCGTGAATATTCATGAGGAAAGAGGGAATCTCCTGCTGCCATCCCTCAAACTGACTGACGGGATACTGGTGGTGGCGCCAGGGAAAATCGCTCTCGATCTGTTGGCAACGGTATTCGTAGAGGCGGTAGCTCAAGCGTCCAGCCGGCGAGAGCGCCGTGGCGTCGAAGTTCGATATGAGATCGGCATGTTCCTTGCGAACGCGGTCGAGGTCGTCGAGGGTATGGACCTCGCTGAGATTGTCCCACTTGTCGAAGCTCGTCTTGAGGCCGAGGTAGGCCTGCTCCATGGGGCCGCGGGCGAGCCAGAAGTCGTAACGAGTTTCAAGCCAGCCATTCAGCCATGTGGTTGCCGCCAGCGGATCGGCCTCGGCCGCTCCCGCGGGGCGCAGACGCTGGGCAACGCCCAGGAAGGGGGCTGCGGCTAGAAAGCGGCGGCGAGAGAGGGCGGCGGACAAGCGGTTCTCCCAATGCTGCGGAGGCCTCGCGAACGGTCTTAGGCGGCCGGATCACGAAACCCCGCGCCCAAAGCAAAGCTGTCCACATACCACGACGTGCTGAGCCTATTATGCCAAACGATTCGCGGCCCCGGAACAGGGGAAACGTGACCAGCCGGGCGGTTTTGCGGTAGGGTTAGGCCATGACGGCAAACTTGAAATTGCGGCGCCTTTTGAACGCGGGCCTGCTGATTCTTGCGGCCGCTCTGCCGCTGGCCGCCCTCCTCCCGGCCGCCCTGGCCGCGGAGCCGGTTGTTCTACGCCGCGGCAATATGTCGGAACCCGGAACGCTCGACCCGCACATGGCCGGCGCATCTTGGGAAAACGTGATTATCGGCGACCTGTTTCTCGGCCTAACGACCGAGAGCATGGACGGCAAGCCGATCGCCGGCGCCGCCGAAAGCTGGACGGTGAGCCCCGATGGCCTGGCCTGGACCTTTAAACTTCGGCCAGGACTCCAGTGGTCGGACGGCGCGGCGTTCACGGCCGCGAACTTCGTCTTTAGCTTCCAGCGGCTGCTGGATCCCAAAACCGCCGCCCAATATGCCTCGATCCAATACGCCATAAAAAATGCCGAAGCCGTAAACAACGGCAAGCTGCCGGTCAGCGAGGTCGGGGTGCGCGCCCTGGATGACCTGACGCTCGAAATCCGGTTGGAATCACCGACGCCCTACCTGCCCGGATTATTGACCCACTACACCGCCTTTCCGATCCCCGAACACGCCTTCAAGAAATTTGGCGAAGATTGGAAAAAACCCGGAAACATGATTTCGAACGGCGCCTACAAACTTGTCGAGTGGAAAGCCCACGAACTTGTCAGAGTGGTAAAGAATCCGCGGTTCTATGATGCGAAGAACGTGGCCATCGACGAGGTTTATTATTATCCGACCGACGACCAGGCTGCGGCGCTCAACCGGTTTCGGGCGCGCGAGCTGGACGTCAATCTGGGCACGAAGGGCTTCCCGATCGGCCAATATCCCTGGCTTCAGGAGAATATGCCTGGCGAGGCGCACATCGCGCCGATGTTGGGTATCGAGTATATCGCCCTGAATATCCGCCGCCCGCCCTTTACCGACCAACGCCTGCGCCGGGCGGTATCGCTGTGCCTCGAACGCGCGGTGATCACCGACAAGGTGCTCCGCGACCGCCAGGTTCCGGCCTTTGCCTTCGTTCCGCCGGGTATCGACAACTACCACAACACCGCCCGGCTGGATTTCGCCGCCCTGCCCAAGGACCAACGCCAGGCCGAAGCCAAGCGCCTGCTCGCCGAGGCCGGATACGGGGCCGACAATCCGTTTACCTTCGAATACATGTACATGATCAGCATCGACTCGCGCCGCTCGGTGGTCGCCCAGGCCGCCATGCTCAAGGAATGCGGCATGGTCATGCGGCTGGTCGGGAACGAACCCAAGATTCACTATGACGCGCTGCGCGCGAAGAATTTCACGGCGGCGCAAGCGCGCTGGGGCGCTGATTTCAACGATCCTCAGACATTTCTGTATCTGCTTGATTCGCGCTCCGGCGTTTACAATTACGTCGGATACAATAGCCCGGCCTTCGACCGGCTAGTGGATGAAGGCCGTAATACACTGGACCTTGAAAAACGCGCCGAAATTCTGGCGCGGGCCGAACAGACCGCGTTAAACGACGGTTCCGTCGTGCCCTTGAGTTTCTTTACTTACAAGAGCCTGGTCGCGCCTTACGTGAAGGGCTATGCCGACAATGCCGTCGATATCAACCGTACCCGTTGGATGTGGATTGAGCGCTGATCGGGTGCCAGTGAGTGGGCATTGGTGAGTGGGCGACAATGATTGGACCGGCCGCAGAGACCACCGCACTGCATCCGGCGCGCATGGGCCTGGAACCCCTGCCCTTGGCCGCGTGGCTGAAGCCCGCGGCCGGTGACGATGCCATCCTCGCCGAGCGCGCCCGGCTGATCGCGGCTGACGCTGCCGATGTCATCGCGGCCCGGCCGGAGGCCTATGCAGCCATCGCCGAATTGGCCGCGCTGCTACGGGAGCGCGGGTTCAAGCTCGCAGACACCGATAGCCCCCTCGATACTCTGGGTGATATCGGGCGCGCCGTTGCCGAGGATCTTTGCATCCTGACCGAGCCGGGCGACGGCGGTTATCGCCTGACCGCCGGAATCTTGTGCTTCCCCAATCGCTGGCGGCTCAAGGAAAAAATCGGCGGCAATGTACTCGCGGTTCATGGACCCGTGCCCGACTACCACGGGGAACTCAGCGATGCGGTTGACCGCTTTCTTACCCGGCTGAAGCCCGAGCGTGCGTATCTGCGGCGCAATTGGGGATTGGCCGGTTCGCCGGATTTGTACCTGCCGCAACCGATCCCGGCCGTGGACCCGAATGCCGCTGCCGGCGTGTTCCTGCGCCGTGAAGATCAAGGCTTCCTGAAACTCGCGAAAACTTCATCCGTGATTTTTTCCATCCGCACCACGGTCACCCCATGGCAGGAGACGCCCCGGGACTTGCGCGCAGGCATCCTGAAGACCATCGCCGGATTGAGCCCCGCGTGGCTGGACTATAAATCCATTGGTTAAAGCGGGCTCCGCACGCGGCCAAACATATATAGAGTGCCGCGCTGCTACGCTTCGCTGGCGAAAACCCGCCCGGGTGATGGTCCGGCCACAGCATCTAGCGTAAATGAAGTTTTATGTGACCATATCCTGCGGTCGGCTCGTCGTTTGGCGGCGGAAACGCAATTAGACCCTTTCCCGGCTCTCTTAAATCGGGAAAGGGTCCAGATCCATATGAATAGCGCGCTTCCTGTCGGAAAACCGAAAAACCACTTTTCCGGGAAGCGCTCGGCGGCGTCAGGCCGCCAAGTCCGCGTGGGTAGCGGCATAGACCGGCGCCGGCTCATGATCGGCTTGGACCGCGACCACCGGACGACGGCCGAAGTTTAGGGTCGAACCGAGAGCAACCAGCAGCGACGCCGCATAGGGGATCGCCATCACCACCAGCGCCGACACCCAGATCCGTTCGGCCGGATCCTCGAGGCGCCGGATTTGGATTGTGCCGATGATCGAAATAACCGTCCCGATCAGCATGGCGGTTTCGGTGGCGGTTATACGCAAGGCATGCGTCCATGGCGCAACGCCTTCGCACTTCGGGGTGCGCATGAATGGCTTGCCGGAGGTGAAAAGCCCAGCGAGCACACCACGGCCGACGGTGTAGGCCAGCGACAAGCCGGTGATGGCCGAGGCCAGTGCTCCCAAAATGCCGGTTCCGACCTTGGCCCGGTGCAAGATAACGGTCTTCACGGTCTTGATGGTGAAGATGGTCAGCGCGACCGATGACAGGGCCGTCAAGGGGACGTCGAAGTATTTGGGCGCGACCGCCATCAGCAACGACCAGATCATGGCCAACACGCCAAATATCAAGGCAAAGCCGTCGGCGAACCAAGGCAGCCAGCCGGCGACGAAGTGATAGCGTTGCGCCCGCGTCAGGTTGGACGTGCCGCGGAAAATCTGCGCGGCATGGCGCTTCATGATTTGCATGGCGCCGTAGACCCAGCGGTAACGCTGACTCTTATAGGCGTCATAGGTGTCGGGCATCAGGCCGCGGCCCAGGGTCTCGGAAGTATAGTGAGAAGTATAGCCGGCCTCGAAAAGGCGCAGGCCCAGCTCGGTATCCTCGGTGATGCACCACTCGGCCCAGCTGCCGACTTCTTCCATTGCCGCGCGGCGCACGACACACATGGTGCCGTGTTGGATGATGGCATTGTGCTCGTTGCGCTCGACCATGCCGATGCGGAAGAAGCCGGTGTATTCCTCGTAACACAGGTTCTTGAACAGGCTTTCATCGGCGTCGCGGTAATCCTGCGGACCTTGGAAGACCGCGACTTTCGGGTCGGTGAACACGGGTACGGCGGTCTTCAGCCAATGCGGCATGACTTGATAGTCGCTATCGATGATGCCGATGAAGGCCGCATCCGGATGGGACAGCTCCAGCGCCTTATTTAGCGCGCCGGCCTTGAAGCCCTTCATGTTGTCGAAGTGGAAGAAACGGAATCTTGAACCGAGAGTCTGGCAGTAGGCTTCCACGGGCGTCCAATCGGCCGGATCGCGGGTGTTATTATCGAGAACGATCACTTCGTAATCCGGATAATCCAGGCGCGCGAGCGCATTTAACGTCTGCATCACCATTTGCGGCGGTTCGTTGTGCGTGGGCACGTGGATCGAAACTTTGGGATAATGCGCGAGCACGCCGACGGGCATGCGTTTGCGGCCCCTGCGCCACAGGCTCAAGGCCCATTCGGAGGTCTCGGTTATCAGCAGCAGCGCCGTGAACAAGCCGGCCGGCACGATGAACATGGCGCCGCCGAACGTGCCCCAATCGACATAGCGCAGGGATGAAGCTTCAACGATAAACAGCGCGCCGGAAACAACCAGTCCGACAATGCCGCTGACCATGAGATAACCCTGCAATCCGACGGCCGGGATGAGGAGCAAGACGACCAGGCCGATGATTAGGCTGCCCGCCGCGGCAACGCCGGCATAGGTGGCCCATTGCTCGAACGACGTCAGCGTGCCGGTGAAATCGAATTTGGCTTTGCCCTCGGCATCCATGATGCCCCAGAAGGCACCGACCGCGCCTTCCTTCACGGCCTTGAAGGGCTGGTCGAAGGCCTCGAGGACGTAATAGTCGTAGTTCTCGGCGGTCGCGAGATCGAGGAAGTGGCGATAGAAGTAAGCCGCCATGGCCGGCGAGGGCACGGCGCCACGCTTCACCCGACCTTCGGACGGCCAGCCGGCTTCGGTAATGACGATTTTCCTGCGCGGGAATACCTTCTGCATCTGCTCGACGTAGTCTTTGACCCAATCCATGGACTTCTCTGCCGAGACGCCTTCCCAATAGGGCAGCAGGTTGATGCCGATGAAGGCGCTTTCCTTGGCCATCTTCGGATTATTGGTCCAGAGCGCCGGCACATCGACGGTGCCGATCTCGATCTTCTTGTTGGCGATGGCCTTCCTGACCTGGAGGATGTACGCCGAGAGCTCGTCGGCCGTCAGTTCGCCGCGCAAGACCACTTCGTTGCCGACAAAGATGCGATCGACGACGCCGGGATTATCGGCGACCGCCATCAGCGCTTTGTTGATTTCGATTTCGTTCAGCGGCCGATCGTCGCTCAGCCAGATGCCCAGAGAAACTTTGAGTCCAAGGCTCTTGGCCACGTAAGGCACGCGGTCGATGCCGCGATCGACGGTATAGGTGCGCACCCGCTTGGTGATGGCCGACAACTTTTCCAGATCCTGGCGGATGGCCGCCTCGGGTACGCCTTCCTCGAGCTGTGACTCGTTGTAAAGTCCGCTCGGGCTATAGGAGATGCCCTTCATATCGTCGCGCCAATCCGGGGCGTCGAGGGGGCGATCAAGCGAGGCCCACAGAACCGCCGAACCGAAACACACCGCGAGCAACGCAATCAGGATCCGCATCTTATTTCGACTTTCCTTGCCGATTCATGGTTCTTCTAAGCCTGCGGCAACCTTTTGAACGACAAACATGGCGGGAAGATGAACACCGGGATCGCGGGAGCCGGATGCGAGGCCGGCATTTTCCGCGCGGGGTTATACCAGAGGCACTGTGCCCCTTAAAGCGGGCCTTGTGCACCGAATCAAAAGCAATATATGATCAATTATTAGTTGTTTATAGTATCAATATTACTATTTATTGACATTATCAGGTGTTAAATTGCGATTCATGGATTGCCAGAGGATAGCCGGCGGGGCCTTGCGAACGCCCAGCGACGGGACGCCCGTGGATCCCAAGCCCGACCGGGCGGGATTGCGCCCGTGCTGAGCTATCAGCACGGCTACCACGCCGGCGGAGTCGCGGATGTCCACAAGCATGTGGCGCTGTGCCTGCTGCTCGCCCGCCTCGCGAAGAAGACCAAACCGTTTTGCGTGATCGACCTTTATGCCGGTGAAGGCGAATACGATCTTGCCGCGCACAAGGCGCAAAAGACCGGGGACTTTAAGACTGGCGTCGAGCGCATCTGGCAGTCGGTCGATGCGCAGCCGGCCGTGCAAGGATATCTCGATCTCCTCAAACGTCTGAATCCGGGCGGTGAGTTGCGGCGCTATCCCGGCTCGCCGGCCATCGCGCGCGCCTTCATGCGTGAGCATGATCGGCTGATCCTCAACGAGCTCCATGCCGGCGCCTATCCGGCCCTCGGCCGCTGGGCACGCAAAGATGCGCGCATTAGCGTTCATAATCGCGACGGGCTCGAAGCCCTGGTCGCGCTGACGCCGCCGGAGATTCGCCGCGGCGTTGTCCTGATCGACCCAAGCTTTGAGGTGAAGAGCGAATACGCAGCGGTGCCCGAAAAGCTGTCGGCGGCCGTGCCGAGATGGCGCGAAGGCATCTTCGTCGTCTGGTACCCGATCTTGAAAGAGGGCCGCCACCGTTCGCTGCTCGCCGGACTCAGCGGTGTCGATGCCGAGGTCCTGGTCTCGGAAATTTCCCGGAACGCGGCGAAAGCCGGCGAGGCCGCCGCGGGACTGCTCGGTACAGGTCTCGCCGTGGTCAATCCGCCGTGGAAGTTCGAGAATGCCATGGCCGAGGCCGGCGACTGGCTCGCGCGCAAGCTTGGCCCGGGCAGGCACACGGCGAGCTGGCTGAACCGCGCGAAAACCTAGGAAACTCGCCAATTAAT
>SHVO01000017.1 GCA_009694245.1 Rhodospirillaceae bacterium | reverse complement strand
ACATCGGCAAAGGCGAAAACGCGCTGGCGACGGCGCTCCTACCGGTCTACGACCGCACCGCCATCCGCCCGCATGTCTTCGGCAATTTCCGCACCATGCTGGAAGCCAATGCCACGGCGTCGTCGATGCTGATCTATCTCGACAACTGGATCAGCAACGCGACCACGCCCAACGAAAACTACGCCCGCGAGATCATGGAACTGCACACTCTTGGCGGCGGCGCCTATTACGGCACGGCCGCCGCATCTACTGTACCTAAAAGCGACGACGGCGTCGCCTTGGGCTTCACCGATCAAGACATCGTCCAAGCTTCGCGCGTCCTCTCCGGCTGGACCATCCAAAACAGCCAGCGTGGGGATGCGGGAGTAAACGTACCCTCCACCGGCGAGTTCATTTTCATCGCCCGGCTGCATAACCGCGCGGCCGGAAATCTGCTTGGCGTCAGCATGGCGGCGTCGAATACCGTAATTCCCGGGGCGTTGAACAACAACGATACCTCGCAAGGTCGGAAATTTTTCGACATCCTCGCCGCCCATCCGGCGACGGCGACGTTCATCGTTACCAAACTGGCTAATCGCATCTTCGGCGATTCACCGCCCCAGGCGGTCATTGACCGCGGCATCGCCGCATGGCGGGCCTTCCAGGCCGCCCCGAATCAGATCGCCCGGGTGCTGCGCGCCATTCTTCTCGACGGCAACGAAATCATGACCGCGCCGGTTACCAAGGTCCGCCGCCCCTATGAGCGCACCATCGCCATGGCGCGCACCACCGATATGGTCGTGAACGCCGGAACGTTTATGGCAAATTATCTCGATCCCGTGAATGACGGCCTGTTCACGTGGCCGGCCCCCGACGGCCGCCCCGACGCGAACGCCTATTGGATGGCCACCGGCGCCACCCTTGCCAGCTGGAATTATCTTTTCACGCTTCCCAATAATGCGGCATTTGCCTCCAGGCCCCTTGCCGCCCAGTCGCCGGTGGAAACCCTGGGCAGCCCTACCCTGATCGTCGAGTACTGGGTGGGGCGCATGGTGGGACATCAGCTGTCGAATGCGGCCATGCGGAGCCTTATGGCCGATCAAGCCAGCAACAGCGGCGTGCCCGCAGCCGTCCGACAAAACCAGGCGACCAGTATCGAAACCGCCCACCGCCGCCTGATCAGCCTGATCGCCACGACCGAAGAGTTCACTCTCCGCTAGTGTTCTATTTTGGCGGGCAGCCGCCCGACAGCCATTATGCCGGCGGGGCCGCGATACTGCGCGTATTCCAGAGATAGCCGGCGACCGCGATCACGAGCACGACGGCCTGCGCGATCAGCGGCAACGCCGAGGGATAGATTCCCAGCGCTTCCACGCGCGGCGCGTTGACGGCAATGGCGGGCAACAAACCGGCCTCCTGCAAGGCGGCGATGCCTTTGCCCGCCAGCACCACGGCGAGGATGGCGATTAACAACGAGCTGGCACTGAAAAACTGCGTGATCGGCAGGCGACGGCTGGTGCGCAGTAGGACGACGGCCAGCACCGCCAGCGACGCCGTGCCCGCCACCAGGCCGGCGAGGATCGCGCCGCCGTTGCCGCGTGTCCATAGCGCGATATAGAACAGAATGGTTTCGAACACCTCGCGGTAGACCGCGACGAAGGCGAGCGCGAAAAGGAAAAACGCCGACCTGCCCGTCAAGGCCGCCGACAGTTTTTCCTTCAGGTACACTTGCCAGCGTCCGGCCAAGCTCTTCTGGTGCATCCAGATGCCTACCCCCAACAGCACGGCGGCCGCGAACAGCGATGAAAATCCTTCGGTTAGCTCGCGGTTGGCGCCGGTGATATCGACCACGGTGGCCGCAATGCCCCAGGTGACGACGCCGGCGGCCAGAGCGCCGATCCACCCGGCGTGAACATACGGCAGCACGTCACGCCGTTCGACCTTGCCGAGGAAGCTGATCATCGCCACCACCACCAGCAACGCCTCGATGCCTTCACGCAAGAGGATGGTAAACGCGCCTAGGAAGGTGGCCATTGCGTCCTGGTCCGCCGATAGCGCGATTTCGGTTGCCTTGAATAGACCGTTCAGCACCTCGACTTCAACGGCCGCCTCGGCTGGAGAAACGCCGGCATTGAGGCGGCTGCGATACTCGATCATGGCGGCTTCAACGCGGGCGAGTAGATCAGCATCGCGGTTTCGTAACATCGCTTCGACCGGTTCAAAGCCGTCAAGATAGGCCGCGAGGGCTAAGGTTTCGGCGCGGCGGGCGTCCCCGGCCTGATAAGCCTTGAGGCTTTCGGCGAGTTGACTCCGGGCAACCAGGAGGCCGTCAGCGCCATTTTGGCTCACGGCGGCCGGCTGGCCACGCACGTAGGCCAGCACCGGGCGCGCCTTGTCGCCGCCGATCTCGGCCGCGAGCGTCGACTCGATGGTGCGGACCAAAGTTTTAAGGTTCGGCAGCCGGGCGCGCAACGTCGCATCGTCCTTCCACAAGGTTTCACCGGCGCGCCGCAGCTCCGGCGTCGCCGAGAGTGTGCCGGTGTAGAAGGCCACTGCCCAGCGATCGGCCTCGGAAAGCTCGGCCTGGAAACTTAGCATCGACGTATCCGTGAGCCCTTGGCTGACCACTTCATAGAGCGAGAATAAGCTGCGCTCACGGGCGCGATCATGATCGGTGAAAGCGATCGGCGGCGGATCGAGATTTGCCGCGAGAACACCGTCACCGCGGCCGTCAATGCCGTGGCACGAGACGCACTTCTCCGAGAAAATCGCGGCACCGCGCGCGAGGTCTGGCGCGCCGGCCGGCGTCGTGGGGACGGGATAGGCCGCAAGCAGACCATCGGCCAGAGCATGCGCGAGGCGGGCAACTTCGGAAGGCCCGGTGAAGGCGGTGATCGCCGCCTGGAGCTGCCCGGCCTTGGCAATCAGGCCCGGTTGGCTGGCGCGCGGCGGCAGTGCCGCGAGGCGAGCGAGCGCTGTTGCCGCGAACTCCTTCATCTCAGCGTATTCGGCTTCGCTGATAACGGCGCCGCCCTCGACCGCGCCGATGTAATCCACAGCGACATAGTCGAGCAGTTTCCAAATCTGGCGCACGTCGGCATCGGTTGCGGCACTGGCTCGGGTTTCGATTACGGCCGCCGCCGCCGGGCGTGGGTCGAGGATCGCGGCCCCAACGAGGGTGAGCGCTAGCGCCAAGGACCGCAGGACGGGGCTCATGAACCGCCGGCCTTGGCACGCACTGGCTGAATACTGATCCGACATCGCTGCCATAATCTCTCCAAAGAGCCTCGCAATCTATTTATTGCAATTGATAATGGTTCGCAAGTCAATACCGGCCGAGGACTTAAGTAGTTGCGTCAATTACATGTTATTTGGAGAACATCCTGACGACGATCAAGGACTCCCACGCAAAGGGGGGGCTGGGGCCACCCTTCACGAGTCCAGGGCGCGACCTCGATTCGGCGTGAAGTCGTTCCGCCGCGAACGGCCGATTTTACGGCGCTCGCGCTGACCGACCTCACTCCGCCGTCATTCCCTTTCTAAAGGGAGCGGCGGCGGCACGGGGCGTGGTGGCGATGAACGTTGGGGCTGGTGCCGTTGCATATCAGCATCAGCCCCCTGACCGAGCGGCTTATTGCTTGAGCGGCTGAGCGCTCGCCGGCTTGCAAGTCTGCGTCCAGGTCAAGACCTCGATGGTGTCCTCGTAGACAATCTTCAGCGCCATTTTAGCGCGATCGAGGCGGCCTTCCCACTGCGCCATCTCTGCGCCCACGCCCTTGGCGACGTTTATCCAGACGATCGCCTTGGCGTCGTAGGTCTTGAGCGAGATCAGGTCGAGGCTTTGGCGCTTTGGAGAGTATTTGTACAAATTTTTGAGATCGTCGTTAAAGGCATAAAAGTCGCTGACGGGTGCCGAGGTTGGAGCAGCCGAACCTATTTTGGTCACGAATTCTCCGTCGCAAGCGATCCATGAATCTGCCGCACAGGCCGGCACGCTTGCGCAAACCAGACCGAGAACCACGAGGGTCCGTCTGGAAAGATTCGCAAAATACCCGGAGACTCCGGCACGACAGGGATCAAAGGTTTTCATGGTTGCATCCTCCATATCTTAGGCCACAGAACGGACCGGAAAACATTTAACCGCGCGGGCATCGAATTCAAGGAAAATATGACAGTCAAGACGGGAATCGAGCGCTCGCAGTGCCGATCAAACGCCTAGAGCCCCAACGAGATAAGCTATTCCGCCGCAAACCAGCGCCCGGAATATCAAGGCGTTGTAACGGCTGTCACAATATCTGGCGTACCGCGGCAGCGACCATTGATGATGCAATTCGTTAGCATCCGCCGGCGAAAAACATGGAAGGACACGCGCGCGTGACCGAGAGCGACGGCGTGAAATTTGATGCATCTGTTGGCGTCCCCAATGGCGATGCATTCTATTTGCCCGCCGACAGCTGCCCTCAGGCCCGTCTCTGGCTACCCTGGCCAAAACACAACGCCGCCTTACAGACAGCAATCGCGGCCATCGTGCAAGCGGTCGCCGGGTTCGAGCCCGTTGCCCTTCTCGCCGAGCCCGGCGACGAAGCCAACGTGCGCGCTGCTTGCGGCCGGAACGCGACTGAAATCTTCCCCTTGGTCCATGTCTCGCCGCGGCTCCGCGACACCGGGCCCACATTCCTGATTGACGGCAAAGGCGGATCCGCGGCGGTTGATTGGCGCTTCAACGGCTGGGGTGGACGGGGCGACTCCGGTGATGCCGACCTCGCACATGCGCTGTTGGGCGCGGCAGAGGTCCGGCGTTTTCGCGCTCCGCTGACTCTGGAGGGCAGCAGCTTTGTCGGCGATGGCCGCGGCACGCTGCTCGCACTCGCCTCCGCCGTCTTTGACCAGGACCGTAATCCGGCGCTGACGCATACTGAAGCCTTCGGCATTTTTCAAGGCTGGCTGGGCGCGGCCAGGGTAATCTAGCTGCCCGAAGCGCATCCCGGTGATCGGCTCAACACCGATGTCCGCGCGCTCGCAACCATCAGTTGCCCCCGGCCTCGTTGCCATCACCGAGCCGGGAGACGACGCGGTTCCTGCCGGGGTGCTTGAACGACTGCGGCGCGCGCGCGACGGTTCCGGCAAAACGCTCGACCTCGTCCGCCTGCCCGCCCCGCCAGAGGCATTGCGCGCGTTGCCCACGCCGGCTGTCCTATGCGAGTTTCCTGCCCGTCAACGGTGGCGTGCTGGTGCCGGCTTTCGATGATCCCGGTGACGCACGCGCCGCCGACATGCTTGCCGAGGTCTTTCCCGATCGTGTGATTCAGCTCCTGCCGGCAGCGGTTCTCGCCGAGGCCGGCCTCGCCTTGACGAACCTGGGCCTGCCGCACGCGGCCCGCCTCCTGGAGCGCGAGCGCGCAACCGTAGTCCCGCGCGCGGCTTGGGCACGGCCGACGCCGGACACCGAAGCCCTTTTGCGGCACTACGCCAACCTCGCCGAAGGCGAACGCTAACGGTCTCTCTGAGGCAGTGGAGGATTTGGCGGCGCCTCGGGAGCAGGAACTGCGGCCGGAGCCGATGCTGGAGCGGGCAGCGGCGGCGCCACGGGTGCGTTAATGAGTTGCCAGAATCGGTTGCGCAAGGCCGCGATAGCGGGAGCCGGCGACATCTCCGCCATCGCGCGGAGATTAGCGAGGTCGGGCGCGAGCTGGGGATCGGACTTGATCTCCGGCTTGACATAAAGCGTCGATCCCAAAACCGCGTTCGCGAAGCCTTTGGCATTGGTCATGCGCGCGGCTACCTCAGGTCGCAGCAGATAGTCGATCAAGCGCAAAGCGTTCGCGGAATTCACTGAGGCCTTGGGGATTGCCAGCAACTCGTACACCACTACCGCGCCTTCTTTCGGCAGGATGTAGCGGATGTCATTTGCAAGTCCGGCAATGCGTGCTCGGTCGCGCGCCTGGTAAGCATCGCCCGAGGTTGCCGCCGCCAGACAGACCGTGCCCGCGGCCAGGTTGTCGATGATGTCCTGGCTTGAAAACTTGGCGATCGACGGACGAATGGATTCCCACAGCCGCGTCGCCGCATCGGTGTCTTCGATTTTCACGGACTCTGCCGGAAGCCCGAGGTAAGCAAGCGCGATTGGGAATACGCCCGTGGGGCTATCGATCACTTGAATGCCGCAATCGGCGAGTTTCGCCGCACTGGTCGGATCGAATAGCGCCGCCCAACTGTCGGGCACAACGCCGGGGCCCAAGCGTTCGGCGAGCTTGGCGGCGTTAAAGCCAAGCCCGATCGTGCCCCACAGGAGCGGCACCGAATGGGTATTGTCGGGATCATAAATCACCGTGCGCGCGGCCAGTGCCGGATCGATATTGCGAGCATTGACGAGATCGGTCCTGGCGATAGTTTGCAGCAAGTTGATATCGGCAAGCGCTTTCAAACCGACGCCGGAGACCATGATGACATCGGGCGCGTTGGTCGCGCTGGCCGCCAGGGCCTCGGACTGTTCGGTCGTATCGTAGGTGTCGAGCACCACTTTGAGGCCCGTATCGGCGGTAAAGTTCGCGAGCACGTCGACCGCCATGGCATCGCGCCCGACCAGGAGCCGGACTTGATTGACCGGCGTCGATTCGACCGGCGGGTCGGCGGCAACGGCCGCGGGCGGCGCCAAGACTTGCGGCGACGGCGCCAAGGCCAGGAACACCGCCCAGCCGGCAATCAGGGCCGCGCTGAGCACAAGTGCCAGAGTCCAGGTCTGGAAACCACGGCGGCCGGACCGCTCGGGGATGTTAGGCGCGTTCATTCGCGCATTTTAGCCGAAGTAGGAGCCGGTTCGGCGTCTAAAAATGCGACCAATTCAAAACTCTAGGCCGCGCCATCGATTCAGTGCGATCGGAAAGCGACCGCGCCAAGGTTTTCTTGGTTTGACGCTGGTGTTGCAGGGCGAGGTGACCAGTCTTTGAAAGACCCGATATAGATACGGTCTGGGACCGAAAAATGGCCGTCGCCCTTGTATGGTCCGGCCACCCCCGGTACCTAAGGATTGTTGACGCCCCTGACCAGATGGTGGCGTGGAGGATGGCGTGACCGCAGGCTCGGGAGACCATCACTATGCGTAAGACGGTCCTGATCACTGGCGCCGGGCGTCGGATTGGCCGAGCCATGGCCGAAGACTTCGCCGCTGCCGGGTGGCGCGTGGCCGTGCACTACCACCAGTCGTCAGCCGAGGCCGACGAAGTCGTCGCCGCAATCGCCGCCAAGGGCGGAAAGGCCGCCGCCGTGGAGGCCGATCTCGCGGATCCCGGCGCCGTGGCGCGCCTCGTGCCCGCGGCAATGCGCGCGCTGGGTCCTTTGGGCTGTTTAATCAACAATGCCTCGATCTTTGAACGCGACGACATCACCTCGGCGACCCAGGACTCTTGGGATAGGCATATGGCCGTCAATCTGCGCGCGCCGTTTTTTCTGAGCCAAGCCTTCGCCGCCCAAGTCAGCCCCAACGAGCATGGGAGCATTGTCAACGTGATCGACGAACGCGTGTGGCATCTAACGCCCCACTTCGCGTCCTACACGGTCAGCAAGGCCGGCCTGTGGACCCTGACGCAAACCCTGGCCATGGCGCTCGCCCCGCGTATTCGCGTAAATGCCGTGGGGCCAGGCCCGACCCTACCAAGCCCCTACCAAAGTCAGGCCCAATTCGATGCCCAATGCGCGCGCATGCCCCTCGGCCGGGGTACGACGCCGACGGATATCTGCACCGCCGTGCACTTCATTCTCGCGGCGCCGGCCATGACCGGGCAAATGATCGCACTCGATGGTGGCCAGCACTTGGGTTGGGGCCAAAAGGGTGAATTCCAGACCGGAGAAGCGAGGACCGAGGGATGAGCAAGACCGTCGTTGAGCCGTTAAAAATCGCCGATGCCACCGCGGAATTGCGGCACGTGTTCGTCCGCGACCTAGTTTTGGACTGCAACATCGGTGTCCATCTGCATGAAAGAGGCCGCGTTCAGCGCGTGCGCATCAATCTGGATTTAGGCGTTAGCGAACGCGGCAGCGCCCACAATGACCGCCTGGAAAACGTGGTTTGCTACGAAGATATTGTTAAACGCGTGCGCGCCATTACCGCCGACGGCCACGTCAACTTAGCGGAAACCCTGGCGGAGCGAATTGCCACCATCTGCCTTCAGGACCCTTTGTGCCGCTCGGCGCGGGTCCGGGTTGAAAAACTCGCCGTTTTCGAAGACGCCGGCAGCGTTGGTGTGGAAATCGAGCGTATTTCGACGGTCCGGTCCTGGCCCCGGACATAGGCCAAGCGCGCCACTCGGGCCCCCCTTCCCGACTGGCCTCGCGGACAACTGCCGGGGCTTGCTACGCAAAAACGTCATGATTTCAGCACTCGAATCGAGCCCAAGACATTTCATCTGGAGTCCTGTCAAGCGAAGTTGTTCACATGGACGGTCTCCAATTCGCGCCGTTACGTAATCTTTCATGGACCGGCAATCGAGTTATCCAGCGTCCCCGGCCTCAGGCTAAATTCGCATGCTTTTCAAAGGGGTAATATTTATGCCGATAATTTGGGCAGAACTCGCTAACGCCATATTCTATGCCGTTCCAAATTCACTGCCCGGCCTTTTTCAACAGACTTATCCACAGGATTCGTGGATATCCTAATCAGCGGCCATGGCCACCGGCGACGCCATCATGACAGCGCCGTGACGACGTCCCGGACCCACCATGAGCGAGGATTTGGGCGGTTTCTACCGCGTTGACGCTGATTGGCAAAGGTTCCACATAGGGGAATGATCCCGGATCCGTCGCCTGCCGCCCCGCCTCAACCGTCAGGGTCTACGGCCGTGGGCGGCCCGGCAACACCCAAGCAGGCTGGCCTCGCGATTCTTGCCGGGTTTGTCAGAAATTTTCCGCAGAAGCCCGGCGTCTACCGGATGAGCAATGCCGCCGGCGACGTGCTCTACGTCGGCAAGGCCAAGAACTTGAAGAAGCGTGTGAGCTCGTACCTCAACATCGAGCGTATGCCCGAGCGGTTGCAGCGCATGGTCTTTGATACCTATGCCTGCGAAGTGATCATCACCCACACCGAAGCCGAGGCGTTGCTCCTCGAGAGCAACCTCATCAAGCAGCTCAAGCCGCGTTACAACATTTTGCTTCGCGACGACAAATCCTTCCCTTACATCATGATCGCGGGCGGCCACGCCTATCCGCGCATTCTCAAGCACCGCGGCGCGCGGACGAAGGGCAACGAGTATTTCGGCCCCTTCGCCTCGGCCGGAGCCGTGAATGGCACGCTCGCCACCCTTCAAAAAGTCTTCCTATTGCGCAGCTGCGCCGACGCGGTCTTTTCCAACCGCACGCGCCCTTGCCTGCTGTTCCAGATCAAACGCTGCTCGGCGCCTTGCGTTGGACGCATCGCCGAGGCCGATTACGCCGAGTTAGTCCGCGAGGCCCGCGCCTTCCTGACCGGCGATAGCCGGGCGGTCCAGACCGAGCTGGCGCGGCGCATGGACGCCGCCAGCGTTGCGTTGCAGTTCGAGGCCGCCGCCAACTTCCGCGACCGCATTCGGGCCATGACCGCGGTGCAGGCCCATCAGGATATTAACGTCAGGGGTCTCGGCGAGGCCGACGTCATCGCCCTTCACCGCGCCGGCGTTCATTCGTGCGTGCAGGTGTTCTTTTTTCGTGGCGGCCAGAATTTCGGCAATCACGCCTATTTTCCCTGCCATGCCATCGACGACCAGGACGGCGAAATCCTCGAAGCCTTCGTCGGACAATTCTACGACTCGTTCGCCCCCCCGCGCGAGATTCTTCTCAACGTCGCGCCGCCCAGTCGCGAGATCCTCGCCGAGGCCCTCAGCCTCAAGGCCGGACGCGCCGTGAGCATTTCGGTGCCGCAGCGCGGCGGCCGACGCAAGCTGATTGATCAGGCCGTGATCAATGCGCGCGAAGCGCTGTCGCGGCGCATGGCGGAAAACACCGCGCAACGCAAATTGCTGGAGGGTGCGGCCGAGGTATTCGCGCTGGCCGCGGCACCGGAGCGCATCGAGGTCTACGACAATTCACATATTTCCGGCGCGCATATGGTCGGCGCCATGATCGTTGCCGGCCCCGCCGGGGCAAACAAGAACGCCTATCGCAAATTCAATATCAAGACCGAGGACCTCGCACCCGGCGATGACTACGGCGCCATGCGCGAAGTGCTGACACGCCGATTCGCCCGCGCGCAGAAGGAGGATCCCGAGCGCAAACTCGGCCAGTGGCCCGACCTGGTATTGCTCGATGGCGGTCAGGGGCAACTCAATGCCGGGCTGAAGGTGCTAGCTGACCTTGGCATCGGAGATCTGGCCGTCGCCGCCATCGCTAAGGGGCCCGACCGCAACGCTGGACGCGAGCAGTTTTTCATGCCGGGGCGCGCCTCCTTCGCGCTGCCGCCCAATCACCCCGTGCTCTATTTTCTGCAGCGGCTCCGGGACGAAGCCCACAGGTTCGCCATTACCGCCCACCGTGCCAAGCGCTCAAAGGCCATCGGCCAATCGTTGCTGGATGAGGTTGCCGGTATCGGGGGGGTGCGCAAGAAAGCACTCTTGCGGCATTTCGGTTCAGCCAAGGACGTCGCCGCGGCAGGCCTCCAGGACCTTGCGACGGTTCCCGGCATAAACGCGGCGACGGCGAAAAAAATCTATGAACACTTCCACCCGGAAGGCTAACATCCCCCCTCCCTGGGAGGATCCAGCGTGCTGACCCTGCCGAATATTCTGACGCTTTCGCGAATCGTCATCATCCCGGTGGTCGTGGCGACGTTTTTCTTCGACAGCCATGCCATGCGTTGGACGGCGTGCGCGCTGTTTACCATCGCCGGCGTCACGGATTTCTTCGATGGCTATCTCGCGCGCCGGGCGAATCAAGTTTCGTCGTTCGGCCGGTTCCTCGATCCAATCGCCGACAAACTCCTGGTCGCCTCGGTGCTGCTGCTGATCGTCGCCTTCGATCGCGTCGGGCCGTGGTCGTACCTGCCGGCGCTCGTGATTCTCCTGCGCGAAATCATGGTATCGGGCTTGCGCGAATTCCTGGCCGAGTTGCGCGTCAGCGTCCCGGTCACGACGCTGGCCAAGGCCAAAACCACGGTCCAGATGGTGGCGCTCGGCTTCCTCATCGTCGGGTCGGCCTCGCCGATCTGGATTCCGGCGGAGCTCATCGGCGAGATTGGCATTTGGATCGCTGCCGGTATCACTTTGATCACAGGTTACGACTACCTGAAATCCGGGCTGCGCTACATGGCGGTCAATCCGCCGGCGCCCGGACCGTAGATGTCCACCGCTTCTCTCACGGTGCTGTACTTCGCCTGGGTGAAGGAAAAAGTTGGCCTGGGCACGGAAACCGTGAGCCCACCGGCCTCCGTGGTGACGGTTTCAGATCTGATCGACTGGCTGGCGAGACGGAGTCCTGGTCATGCTGCGGCCTTCGCCGACCGCAAGCTCATCAAGGCAGCGGTCGATCAGGTGCATGCACCGCTGTCGTCCGAACTTGGCGGCGCGCGTGAAGTCGCGTTCTTTCCGCCGGTGACGGGAGGATAAAATCCGTGGCCACGATCCGCGTGCAGCGTGAAGCCTTCGACCCGGGAGCCGAGATCAACAGCTTTTGCGCCCGCAATTCCACATCCGGCGGCATCGCCACCTTTATTGGCCAGATGCGCGATTTTCGCGGGGAGTCGCGCGCGACGGGCGAGACCGTGAGCGCGATGACCCTGGAGCACTACCCTGGCATGGCTGAGGGTCAACTTTCCGAGCTGGTGAAGGAGGCCTCCGGCCGTTGGCCTTTGGATGATACGCTTGTGATCCACCGCATTGGATCGCTCATGCCCGGTGAACCGATTGTTCTCGCGGCAGTCGCGACAGCCCATCGCGGCGACGCTTTCACCGCCTGCGCGTTCCTGATGGACTGGTTAAAAACGCGGGCGCCGTTTTGGAAAAAAGAAGCCACCGAAACCGGCGCGAGTTGGGTGGAAGCGCGCGAAGCCGATGAAGACCAGGCCGCAAAGTGGACGCGATAACGAACGTGTCCTACGCGGCGCTGGACTTGGCCGGCGCGCTCCGCCCTACCAAGGCGTCGAAGTCGGCCATGAGCGCGCGGCAGACCTCGCCGGGTGTGAAGTTGTAGGCTCCGATCTCGCGCACGGGCGTGACCTCGGCGGCGGTGCCGGTGAGGAAACACTCCTGCGCCTTGCTCAATTCCTCGGGCATGATCGCGCGTTCAATCACCCGGTACCCGCGCTTCTTAGCGAGGGCGATGACCGTACGGCGGGTGATGCCGTCGAGAAAACAATCGGGTAGCGGCGTATGAATCTCGGCGCCGATGACAAAAAAGACGTTGGCGCCGGTCGCTTCCGCCACTTGGCCGCGATAATCCAACATCAAGGCATCGTCATAGCCCGCGCGCTCGGCCGTGTGTTTGCTCAAGGTGCAGATCATATAAAGACCCGAAGCCTTGGCCTTCACCGGCGCGCAACTGGGTGACGGACGACGCCATTCGGCCATCTGCAGCCGTATGCCCTTCAGCCGCGCCTCCAGTGTGAAATAGGACGGCCAAACCCAGCAGGCGATGGCGACATTGATTTTGGCATTCTGCGCGGTGACGCCCATCTGCTCGCTTCCGCGCCAGGCCACGGGACGGAGGTAGCCGTCGGTTATGTTGTTGGCCTTCAGAACCTCGGCATGGGCGGCATTGATCTCGGCCGGCGTGAACGGAATCTTCATGTCGAGCATCCGGGCGGACTCGAACAGCCGGTCGGTGTGCTCTTCCAGCTTGAAGACCACACCGGCGTAAGCGCGTTCGCCCTCAAACACGCTGGAGGCATAGTGCAGGGCGTGGCTGAGGACATGGAGCTGGGCACTGCGCCACGGCACCAGGACCCCGTTGAACCAGATAAGGCCGTCGCGATCTTCGAAGCTTTGAGGCTTCGTCATGGAACTCTCCTTTGCGCACATCTAACGCAGCCACGCGCCAGTTGTAATAATATTGCGTACTATATTCAGATCTCGTAATATTATAATAGTTTCAAGTCAAGTATACTGACGGGTTATTATCTTTGGGTTTTATGCCTCTCAGCCGAAGACCGGCCACCATGGCCAAGCCGGCAATCATCGTCAACCCGCGGGCCCTCAGAGGCCAGGATCCCCGCCAGGCTATTGAACTGCCGTTCTTTGCCTATCGCGATTTTACCGCGCGTCGATGCCTTCCTAGCCAAGGAGCATTTCGGGCGGGCTCATCACCGGGTGATCAATTTCGCCGGGGCCTTAGACCGTTAACAGTGACCCTTGTACCTGACCGAGAACGGCCGGAATCCGCTACTATGGGCGCCATGCGAAGCACGAAGGCCGACCAGCCGATGACCTATCCGCCCCACATCCTGGTGGTGGACGACGATACGCGGCTGCGGAATCTCTTGAAAAAGTTCCTCGGCGAAAACGGCTATATGGTTACGGCCGCGGCCGACGCCGCTGAAGCGCGCCGGCACATGGCAACGCTGCAGTTTGATCTTATCGTGGTCGACATCATGATGCCCGGCGAAGACGGGCTCTCATTGACGCGCGGCATCCGCGCGGGCAGCGCGGTGCCGATCCTGATGTTGACGGCTATGGGCGAGTCGGCAAAGCGAATTCACGGCCTGGAGCAAGGTGTCGACGACTACATGGCCAAGCCGTTCGAACCGAAGGAGCTGGTCTTGCGTATCGGCTCGATCCTGCGCCGCGCGCCGCCGGCGGACGTTCCGGCCAAATCGGAATTACGCCTAGGCAATTACCGTTATGACGTGGTGCGCCAGCGACTTACGCGCGCGGGAACGCCGGTTTATTTGACCGCCGGCGAAGCCGAGCTGCTCAAAGTTCTGGCCCAAAGCGCCGGCAAGCCGGTGGAGCGCGCCGCGTTGTCGGGAACCGGCGACAGCGGCGGCAATCCCCGCACGATCGACGTGCAGATCACACGGCTACGCCGCAAGCTGGAGCCCGACACACGCCAGCCCCGTTATCTGCAGACCGTGCGCGGCACGGGCTACATCCTGCGAACGGATCCCTAACGCCATGGACGGGTCAGCCGATAAGCAAGTGCCTGCGCCGACGAGTCCCGGCAATACACCCCTACCGCCGCCAGGCTTACTCCAGTGGCTCGAGCCGGGGGCGCTCGACAAGATCATGCCGCGCACCTTGATGGCGCGCGCCAGCTTGACGATCGTCGTGCCGATGCTCCTGGTGCAGCTGATCTCCACCTATGTCTTTTACGACAATCACTGGGATGCAGTGTCGCGGCGCATGGCCAACGACCTCGCTGGCGACATCGCCGCCGCCCAGCTCTTTCTGCAAGACTTTCGCGCGCCGGAGCAGCGCGCACGGCTCGCGGCGAATGCCAAGCACACGTTGGGCCTGGACGTAACACTTACCGAGGGCGCCACGCTAGCACCGGGACCTCGCGTGATCGATGAGCCCAGCGACGCCGCGGATGTTGTCGAAGAGGCGCTGTGGCAATCGCTGCGCCGCCCCTTCACCATCGACACGTTACGATTTCGCACTGATCGGCTGGTGACGATTCAGGTACAAATGCAGGACGGCATCCTTCAGGTTCTGGTGCCGCGCGGGCGCATTTATAGCAATAGCACCTACGTCTTCGTCATCTGGATGGCCGGATCATCGCTGCTGCTGTTCGGAGTGGCCACGGCCTACTTGCGCGGCCAGGTCCGCGCCGTGCGCCGTCTAGCCCAGGCCGCCGACTCCTTCGGCAAGGGACGCGAAGTGCCCGACTTTCCCGCCGAAGGCGCCTTTGAAGTGCGGCAAGCAGCGCGCGCCTTCAACATCATGCGCGAGCGGATTCGAAGGCAGATCGCGCAGCGCACCGACATGCTGGCCGGCGTTTCGCATGACCTGCGCACACCGTTGACGCGGATGAAGCTCCACCTCGCCATGATGTCCAAACCCACCGCGGAAGACGTATTGGCCTTGGGCGAGGATCTCAGCGAGATGGAGCGAATGCTTGAATCCTACCTCGCCTTTGCCCGCGGCGACGGGACCGAGGAAGCGACGCCCACGGATATCGCCGGGCTCCTTGAAAGCATCACCGGGAGGTTCCGCCGCGAGGGCGCGGCTGTTGCGCTCAATATGACGGAATTGCCGGCCAAGGCGGCCATAAAGCCGATCGCCTTTGAGCGCTGCCTAGGCAACCTCATCGCCAACGCCATGCGTTATGGAGTGAATGTCGCCGTGGTCGCGTCGCGAACCGGCGGCCATCTGCATATCCACATCGATGACGATGGTCCGGGGATCGCGCCCGAAAAGCGCGACGAGGCCTTTCGCGCCTTCCACCGCCTCGAGCCGTCGCGCAATCCCAAGACCGGCGGGATCGGCCTGGGGCTCACGATCGCGCGCGATATCGTGCACGGCATGGGCGGCGAGATCGCATTGGAGGAAAGTCCGGCGGGCGGCCTGCGGGCGAGTTTGCGAATTCCTCTGTGATTTACCCTTCAGCCGCGTTTGGATCGAAACCCAGCCTAGTCGTGCCGAAAAGTATGCCCTCGGACTTGTTCGGGGGGTGGAAACCGGTTTTCGCGCCGGCGAAGGCCGGCTTTTACCAGAGCACGCAACGCGATATCGGGATCGCGCGCTAACCGGCTTTAACTTCCGCTGGCGCAGGTCTGCGAAACGTCGCCATTCCCGCGAGCTTTTCGGCGCGGCTCAAAGCGCGGTCGACCGCGGCCATGGTTTTGGCGAGATCGGCGCTGTCGTCGTTCATCCAGGCATGAAGGCCGCAGGTCGCCACCAGCTTTAGACCTTTTATGCGCGCGAGGCCCAGAAGGCCGCCGGCGGAAATGCCGGCGGCCTCGAGCATGGCGGCACACGAACGATCAAGGCGGCAGAGCAGCGCCAGCGCCGCCGCCGGATCGCGCGCCGCCCCGCCAATCACAGCTTTGGCGCCCTCGCGGGTTTCATTGAGCGCGTCGAAACGGCGCATGAGGATTTCGAACAGACGGTCGCGGGCGGAGTCCTTGGCGTCGATCCGTTTCACCGGACCCAGCGTGCGCGAATCGATGCGCGCTAGGAAACCGAGGGCGAGATGAGTCTTGCTGGGTACCTGCATGAGCACCTCACCGAGCTCGATGCCGGCGCGCTCAGCGGCGGCAGCCATCGTCACCGTCCGCCAGCCGACGGCGGCGGCCTCTTGCACGCCGGCATCGATGATCCGGTCCAAGGCACTGAGCCGGGAGTTCTTGGCGGCGGACTTGTTCGAGGCGGATTTTTTGGCAGGCACGGTCACCTCCCGCACTGGCGTGGACCTCACGGACGGATCATGGCTTCACTGCTCACGCCGCGAATCAAGCAGCTACTCCGTCCGTCAGCCGCCCAATTCTTTCGAGCGCGCGGCGGCCGCGGCCACCGCCCGCGCCAAGAGCGGCTTAAATCCGTCAGCCGCCATCAACACGCCCAGGGCCGCAGCCGTGGTGCCGCCCGGGCTGGTGACGTTCTGGCGCAAAATTTCGGGCGGCGTATCACCGGACTCCAGCAAGGCACCGGACCCGGCTACGGTGGCGCGCGCGAGCCGCGCTGCCAAGTCCGGCGGCAAGCCGGCCTCAATGCCGGCGTCGCGTAGAGCTTCCATCAACAAAAAGACATAGGCCGGACCGCTCCCGGACACGGCTGTAACCGCATCCATCAGCTTCTCATCGGCGGTCCACTCCACCGCGCCGACGGCGGAGAGCAAGACTTCGCAGACGCGGCGCTGTATGGCGCTGACTGCGGGCGCGGCATAGAGCACACTGACGGCCTTGCCGACCGCGGCCGGCGTGTTGGGCATGGCGCGCACCACCACCTCCGCGCCCAGGCATTTCTGGAAGTAAGCAGTGGTTTTACCGGCGACGACCGACAAGAACACCGGCTGCTGCACAACCAGATGAGCGTAGGCCGGCACGATGTCGTCGGCGACCTGGGGCTTGACCGCGAACAGCACGACGTCGGGCCTGAAATCCCGGGGCACGTCGCGAACATGGGGCAGGCACGCCAGGGCGCGGTGAGTTCTACATGGGGCGACCGTATCGCGTCCGGCAGGCTCGACAACAATGACGTCGACGGGATTTAGGCCGCGCTTGAACCAACCGTCGAGGAGCGCGCCGCCCATCTTACCGCAGCCAACCAAGAGGATCGTGCCGTCGATCATGGCAGGACGATAGCACCGGCCCTATGGGCTGCTAAGTAGTGTTTTGATTGCCGAAAGGCGGATGGACCCCGCGAGCAGCTTCAGGCTTCGCCGACGGTATCGAGCAATGAACTGGCGATGGCGTCCTCGGCGGTGCGCCCGCCCCAGATCACGAATTGAAACGCCGGGTAATAGCGCTCGCATTCAGCCATGGCCAGCTCCATGAGTTCGCCAATCTTCTCGGTATCGACGCGGTCGCTCAACCGCACGGTATGGCGGAACATGGGAATGCCCTCCTCCACCCAAACGGCGAAGTGACCCATCCATAGCCGCTCGTTGAGCTTGGCGAGGAGCTCGTAGATCTGCCCCATCAATTTGTTCTGCACGCGCATATCGAGAGCGCAGGAAAAATGCAGTGCGCTCAGGTCCTCGGACCAGGCGAAAAACATGCCGTAATCGCACCAACTTCCCGGCGCTTCGACGGCCAGTTCGGTCTCGCAGCGGCGATCGTAAACCCAATCCTTGCCTGAGATGACTTCTTCGATGAGATCGATGGGATTGCTGACTGCCTTCGCCGATGTGCGGCGTAGCGTACTCGATTGCATAGCTGACCCCCCGAAAAAGCCTTGGGCCGATTTGGACGGAATCCCCTTAGACCGCCGCCCTAAGATTCAAGATATAGTAGGCCACCAGGAGCAGCAACACTAAATCATGAGGGAGTCCGCCGAGTCGCGGACTTAGTCCCAAAATCCCCAGAAAGGCGGCACGGCAGGGGACAAATTCGCTGTGGATAAGCGTCAGCGAGTTTGGAAATCGACGTTGGAAACCGGCCTGGGAAACCGGCGTGTACGGCCGTGGTGTTCAGCCGCCGCGCTTTGCCGACAAGGTCCGCGCAAGCTCGGCTATCCGTGCGGTCAGCTTTTCCTGTTCGGCCCGCGCCGCGGCCGCCATGGCCTGTACAACATCGAATTCCTCACGGCGCACGAAGTTGCCCTCGGCCATGAACCGCTCGAAGCGGTCGCGAACCATGGCTTCGATTTCCTGCTTCAATCCGCCGAGGGCGCTAAGGGCGCCGCCCGCCACCCTGGCGATATCATCGAAAATCCGATTCTGGCTTTGCACGGCGCGATCCTCCTTTAGCCTCCGACGGCATTCACCCGCCAATATCGGCATTCGCCCGGCGCGATGCAATGGCCCAGCTCCACGAGCAGCGTTGGCGGCGGGGGCGGAGTTGGGCATAACTACCGAGCAATTCTCCCTGGGGTTCGCGCAGATGTATGTCGTCACTGGCGGCGCCGGCTTCATCGGTTCCAATCTTTTGGCGACCCTTGAGGCGCGTGGGTTCGCTCCGCTCGCCGCCGTGGATCGCTGCGACGACCCCCACAAAATCCGTAACCTCGCGAAGCGCCGCTTGGCCCACATCATCGCCCCCGAGCAGACTTTCGCGTTCCTTGACCAGCACGCGTCGGCCATCAAAGCGATCTACCACCTCGGCGCTATAACCTCGACCACCGAACGCGATTTAGCCAAGTTGGACGAAGTCAACGTCCGCCTGAGCTGCGCACTGTGGGTTTGGTGCGGGCGGCATCAGGTGCCGCTGATTTACGCGTCCTCGGCCGCCACCTACGGCGACGGCACTGCCGGCTTCGACGACGACGGCTCCGTTGACGCACTCGCCCGTCTCAAACCCTTGAACCCCTACGGCCGGAGCAAGCACAGCTTCGACGTGTTCGTGGCCCAGGAATCCTCGTCGGGAGCGCCGACGCCGCCGTTCTGGGCGGGTCTGAAATTCTTCAACGTCTATGGCGCGAATGAGTTCCACAAGGGGCGCCAAGCGAGCTTGGTGCCGCAAATTCATGCCAAGGCGGTCGTGGATCAAGCCTATCAGCTGTTCAGGTCTCACAACGCCGCCTACCGCGACGGCGGACAACTGCGCGACTTTGTCTTCGTCGAAGACTGTTGCGACGTCATGTTGTGGCTTCCTGAACAGAGGCGCGGCAACGGCCTGTTTAATCTCGGTTCCGGCGAGGCACGCAGTTTTATGGACCTCGCAGCCGCCGTTTACCGCGCGGTTGGCCGCGAGCCCGAGATCACATTTCGCGACACACCCGAAGACATCCGCGATCAATACCAGTACTTTACCGAGGCGCGGATGGACCGTTTGCGCCGGGCGGGCTATGCCAAGCCATTCACGTCACTTGAAGACGGCGTTCGCGCCACCGTGCAGAATTATCTCTCGCAACCGGACCCATACCGCTGATGTTGGCCATCGCCTTTCCTGCTATCGATCCGGTGATCTTTGAGATCGGTCCCTTTGCGATCCGCTGGTACGCCCTCGCTTATATCGCCGGGTTGTTCGCTGCCTTTTGGTATGCCCGCTGGATGGTGAAGCATCCGCCGGCGCTTATGACGCCGGTGCAGGTCGACGATTTCTTTTTATGGGCCATGGGCGGCGTGATCCTGGGTGGGCGGTTGGGCTACGTGGTGTTCTACAAGCCGCTGGAATACCTCGATCAACCCTTGAATATTCTCAAGACTTGGGAAGGCGGCATGTCCTTCCACGGCGGCCTATTGGGCGTCGTGTTCACCATTATCCTCTATGCTCGCCACATCGGGGTGGACAAGTGGTACCTCGCCGACCTGGCGGCCTGCACGTCGCCGATCGGCCTGGCATTGGGCCGGCTTGCTAATTTCGTCAACGGCGAGCTTTGGGGGCGCGCGGCACCCGATGTGCCCTGGGCCATGGTCTTTCCCGGCGCCGGCCCGGAACCGCGCCATCCCAGCCAGCTCTATCAAGCGGCCTTGGAAGGCTCGTTAGTCGTGGTCGCGTATCTGCTGTGGCGCAACGAGAAGATCCGCAATCGGCCGGGGATCCTGACCGGAGCCTTTTGGATCGGATACGGCGTTTTTCGTATTGTCGTCGAATTCTTCCGCGAGCCTGACGCCTATTTGGGTTTCCTCATCGGCGGGGCGACCATGGGTCAGTTGCTGTCGGTCCCGATGGTGTTGTTCGGAATCTATTCCATCTGGCGCGCGAGACCGGTCGCGCCCGCGGCATGATCCGCGCGGCCCTCGCCGGCCAGATTCGAAGCGCCGGCCCGATCTCGGTTGCCGAGTATATGGATGCCGTTGCCAAGGCCTACTACGCCCGCGCAGAGGTCTTCGGTCCCGCCGGCGATTTCGTCACCGCGCCGGAAATCAGTCAGGTCTTCGGCGAGCTGATCGGCCTGTGGTGCGCGGTGGTCTGGCGGAACATGGGTGCGCCCGCCTCGTTCCGGCTGGTCGAGTGCGGCCCCGGGCGCGGCACGTTGATGAACGATTTGCTGCGCGCGGCGGCGCGCGGGCCGGGATTCACGGCGGCCGCCGAAATACACCTCGTCGAACGCAGCCCAGCCTTAAGAGCGAAGCAGCGCGACCTGCTCAAAAACCAGGGCGCGAGCTGGCACGACGACCTGAGCGCCGTGCCTCGTGGCCCCCTGATTCTCGTGGCTAACGAATTTCTTGACGCTCTTCCCGTCCGCCAGTTTGAAATGACGGCCGCCGGTTGGATGGAACGCTATGTGGGCCTGGATCAGGCCGGTAGTTTCATTTTCGTTCTCCAGCCGGGCAGCCCGGAACCCGCGCCGCCGGCCAAGATTGGCGCGGTCTTCGAGATGTCGCCAGCCATGACCGGTTTCGCGTCCCAAGTAGCCGCGCGGCTGTCCCGAGACGGCGGCGCGGCCTTGCTGATCGATTACGGCCATGAGGCCACGGCGGTCGGGGAAACATTGCAGGCTGTGAAGAAACACAAACCCTGCGGAGTTTTCGAGACGCCGGGCGAAGCCGACCTCACCGCGCATGTGGATTTTTCAGCCGTCGCCAAGGCGGCGCGGACAGAAGGTGCCGCGGTCTTTGGCCCGCTCGGGCAAGGCGTATGGTTGGACCGACTAGGGATTAAACTGCGCGGCCTTCAGCTCGCGAAGGCCAAGGCGCCCGAAATTGCCGAAGCCATCGAATCCAGCGTTCGGCGCTTGGTCGCGCCCGACGCGATGGGGGCCTTGTTCAAGGTCATGGCCATCAGCCATCCCTCGCTAGCCACGCCCGACGGTTTTCAGCAGGATGCGGGGCGATGAACCGGATTTCGCCAAACACCGACATTGTTCGCGTCGACGTGCTCAGCGCGGTCACCGGCGTCGCCCATGGATTCTTCACCCGCAATGGCGGCGTTTCCGTCGGATCATACAAATCTAATAATTGCGCCTTGGGCTCAGACGACGATCGCGAATCCGTCGCCCGCAACCGGGAGACTTCGGCGCAACGACTGGGCGCCCAGGAGCTCGTGACGTTGAAACAGCGTCATACGGCCGACGTCGTGCAGGTCGAGGCGCCTTGGCCCTGGTCCGATCCGCCGGCCGCTGACGCGCTGGTCACGACCCGCCGCGGCGTGGCTCTCGGGATCCTCACCGCCGACTGCGCCCCCGTCCTGCTCGCCGATGGGACCGCAGGCGTGATCGGCGCCGCCCATGCCGGCTGGCGCGGCGCCCTCGGCGGCGTGATCGCGAACACCGTCGCGGCTATGGCGAAATTGGGCGCAACCCCCGCCGGCATCGTTGCCGCCGTGGGCCCGTGTATTGGGCAGGCGTCCTACGAAATTGGGCCCGAATTCAAGGCGCGCTTTACCGCCCGCGACCCAAAATACCAGCGGTATTTCACGCCCGTTAAAGACAGCGGCCATGCGCATTTCGATCTCGCGGCCTTCGCGGTCGACGCCTTGCGCGCCGCGGGGGTCGGCACCGTCATCGCCCAAGGCAGCGACACCTGCGCGACCGAAAGCCTGTTCTTCAGTTATCGCCGATCGGTCCTGCGCCGTGAGCCCGACTACGGCCGGCAGCTTTCGGCGATCATACTCGCGCGCGGACCTGGCTCTTAAAGTGTGGTCTGGGAACAAAAGAAGTTGGTTAGTTCTTGGCGTGGCGTTGATCTTGGTCAGCGCCTGCGGCGCCGTGCCTCAACCATTCCGCTACACGTCAAAGGTCATCACTGATAATCCGCTCCTGGACGTCCCCACCGCAGTGGGGATCGCTGTGCTTCCGGTGCGCGGCGCACCGCAACCCCTGGATACACAGATGAGCGCTGCGGTCGCGGCGCGGCTGCAGTCCTTCGAGATTCCCGCTGAAGCCGTCGCCACCAACCTCGGCCTTGGCTTCACGCTAGAGTCCGAAGCTCGGCCCACCGAAACCAATGCCCTGGAGGTTTCCATAGTCGTTACTTGGACATTGCGCTCGCGGCGCGGCCCAAGCGTGCGCACCTACAGACAAGTCGTAACGCTGCCGGCCGCGACCTGGGCGAACGGCGACCCGGCCACCGCCACCCGCCTGGGCAACGAAGCCGGCTTGGCCATCGGAGATATGGTCAACGGCATTGCTCCGCCTCCACAGGGACCGACCACGGCTGCAGCCGCGGTGCTACCGAGGTTTCCGACGGTCTCGATTAAACCCGTTGAAGGCGCTCCCGGCGACGGCCGCGAATCCCTGCGACTTGCCGTCCTGGAGTCCCTGGCCGACAACGGTGTTCGCCGGGACGATATTGACCCCGACGTCGTCGTCACCTGCGAGATCACCAGCAGCGCTTACGACGCCAGCCTGCAAAGGGTTGGTATCCTCTGGCGTGCCCTTGGCCGCGACGGTAAGGAACTGGGGACGGTGCGGCTGGACAACACGATTCCCATTGGTGCGCTCGACGGTCCCTGGGGACCCACGGCTTTCGCCGTCGCCGATGCCGCCCTCAGCGATCTTTTGACACTCCTGGCGAGCCACGCCCCCACCCCAGGTCCGAAGCCCCAGACTCCCTAGGGGTAAGGGATATACCGGGGCGACGGCGCCTGTGGATAAAGCGAGCAAGAAATTTCACTCCATGGCCGGTTTACAGTCCGATGACAGATTGATACTTTCCGCGCGCCTGAAGCGCGGTTGCTGCGGTCGGGCGCCGGTGAAACGCCGGGGGGAAAATCGGGGGCGGCGGAAGTACCCATGAAAATTCTGGCTGGAAACAGCAACAGGCCGCTCGCCGAGGCCATCGTCGCCTGCCTCCACTTGCAGCTTACCAATGCCAGCATCAAACGCTTCTCCGATATGGAGATCTTCGTGGAAATCCACGAAAACGTCCGCGGCGAGGATGTTTTTGTCATCCAGTCAACGTCGTATCCCGCCAACGACAATCTGATGGAATTGCTGATCACGCTCGATGCCCTGCGCCGCGCCTCGGCGCGCCGAGTCACGGCGGTGATCCCATATTACGGTTATGCCCGCCAAGACCGCAAAACCGGTGGCCGCACGCCGATCACCGCCAAGCTGGTGGCCAATCTCGTTACCCAGGCGGGCGCCGGGCGCGTCTTAAGCATGGATCTGCACTCGGGACAGATTCAGGGCTTCTTCGATATTCCGCTCGACAACCTCTACTCCGCGCCGGTCTTTACCGACGACGTCCAGAAGAAATTCAAGGGCGAGAATCTGGTGATCGTCTCGCCGGACGTCGGCGGCGTGGTGCGCGCCCGCGCCATCGCCAAGCGCATCCATGCCGATCTCGCGATTATCGATAAGCGCCGCGAAAAAGCCGGCGTCTCGGAAGTCATGAACATCATCGGCGAAATCAAGGATCGGCCATGCATTCTGGTGGATGACATCGTCGATTCCGCCGGCACCCTATGCAATGCCGCGGTGGCGCTGATGAACGAGGGCGCGAAGTCGGTTTCGGCCTACGTCACTCACGGCGTGCTCTCCGGCGGCGCCGTGGGCCGCGTGGCGGCGTCGCCGCTGAAGGAACTCGTCATCACCGACAGCATCCAGGCCACCGAGGCCGTGCGGCTGGCCGACAATGTCCGCCAGCTTTCCATCGCCCCCTTGATCGCCGAGGCCATCAAGCGGATTAGCCAGGAAGCTTCAGTTTCCACCTTATTCGAATAATCGCTGGCCGATCCTCCGGTATCCGGCCTTTGCGACATCGAACTTCTGGGCATATTAACTTTTCAACACATCCACCGATGCGCGTATTCCGCGAGGGGCATTTCATTGCTGCGCGCCTTCGCGCGCCGGCGAAGGCCGGCATTTAATAGATGCGCGCCGTTCGCGCGCGTGAGAAACTGCGACTTGGGCGTATAGCTGGCCCGCGCGCAGCAATGCGCCCGAAGGACAAATCTTGAGGGTGGATATGGTGCAGAGAATCATTGCGCTCGGGCTGCTTCTTGCTTTTGCGGTCATGCCTGCCATGGCCGCCGACCCCCTCCAGGATGAACAAGACAGGGGCAGCTTTTCAGCGTCCAACCGTCAGGCCGACCTCGCACGGCTGAGGGATTTTGTCTATCCGAAGGGCTTTTCTGACCAGACCATTGTTGCGCTTGAGAACGACCAGGTGCCCGCGGACCTTCCGGTGGCTGAGTACGCCCGCCTGCATTGTGGAGAGTACAACCGTTTCGTTTTACACCCCTGCATCATCCGTTACGCCGACGGGCCGCGCGCGGCTTATTACGTCGTGACGCAGGGCGCGAACATGAGTTTTGCCGAACTTGCCAGCGCCACGGCCTATTATCGCGAACGCGTTGCCGACACTGCCGGAAAATTGGCCATGGAAGTGGACGTGATGAACATGTTCGTCGATGAATTCTGCGCACAGATCGCGGCGGGAGAACGCGCGGTCGATATTCTCACCGCACGCGGTGGCGACCGTCCACGCATCAATCACCCCATCGCCCCGCCGAACCCAGTGGCGAAGTACCAGTTCTCGAATCTATTTTCGTGGAATCGGTGCATGGACTGCGTCGGCATCGTTGCCGTGAACCAGCCTGATCCGGCGCAACCTCCGACGTGCGGCACATTGCGCAAACAGAGCACGCCGCATATCGCCTATTTTGTTGTCGATCGCACGACCAGCAAAGGCCACCGCTCGCTCGACGACAGCATCACGGCGTTTACACAGTTGGCAACGCGCCCGTAAGCGATTTGGTAAGCGCTTCCGTCAAATCAGGTCCCAATTAACCACGGTGAGGTTGTGCGCTGGGGCCAGGCGGCGCAGCTCGCCATTTGGGTTCACCGCAACACCCTCATTAGCCCAGCGCAACAACGCCAGGTCGGTCGAGTGGTCGGAATAGGCGACGACATGCCTTGGCTCCGGGAATCGGGCGACATACGTCTGCACGGCCGCGAGCTTGGCGGCGCCGTAGCAGTTCTCACCGATGAGGGCCGCGCGTAAGCGTCCACCGTCGTCCCAGGCCGACGCCGTCGCAATTGTATGATTGATGCCCAGGTATTCGGCGAAGGCTTGGGCGTAAAAATCGAAGCTGGCGGTGGCTAGAACCAGATAATCGCCGGCAGCCCGATGGCGCGCAATGGCGAGGAGTGCGCCTGGGCGAATATGCGTTTGCGCCCAGCGCCTCACAAAGGTGGCCGACCACGATTGCACCTGCGCGCGGGACGCACCGGCGATCGACAGATCGAGCAAGCGGGCCTTGAGCGAACCGCGGGTCCCACTGCCGGCGCCATACGCGAAGACGGCGAGAAGGCCCTGTAACGTCCGCAGGGCCAGCGTCAGTCCGAGAGGCGTGCAATGGAGGAGGAAGGGCGTAAACGTCCCCGCCCGGGTCACGGTGCGATCCAGGTCCAAGACGACGACGGTGGGCGGAGAAGACATCAAGCCTCTAACGTAAGGGGGGCTATATAGGCGAAGCCTTAACCCCCGGCAAAGCCTTAGTAAAGTTTGCAGTGCCCAACTTGCTTTACCAGGGCGAACCGTGTACATGACCGCCGACTTGCCCTAGGGCGAGGTCGGCGGCGGCACCCCTGGAGGCCGCGCCGGTATGTCCCAGACCTGGATGTAGGGGATATGCCATTGACTTTAAAGGAGTAAATCGATGCCTAAAACCAGCACATTGCAGGTACAGGGGCGCGATCGGGCCGGTAAGGGGGCAGCTCGTGCCACACGTCGTGGGGGTCTCGTCCCCGGCGTGATTTATGGCGGCAACCAAGATGCCACGCTGATCGCCCTCGAACCACGCGTCCTCGTGTCCCTGATGCACGACCCCGCATTCAAGATCAACATCTTCGAAGTCGAGATCGACGGCAAGAAGCAGCGCACCATGGCTATGGATGTGCAAGTTCATCCGGTCAGCGACCAGCCGATCCATGCCGATTTCCGGCGGATCGAAAAAGACACCTTGGTGCGCGTGCCGATTCCCGTCCGCTTCCATAATGAAGCCGCTTCCCCCGGCATTAAAGTGGGCGGCGTTCTCAACATCGTGCGTCACGAAATTGAAGTGCGCGGCCGTCCCGACGATTTGCCCGACCATATCGACGTCGATCTGACCGGGCTTGAGATCGGCGATACTGTGCACATCAACGCAGTGACCTTGCCCAAGGGCATTAAGGTGACCATCGCCCGCAACTTCACGATTTGCTCGGTCGCGCCACCGACGGTTATGGCGGTGGAAGAGGAGACGCCTGCCGCCGATGAAGCGACCGCCGAGGGCGCCGTTGCCGCCGAGGGCGATGCCGCCACTGGTGCCCCAGCTGCCGGTGCCCCCGGAGCTGCCGCCACTGGCGCCAAGGGCGCTGCTGGCGCAGGCGCCAAGCCGGCCGCGGGTGCTCCAAAGGCTGCCGCTGCCCCGGCAAAAGCCGGCGGCGACAAGAAAAAATAAGGCGCTTCCGCCCGCTCACCCCTTTTTGCCGCGCTGGCAATTGGGGTGAGCGGCGCGGCAGGCCCTGTTCCCCTTTTCTGCTGAGCGGAGCCCGGCCATGCGGCTACCCTCGTTGCGCTTACTTGTCGGGCTGGGAAATCCCGGCGCGGAATACGCATTCAACCGGCACAATATTGGCTTCCTGGCGACCGACGTAATCGCCGAGCGTTACCGCTTTTCCCCGTGGCGCAAGCGCTTTCAAGGCCTGTGCTGCGAAGCAGCCATCGGGGATACCAAGGTCCTCGCGCTAAAACCCACCACCTATATGAACCTTTCCGGCCAGACCGTGGGAGAAGCCGCGCGTTTTTTTAAGGTGCCGGCTGAAGACGTCATCGTTCTCCATGACGAGATCGAATTGGCGCCCGGTAAAGTCAAAGTAAAACAAGGCGGCGGCAGCGCCGGTCATAACGGCATCAAGAGCATCGATGCCCACATCGGTCCCGACTACTGGCGGGTTCGCCTCGGTGTGGGCCGGCCCCTGGGTGCGGGTTCGGGCTTGGACATGGTCAAAGACCATGTCCTTGAGAATTTTGCCAAGAGCGACATGGATTGGTTGGGACCTCTGCTCGAGGCGGTGGCTGACGCCGCGCCGCTGATCATTGCCGGGGACGAAAACAAGTTCATGACCAAGGTGGCGCGGCTGACCAGGCCGCCTCCTGAAAAGAAAGATCCGGGGAAAAAGATCGCGGAAACGAAAACCCCGCCGGGCGAAGCCGACAACGACGGAGACTAGGTAAGTACGATGGGTTTTAATTGCGGCATTGTCGGCCTGCCGAACGTCGGCAAATCCACGCTGTTCAACGCGCTGACGGCCACGGCCGCCGCGCAGGCAGCGAACTTTCCGTTTTGCACCATCGAGCCAAACGTTGGTCGCGTGGCCATGCCCGATGAGCGCCTCGATGTTCTCGCCAAGATCGGCAAATCGGCGAAGGTCATCCCGACGCAGCTGGAGTTCGTCGATATCGCCGGACTGGTGCGCGGCGCCAGCAAGGGTGAGGGCCTCGGCAACAAGTTCCTGGCCAATATCCGCGAGGTCGACGCCATCGTTCACGTGCTGCGCTGTTTCGTGGACGACAATGTCACCCACGTTGAAAATTCCATCAACCCGTTGCGCGATGCCGAGACCGTCGAGACCGAGCTGATGCTGGCCGACCTGGACAGCCTCGAGCGACGCGCCGATCTAGCGGCCAAAAAAGCCAAGGGCGGCGACAAGGAGACCCGGGAATTGCTCGCGGTGATGGAGCCGGTGCTGGGCGCGCTTAGGGCCGGAAAGCCGGCGCGTACCGTCCGCCCTACCGATGCCGCCCAGCGCAAGATCTTCAACGGTCTGCAGATCCTGACCGGCAAACCGGTGCTTTACGTCTGCAATGTCGAGGAAGGCAGCGCTGCGACCGGCAACGCGCTGTTGCAGAAAGTGGCCGCGCGCGCCAAGGTCGAGGGCGCCGGCATGGTGGTGATTTCGGCGGCCATAGAGGCCGAGGTCGCCCAGCTGACCGACCCGGCCGAACAGAAGGAATTTCTGGAAAGCCTCGGTTTAAAGGAAACCGGCCTGACCCAGGTCATCCGAGCCGGCTATGCACTGCTCGAACTCATTACCTATTTCACCGTGGGCCCGAAAGAAACTCGCGCCTGGACTATCCGCCAGGGCACCAAGGCGCCCCAGGCGGCGGCGGTAATCCATAACGATTTCGAGAAGGGTTTTATCCGCGCCGAAACCATCGCTTTTGCCGACTTTACCGCCCTTGGCGGCGAGCAGGGCGCCAAGGACGCTGGCAAGGCGCGCTCCGAAGGCAAGGGGTATGAAGTACAGGACGGCGACGTCATGCACTTCTTGTTTAACGTCTAAAACGATTCACCCCAAGAAAAACCGCCGGTCCCTTTGGAACCGGCGGTTTGAATTTGCCGACGGACGATGGAACTTAGTGATCGCCCAGCTTGGCCCAAATGCGGCGCTTGGTGAAATAGGCCAGTACCGCGAACAGCAGAGCGTACAGCGTCACGCGCAGGCCCGTAGAGTGCCGCACTTCCAGGTTGGGCTCGGCGGCCCAGTGCAGGAAAGCGGTTACGTCCTTGGCGATATGCGCGGCGTCATTGGGCGCACCATCCGCAAAGGTCACGAGGCCGTCCTGCAGCTGCTTCGTCATGGCGATCTGATGGCCGGCGAAGTACTTGTTGTAACTCAGGCCTTCCATCAACTGAACGTCGGCCGGCGGCTCCTCATAACCGAGCAGCAGATGGTAGACGTAGTCGGGGCCGCCCTCGCGCGCCTTAGTCATCAATGACAAATCCGGCGGCAATGCACCGCCGTTGGCGAGGCGGGCCGTGGCATCATTCGGAAAGGGCTTCGGCATATAGTCGGAGGCTTTGGCCTTGCGCTTGAACATGTCGCCGTTTTCGTCGGGGCCGTCGTCGACTTCATACTGCGCAGCCAGCGTCTTCACTTGCTCTTCGCTGTAGCCGAGAGCCTCGAAGTGGCGGAACGCGATGTACCTTAGCCCGTGGCAGGCGGAGCAGACGTCCTTGTAAACCTGGAAGCCGCGCTGGAGCTGTTGCCGGTCGAACTTTCCGAGGACGCCGTTGAAGCTCCATTCCTCTTTCGGAATCTCGATATGCTCAGCCGCCCAAACGGAGGTCGAGAGCGCAGCTGGAACTCCGAGGGCAGCGACCGCGGCGGCCAGGATGATCTTTTTCATGGCGCTACTCCGCGGCCTTCATGACGGATTGGCTGATGCTTGCCGGCAAGGGCTTGGGAGTCTCGATCCAGCCCAACACAGGCAGCAGAATGATGAAGTGAAAGAAATACCAGAAGGTACCGATACGCCCCAGGATGAGCGGTAGACCCTCCGGCAGCTGCGCGCCGCACCACGTCAACATTGCGGCATTGGCTACGAAGATCCAGAAAAATACGCGGAACACCGGGCGGAAGTTGGCCGAGCGCACCCGGCTGGTATCCAGCCACGGCAGCGCGAACAGGATCAGGATGGCGCCGAACATGGCGACCACGCCGATCAATTTGTCGGGGATGGAGCGCAAGATCGCGTAGAACGCCAGATAGTACCATTCGGGCACGATGTGCGGCGGCGTAAGCAGCGGATTGGCTTTTTCATAGTTCGCCGGATCGCCTAGCAAGTTGGGCGCCCAGAAGACGACAACGAAGTAGATCACGATAAACACGCCGAGCCCGAACACGTCCTTCGCCACGTAGTAGGGGTAAAACGGGATCTTGTCGGCGGGTGCGGCGTCGATGCCGAGCGGATTGTTGGCGCCGGGAACATGCAATGCCCAGATATGCAGGAACACCAGACCGACGATCACGAACGGCAGCAGGTAGTGCAGTGAGTAGAAGCGGTTCAGCGTCGGGTTATCGACCGAGAAGCCGCCCCAGAGCAGCGTGACGATAGCATCGCCCACGCCTGGAACAGCCGAGAACAAGCTAGTAATCACGGTCGCCCCCCAGAAGCTCATCTGGCCCCAAGGCAGCACATAACCCAGGAAACCCGAGGCCATCATGGCGAGGTAGATCAGGATGCCGATCCACCACAATACTTCGCGCGGCGACTTGTACGAGCCGTAGTACATGCCCCGGAAGATGTGGATATAGACGACGACGAAAAAGAAGCTGGCGCCGTTGGCGTGCATGTAGCGGATCAACCAGCCGTAGTTGACGTCGCGCATGATGCGCTCGACGCTGTCGAAGGCCATGGTCACGTGCGGCGTGTAGTTCATGGCAAGGACGATGCCGCTGAAAATCATCACCGCCAGCATGAACACCGCCAGCGAGCCGAAGTTCCACCAATAGTTCAGATTGCGCGGCACCGGATACTTTGTTCCGAGCGAGTGATCAAGCCAGGTGACGATGGGAAGGCGGGCTTCGTGCCACTCGTAAGCTTTGCGCCAGGCGCTCTTTTCCGTGCTCATGGTGCTGCTCCCTTAACCGATGCGCACAGTTGTATCGCTGAGGAACTGATAGGGCGGCACACGCAAATTGAGCGGCGCAGGTCCTCTGCGAATGCGACCCGCGGTGTCGTAGTGCGAGCCGTGGCAGGGGCAAAACCAGCCGCCATAATCGCCGTGGGGCTCGGTGGCCTTAACGCCCATGGGAATACAGCCCAAGTGCGTGCAGTTACCCTCGAGGATGAGATACTGCTCCTTGCCCTTCTTGACACGCGCATCGTCAGTCTCAGGATCGCGCAGCTCGGCGACATCAACCTTGCGGGCGTCGTCGATTTCCTTGGCCGTGCGGTGGGCGACGAACACGGGCCGGCCGCGCCAGACGACGGTAATGCGCTGGCCTTCGGCGACACCCGAGATATTGAACTCGGCGGTCGAGAGCGACAACGTATCGGCAGCCGGGTTCATGCTGTGGATCAGCGGCCAGACCATCATGCCCGACCCGACGACGCCCATGGCGATTGTCGTGTGCAACAAGAAGTCGCGGCGGGTCTCGCCTGCGGCCTCGACCGCCGGCGGATGCGCCATATTCGCCATGATAAAATCCCCTCTCAATAACCCCAATGGTTCATACCGCAACGCACAACCCAAGCCGCTTTTGGACTCCGGCGGGTCTTGAAATTCCGCCATCGGCGAAAGCGGTTAGCGGCGGCTAAACCGCAGCCCCAGCTGCCCCCTGAGGACCGCCCTCAACCGCTGGAAGCATAAGGGTTTTCAGGCCCGGGGGTATAGAATAAAAAGCCTTCGTTGAAAAGACCTCGCGGGCAGCCACCCGCGCCCGCACAGTGAGCCCCATGAGACTGGCCCTCTATCAACCCGATATCCCCCAGAACGCCGGCGCCGCGCTCAGGCTCGCGGCCTGTTTCAAGGTGCCGGTCGATATCATCGAGCCTTGCGGTTTCCCATTTGATGACAAGCGGTTACGGCGGAGCGCCATGGACTACGGCGAGGTCTGCGAACTGGTCCGGCATGTTTCATGGGAAATCTACCTGAGCGCTCTTCGGGCGACCCAACAAGCCGGGGGGCAACAGCGCCTGGTCTTGTTATCCACAGCTTCGGGGGTAAGCTACGCCGACTTCACGTTTGCGGACAGCGACACGCTGCTCTTGGGCCGGGAAAGCCACGGGGTTCCGGAGGCGGTCCACGCCGCCGCCGATGCCCGTGTCCGCATTCCCATGGCCGAGGGCCTGCGGTCGTTGAACGTGGTCGTTGCCGGCGCCATCGTCCTGGCGGAAGCACTCCGGCAACGGCAGGTTTTCCAGGGTCGGACGGTGATCTGAAGTGGTCGCGCGGGTGACAGAGAATTCATCAAGAGACCATTATGCTGTAACAATCGGCCGACTAGGATTTCAGTCATCGTCGGCAGCCGAGAAAGATTCCGTCTGTAAGGTTGCTGATCTCTCAGAAGGACCTCGCCCCCCGAGGTCCTGGCGAAGCAAGCGGCTCCGGTACCCCTCCGGAGCCGTTCTTGCTTTCAATGCTCAGGAGCCTGGGCTCCGGCTTGATTGACCAGACGCTCAAGATGAGCGAGCGTCCCCTCGCGGCAGGGCTCGAAGCTGGCGCCAATCCACCATTCCTCCACTGCGGCCAGCAGTCGCCCTACGGCCGGGCCCGACTTCACGCCCAAAGCGAGCACGTCCGCGCCGGCGACGGGAAGGACTTTTGGAACCCAGGCGGCAGAAGCGGCGAGTAGGGCTCGCCAGGGCGCCGCGTGTTCGCCGTCGTTCGCGCGTGACCAGGCCAGTAGCAAACGGTCGGTCAGGAGCGGCGCGCCGATGCGATAAAGCGCACGGCGTAAGCGTAAGGGGTCGGCGTGTTCGTCGAGAACCGGCTCCACTTTCGTCAGCGCCGCAAGGCGTTCGCGATCGGCATTGGACAGCCTAAGACTATCGGCGATCTCGTCGGCATCCGCGGCCGGGGGCAAGATCGCCGCCAGGCGACGTAGCCAGTCGGGCTCACGCTGCCGCTCATCTTGCTCAATCGCAACGAGCCTTTTTATGGCGCGGAGATCGCCGGCGCCGGTAACAATCCGCGCTAAGACGCCGGCATCAACCATCAATGCCAGGGCTTCAAGAGGGGTCGGCGCTAGGAGCAGTTTGGCGAGTTCCTGTTTGATCCGCTCACCCGACAAGCGCGCAAGTCCATCGGCATGGGCGCGACAGGCGGCAAGCGTTGGCGCATCGAGCGGTGCGCGTCCATACCAGGCGTAAAAACGGAAAAGCCTGAGGATGCGCAAATAGTCTTCTTGAATGCGGTCGACGGGCGCGCCGACAAAACCCACCCGCCCGGCTTTAGCGTCCTCGACGCCGCCGTGGTCATCGAACAGCATGCCGTCGGGGCGCAGCGACATTGCGTTGATGGTGAAATCGCGGCGGCGGGCGTCCTCATGCCAGTCGGTCGTGAATTCCACCGCCGCGTGGCGCCCGTCGCAGGCCGTGTCGCGACGCAATGTCGTGATCTCGAAGGTTTCGCCGGCCGCCAGCGCCAGGACAGTGCCATGGTCGAGACCGGTCGGAACCGCCTTGAGACCGGCGCTGTCGAGTCGATAAATGACTTTCGTAGGGATTTCGGGTGTCGCCAGGTCGATCTCGCCGACCGGCAAACCCATGACTGTGTTGCGCACGGCGCCGCCGACAAACCGCACGTCCACGCGCTCCTTGGGGCCATCCAGCGCCCCCAGAGCGCAGAGCACCCTGGTAACTGCGTCCGCGGTCATCCACCGCTCGATGCGCCATTGATGTTCTGAACCGGGCATCAATCCCAGTCCTACGGCGTTTTGGGTTCAAGATGGCCAGGAACCATC
>SHVO01000016.1 GCA_009694245.1 Rhodospirillaceae bacterium | reverse complement strand
CGCCCGAGCGCGCCCAGCATAACGGCATCCGTCAGGCCCATGCCGATTTGGGCCAGATGCGCGAGCGCCAATGGGCCCGCGAGGCGCGATGTGGCCCGCAGTTCTTCGGCGAACCGGGGAGACGTGAGCCGGGCGATCATTGTTCGGTCATCTGGCGGTCATCGGGAGTTCTTTCGGTTCGGGTCCGACCGTAACATTGTTTTCGGGCCCGTGAGCAGATACGGCAATAACGCCATGAGCGGTCTCGGAATTTTCATGGCTGAGTCGCTTGTTGCCCGGCGTCCCCGCGCTATGATGCCTTGATGTTCACTAACGTCGGGCGGAATATTCAGGGGAAATGGCCATGACCACACGCGTAGCTTTGGTGACCGGGGGAACCCGCGGCATTGGCCGGGCGATCTCCATCGCCCTCAAGAACGCCGGCTATAAGGTAGCTGCCAACTATTTTGGCAACGACGATGCGGCCAAGGCGTTCTCCACCGAGACCGGCGTTCCCAGCTACAAATTCGACGTTGGCGATTTTGGCGCCACCCAGAAGGTGGTCGCGCAAATCGTTAAGGACCTTGGTCCCATCGAGGTTCTCGTCAACAACGCCGGCATCACCCGCGACGGCACTCTTCATAAAATGGATCACGAGCAGTGGCAGGCGGTGATCGACACTAACCTCGGCTCGTGCTTCAACACCTGCCGCGCCGTCATCGACGGCATGCGCGCGAAGAGTTTCGGCCGTATCGTCAATGTCGGATCGGTCAACGGCCAGATGGGGCAATACGGCCAGGTGAATTACGCCGCGGCCAAATCCGGTATTCACGGATTTACCAAGGCGCTCGCCCAGGAAGGCGCGGGCAAAGGCATCACCGTCAACGCCATCGCGCCGGGTTACGTCGACACCGACATGGTACGCGCCGTGCCGGCGCAAGTCCTGGAAAAGATCATCGCCCGGATTCCCGTGGGCCGTCTCGGCCATGCCGAGGACATTGCGCGCGGTGTGCTGTTCTTGGTCGCCGACGATGCCGATTTCATCACCGGCTCGACGCTGTCGATCAACGGCGGCCAGCACATGTACTAGAGCATCGTGCCGAAAAGCATGCCCTCGGACTTGTTCCGGGGGTGGAAACCGGTTTTCGTGCCGGCGAAGGCCGGCATTCAATAGATGCGCGCCTTCGCGCTTGGAACGATGCGACAATAAAAAAGTAGAGCAAGCACAGCGATTCCGAAATCGCGCTGCTTGCTCTAAAATCGGCCCTAACTAAAAAACATCCTTCCGCCGCCGGACTTCGGCGAACACCTCCGCTGGGTCGCAGCCCTTCATGCCGACCGCCGCCGCCAGTTCCGGTGCATCGGCCCGCAGAAATGGATTGGCGGCGCATTCGTCGCCCATCAGCGAAGGTACGGAATATCTTCCGGCGGCGCGCAAGCTCTTGACCTCAGCCGCACGCCTTTGCAGAGCGGCATTGCCCGGGTCCACCGACAGCGCGAAGCGGATATTGCTCTCGGTATATTCGTGCGCGCAGTAAATCTGGGTCTCGGCCGGCAGTGCACGCAGGCGCTCAAGGCTCGCCCACATCTGGCGCGGTGTACCCTCGAACAAACGCCCGCAGCCGATGGAAAATAGCGTATCGCCACAGAAAAGCGCGGCCGAGTCCTTGAACCAGTAGGCGATATGCCCGCGCGTATGGCCGGGCACGAACAGGACCTCGGCCCGCGCCCCGCCAAGGTCGAAGCTGTCGCCGTCCTTCACCTGAATATCCATGCCCGGTATCCGGTCCGGATCATGCCCCGGCCCGACGACGGTGCAGTCGGTGGCGGCCTTGATCTCCAGGTTTCCGCCGACGTGGTCCGCATGGTGGTGCGTATTGAGAATGTAGGTAATGCGCCAGCCCAGTTGCGCCGCGCGTTCCAGGACCGGCGCGGCTAGGGCCGGGTCAATCACCGCGACCGCGCCGCTCTTGGGTTCACGGGCCAGGTAGATGAAGTTGTCGTTCAGAACCGGAATCTGCTGAATCTCAAGTCTGGCCATGAGGCGCCCTCTTGGAGGATGGCTTTGATGGTTGGGAAAGCATATCCCATAGTCCGCGCGTGGTCATGAAGTCACAGTCGGTTGGAATCGCGAGATCGGGAGCAACGAAAGGCAGCGCCCGCACATTGAATGTGCTATGTGACCCCTGGTCTCGCGAGGGTGCGGGACGGACCAGAAAACCGTAGGGGAATGGTGATTTCGTGCGCCGGGGCAATGGATCTGTAAAGCGGGGTTTCGGCATCTTCACCCGAATAAATTTCATCCTGCTGGTCGCCTTTTCGGTGGCGGGAGCGGCCATTGCCCAAGACCCCAAGGATACCCGCCTCATTCGAATCGGGGCCGGCCCCACCGGCATTACGGACTTTCCCTTCGGCGGTTTGGTCGCCAATGCGATTTCCAATCCCCCGGGCTCGCGCGATTGCGACCGTGGCGGAAATTGTGGCGTGCCGGGCCTTATCGCCGTCGCCCAAACCACCGCCGATGTTGCTGAAAATCTACGCGCGGTTTCCCGGGGCGATCTGGAAGTGGGGCTGACCCAGGCCGACATCGCCGCCTGGGCCTATCAAGGCACGGCCGCCTTTGGCGATCGGCCACCGCTCAAGAACTTGCGCGTCCTCGCGCGGCTGTATCCCGAAACCATTCACCTGGTCGTGCGCGCGGACTCGGCCATCAAGGACATCGCCGGACTCAAGGGCAAGAAAGTCGCCATGGGACCCGAGGGCTCCGGCACGACGGCAACGGCCAAGCTGATTCTCTCGGCCTTCGGCGTCAAATGGGCGTCGGTGCAGATGAAAGCCATGGAATATTCCGCGGTGCCCGAGGCGTTCGCTAAAGGCACGGTCGATGCCGCCTTCATCGTCAGTGGTGCGCCGACACTGGCCGTGGAAGACGTCGCAGTGCGCACACCGATCAGGCTGCTTCCCATTTCAGGTCCGACCGCGGAAAAACTTGCGCAAGTCTTTCCGTTTTACAGCCGCGGCATGATCCCTGCAGGCACCTATCCCGGCCAGCCGGCGGTGGAAACACTTGAAGTGGGCTCGGTCCTTCTCAGCCGCGACACCATGGATCCGGAACTGGCCTACGGCATTGTCCGGGCCATTTGGCACGAACGAAATATCCCGCTTTTTCAGGCCGGACATCCGCGCGGCAAACTCATGGAGCGGGGCATCGCCGCCTTTGATATCGGCGTGCCGATTCAGACGGGTGCCGACCGCTATTACGTTCAGAACGGCTTGATGGATCCCGCCGCCATCGTAGCGCCGCCCGCGAAGGTCCCGGCCAAGCCGCCGGCGAAGGTCGAGGGCGCGGCATCCGGCGCGACGCGTTCGTGAGTTCGCAGCTGTGACGCCGCCGCCGCTCGATCTCCTGATCGCCAGTCAAAAGAACGACGTTCCCATTCATGCCGTGAGCGGCGAGAAATACGAAGCTTGGCTCGCCGGCCAGACGCCGCGCATCCGCTCATGGCTGGCCGCCGTCAATTTCAAAACCGATGCGGGAGCCACCGCGGCCGTGCCCGGCGACGACGGCGCCTTTGCCATGGTCGTGCTGGGTTTGGGGCGGGGCGATGATCCTTGGGTGACGGGCAGACTGGCAATCGATTTGCCCAAGGGAAATTATCGCCTTGCTTCCGGCGGAGGATCGTCTGCGGCCGGCGCGACCGCAGCATTCCCAACCTGGGCCGCGCTGGCTTGGGCGCTCGGGGGCTACAGCTTTGCGCGCTACAAAAGTGATCCCACCCCGCCGCGCGCGACGTTAGCCTGGCCCGAGGGCTGCGACCGCGCTTACGTCGAGCAGGCGGTTACGGCCTCGACCCTCGCGCGCGATCTCATCAATACTCCGGCTGCTGACATGTTGCCCGACGCGCTTGAAGAGGCCGCGCGCACCCTCGCAAGACTTCATGGCGCCCAGATCGCGGTGATAACGGGCGAGGCGCTGCTCGCGCAGAATTACCCCATGATCCACGCTGTTGGCCGCGCGAGTGCCGTGGCGCCGCGGTTGATCGATTTCAGTTGGGGCGGAGCCAGCGCGCCAAGAGTCACGCTGGTCGGGAAGGGCGTGTGTTTCGACACCGGTGGGCTTGATCTTAAGTCCGCGAGCGGCATGGCCTTGATGAAGAAGGACATGGGCGGCGCGGCCACGGTGCTGGGCCTTGCGCATATGATCATGGCGGCACGGCTGCCCGTGCGATTGCGCGTCCTTGTGCCCGCCGTCGAGAATGCGGTCGCGGGCAACGCCTTTCGCCCCGGCGACGTCCTGAAAACCCGCAAGGGCATCACCGTGGAGATCGGCAATACCGACGCCGAGGGCCGCCTGGTCTTGGCCGACGCGCTGACCGCGGCGGTCGCGGATGAACCGTCGCTGCTGGTCGATTGCGCGACATTGACCGGCGCGTGCCGTACGGCCCTCGGCCCCGACCTCCCCGGCTTGTTTGTCGAGGACGACGCGCTGGCCGCGGATCTTCTGGCGGCGGCCACGGCGGCGCACGATCCCTTGTGGCGGCTGCCGCTTTTTCAGCCCTATCGCAAGATGATCGATAGCAAGGTGGCCGACATCAACAATGCCGGCGACTCGCCATTCGCCGGCGCCATCACGGCGGCATTGTTTCTGAAGGAATTCGTCGGCGCCGGCGTGCCCTGGGTTCACATCGACAGTTATGCCTGGAATCCGACCGACCGGCCTGGGCGCCCCGCCGGCGGCGAGGCGCTCGCGCAGAGGGCCTTGTTCGGATTGATCCAGGCGCGGTTCGGCGCCGGATAAACGCCTTACTTCCTGGCGCTGAGGATCATCTCGAAGCGGTCCGGCGTGCCCGCTATCCGTTCCAGCCGCGGATAGCGCAGTCCGTCGCGGTAGTCGAACCGCACGCTGCGGTAGACATCGCCGTTCTTGACCAGAACTTCGATCGGCGCGCCGGATTTCTTCGCGGCTGTAATCGCCTCCTTGATGCGGTCGTCGCTGTAGGCCGTGCCGTTGACGGCGATGATCTGCGTGCCGGGCGTCAGGCCAAGTTTGTACGCCGGCCCTTCCCACAACACGTCGGCCAGCTTTGCCTCTCGGCCAATCACCATGCCCAAGGAATAGGTCAGACCGAGCGACCGGCTACTGGTTTCGGCGGATTTCAGCAGGTCGGTCGGCGTGTCCGTATAGACGAGTTTGTAGCCGCTGCGGGCCAGACCGTCGAGCGGCGCGCCCGGACCGTGCCCGTCCAGGCGGCCGCGCAGGAATGCCGCCCAATCGTGGGCCTGCACGCTGTTCAAGGTCGCCACCACATCCTCGAAGGTATAGGTGGCGGGAACACGGCTGCCGTTGTTGATCCCAAAGAAAGCACTGGCGAAATCGTCGAGAGACTTGCGGCCACGCGATAGCTCGCGGATCAGAGTATCGGCATCGAACCAGATCAATTGGCCTTCCGAATAATAATCTTCACTGCGTTGCCAGCTCCGCCACGGAATCGATCTGCGCATGGCCGTGACTGGATCGTTATTCGTGTCTTGCAGGCTCTTCCATGCGCGGCCGATACGATTGTCGTAAGTTGCCGCCGTAGCCGCGAACGAGTCGAGCGCTTGCTGCTTGGTCAGGAGGCCGGAGCGCGCCGCCAGCACAATGCCCCAATACTGGGTTTGGCCCTCGTAGACCCACAGCAGGCTATCGCGCATCGGCACATTGTAACTCGGCGTCCAGAGATCGGCGGGACGGCGGAACTTACCGTTCCAAGAGTGGGTGTATTCGTGGGGCAAAAGATCGCGCGCCGCGGCGTTTTTGTCCCATTCGGTGAAATATTCTGGAACCGTGCCGTTCTCGCTTGATTGGTGATGCTCCAGCCCGATGCCGCCCATGCGGTCCGTGAGCGCCAATAAAAAGTCGTAGTGTTCGTAGTGATGCGAGCCGAAGAGCTTGTAAGCCTGACGCACCATGGCTCTGTGTGCTTCTTCGTGCTCGGGCTTCATTTCCAAAAGCTCCGGCCGGTCGGCAACGATATTCAGCCGGACTGGCGCCGCCCCGGTATTGCCGAGGTCGAGGGTTTTGAAGTGGCGGCCGGCGAAGATCGGCGAGTCCACCAGGTCTTCGAAGGAAGTGGGTTTAAAGGTCGTGACGCCGCCGGCCGTCGATGCCACGTCGAGCGCGGCCGCCACGCGCCACCCCTCCGGAAGTTTGACGCTGGCGGCGACTGGGATCTGGCGCGTGAAATAGCCTGCCGGGTAAAGAGTTACAGCGTTCCACTGCAGGTTCATCATTTCCTGCGTCATGACCACCCGTCCCTGGGCGCTCTCGACGGCGGATAGGAACTGGAATTCAAGGTCCAACGACGTGGCGCCGGCTGGCACATCGACATGAAAGGCGAAGACATCCACGGGGTCGCGTGTCCATTCCAGGCGTGTACCGTTGGCCTTGATCATCAGGCCAGAGAGGGCATCGATACGCCCGGTCGGCGAATGGTTGCCGGGAAGCCACTTGGGATAGAGGAGCGTGATGCGCTCGCCGCCGCGCACAGGGACGGTTTCGCGCACGTTGAAAATGTGGCGGACCGTATCGGTGGCGTCGACCTCAAGGCGGATGCTTCCGGGATAGGCCATGTCCCGGGGTGCCGCGATCTCGGCCGGCATGGGCGCGGGCGTCGGACCGGTGGTCTGGGCCGATGCTCCGGCAGCGAACAGTCCTGTGCAACAAATAATCGCTATCGGGCGCAAAAACGTAATCATGGGTCCCTCCGAATCGCATTAGAGCATTTTCACTTTCGGTTGGGGAGGGGTCGCCACGGCAGCTTTTCAATCCCGACGGTCGCCCGGCCGTGATAAAACCGCCCGATGGAACCGGATTTTAGCAAAGCTCCCCCACCGCGGGCGGAATCGTACTTCACGGCCAGCAATGCTGAAGCTGCGCGATGCCAGGAAATGCTGGCCGAAGGGGTTAAGCGCCATCAGGCCGGAGATCTGGCGCAGGCACGCGACATTTATCTAGAGGTGCTGGCCCTAAACGCGCGGCACTTCGACACGCTGCACCTTTTGGGCGCGCTGGCGTTGCAGGCGGGCGAGGCCGCCGAGGCGCTAGGTCTGTTCGACCAAGCCGTTGCGCTCAACCCCGATCATGCCGAGACCTTCATCAACCGCGGGATCGCGCTTCGCGACTTGAAGCGGCACGCGGCGGCGCTGGAGAGTTACGACGCAGCCATCGCCCTCAAGCCCGACCAAGCGGGGACTCACAATAACCGTGGGGTCACGCTGGGAGAACTTGGCCGGCACGATGAAGCCCTTGCCGCCTACGATCGGGCCGTTGCCCTTCAGCCCGATCTCGTCGAAGCCCACAACAACCGCGGGCTGGCGCTTCGCACCCTGGGGCGGTTGCCGGCCGCGCTCGCGGCCAACGATGACGCCATTCGCCTCGATCCCGGTCGCGCCGAATCCTACAATCATCGGGGGCATGTCCTCGCGCAGTTGAATCAACCGGAAGCGGCGCTCGCGGCCTATGACCAGGCCCTCAAGCTAAACCCCCACTTGCCTTATCTCTACGGCACGCGGCTTCACCTGAAGATGTTGATTTGCGACTGGACAGATTTCTACACAGTTATCTCCGATCTTTCCGTCCGTATCTCGCGCGGCGAGCGCGTGATTGCCTCCCACGCGCTCCTCGGGTTGATCGACTCGCCGCCGCTGCACCGCCAGGCGGCGGCGATCTGGGCCAACGACAAACACCAACCGAACTGGGCGCTCGGTGTCCTGACCACTCACGCGCCGCGCACTAAGATCCGCGTCGGCTACTTTTCCATGGATTTCCGCGTTCACCCCGTCTCGTCTTTGACGGTAGGGCTCATTGAGGCTCACGACCGCAACGCCTTCGAGGTTTTCGGATTTTCCTTCGGCGTCGATACCAAGGACGATATGCGAAAAAGGCTGGAGGCGGCCTTCGACCACTTTATCGACGTGTGCGCCAAGTCCGACATCGAGATCGCCGCGCTGGCGCGCGAACTCAAACTCGATATCGCCGTGGACCTCGCCGGCTATACCGAGGACGCGCGTACCGCCATCTTCGCCCTGCGGGCCGCGCCGGTGCAGGTGAGCTACCTCGGCTATCTCGGAACCATGGCGGCGGACTACATCGACTACATCGTGGCGGATGCGACCGTAATCCCCGAGGCTTGCTTTGACCACTACACTGAAAAGGTAGTTGCCCTGCCAAGCTATCAAGTAAACGACACTAGCCGCAGAATCGCTGATGCCGTTTTCACGCGCGCCGATTTGGGTTTGCCAAAGGTGGGTTTCGTATTCTGCTGTTTCAACAACACCTATAAAATCACGCCCGCGACCTTTGACGGCTGGATGCGAATTCTCAAGGCAGTGGCGGGGAGCGTCTTGTTTCTCTACGCCAATAGCACCTCGGCCATATCCAACCTCAGAAGGGGGGCCTCGCTACGCGGCATCGATCCTGGCCGCCTGGTCTTCAGCAAGCGCGTGCCGATGCCTGAATACCTTGCCCGCCTGCAGGCGGCGGATTTGTTTCTGGATACCTTGCCCTACAATGCCGGCACGACGGCGAGCGACGCGCTGTGGGTTGGATTGCCCGTGCTGACACGTAGCGGCGAATCGTTGGCGGCGCGCGTCGCGGCCAGCCTGCTGCGCGCCATCGGTCTCCCGGAGCTGATCACAACTACGCAAACTGAATACGAGGCCCTAGCAATCGCGCTGGCGCGCGATCCGGCGCGCTACGCCGGTCTAAAGGCGAGGCTTGCGCGCAACCGCCTGACTACGCCATTGTTCGATGCGAGGGCGTTCACCCGGCATATCGAGGACGCCTACCGGCAGATGTGCGCGCGCCACCAGGCCGGATTGCCGCCGGATCATATTGTCGTGAAACCTAGTGTTGAGGAGCCGGAGCACTGAAGACTTTCTTGCATATTGGCTGCGGTGATGAGCGCCGGAAGAAGACCCCTTTTGCCCAGGTGGGCGAAGATTGGCGGGAAACGAGCTTGGACGTGGACCCGGCCTCGCGCCCCGACATCCTCGGCCCCATGACCAGTTTGGCCGGCGCCGCCGCCAAGGGCTTCGACGCGGTCTATGCGTCGCATAGCTTCGAATCGCTCTATCCCCATGAGGTGCCGGTGGCACTGGCCGAGTTCAAGCGTGTGCTGAAGCCCGAGGGCTTTGTGCTGATTGTCTGTCGAGACCAGCAGGCCGAAGGCAAAGCGAGCAACCCCGCGCCCGTTTCGTCCCTGGGGGGTATGACGCCGATGAATATTACCGTTGGCCTACAGCCGGTGCTCGCAGGGCGCGCGACCTTCACGACGCGTCGCATTGGATATACGCAAGAAACCCTCTCGGCGGAACTTACGCGTGCCGGCTTTGCCCTGGGCGCCGCCGGGCGCCGCACCGCGCCTTACAACGAACTCTGGGTGATCGCATTCGTCTCGCCGCAGAGCGAGGCGGTCCTGCGGGCGGCGGCAGTGGCATATTTTCCGGACTAGGGTCGGATACTCTAAATTATCTCTGCCAGGACCTTGGGCCATGGTGTTCAAAGTGTTATAAGTCTCCCGGGGGCACAAGGGGTAGGCGAACGCCGTGACGTTCACGCAATATATTGCGCTAACCGTGCTGCAGGCTGTGGCCGAAGTCTTTCCCATCGGCGCTCTGGGTCACAAGGAGCTGGTTCAGCACTTTCTCGATTGGCAGGGGGCTGGTCCCACCCTGCCGCCCTCCGTCCGCCTCGGGATGGCGCTGGCGATCCTTGCCTACTTCCGGCGCGATATGACCGATATGGTCATGGGCGTCATCCGCGCCGCCAAAGGCAAGCGCGACCCCGGTGCGCGCCTTGCCCTGCAAATTGCCGTGGCGACGGTCCCGACCGTGGGGCTTGGTTTTGCAATTCATTCCGTCATCGGTCCCTGGCACGTGGCGAACATCATGGGCTGGACGATTGCCGGCGGGGCCTTGTTGCTTTTCGCGATCGACCACATGAGCATGACCGTCAAGCGCGTCGAACACGCCAGCTATGCGGACGGCATCTTGATCAGCCTGTGCCAGGTGCTCGCGCTGATTCCGGGCGTCGGCGGCACGGCCGCGATGGTTTTTATGGCGCGGCTGTTGGGGTATGAGCGCGGGGCCGCGGCGCAGTTCGCCTTCTTGCTCATGGCCCCGGTGCTCGCGGTCGTCGCGGCCCGGGATGCTCTTGCGTCTTACGACGCCGACGGCCTCCTGCCCACAACGACGGATTTTCTCGGCGTTGGAATTTGTTTCGTGTCGGGCTTGGTAGCGCTCGCCTTCTTGATGGCCTGGCTCAAGCGTTCCACCTTCACGCCGTTCGTGATCTACCGGCTGGTCCTGGGAGGAGCCGTGCTCGTGGTAGGCTAAGCATGGATCGCGGCTTGAGAAGCACCACCCGCCCTAAAACACGGCATTGCACTCCTTCACAGAATAGCCACATGTGGCGGGCACCGCCCAAAAATCCAACGCCGACAACACACCTTACATGCTGAGAAAACTCTATGACTGGACGCTGCGTCAGGCGGCGCGGCCCAATGCCCTGGGCGCGCTCGGCGTCGTGTCCTTTGCCGAAAGCTCGTTCTTCCCGGTGCCGCCGGACGTGCTGCTCATTCCCATGGTGTTGGCGCAGCGCCAGCGCGCCTGGGTGATCGCCGCGGTTTGCACGGTGGCGTCGGTACTCGGCGGGCTGTTCGGCTACGCCATCGGTTTTTACTTGTTCGAGACCGTTGGCCGCTGGCTGATTAAACTTTACGGCCTTGATGACAGAGCTGCCCAATTCCGGGCATTCTACGATCAATGGGGCTTGTGGGTCATCCTGATCAAGGGCCTGACGCCGATCCCCTTCAAGATCATCACCATCATGAGCGGGGCCGCGCATTTCGACCTCGCGACATTTTTCTTGGCGTCAGCCGCGACCCGCGGCACGCGCTTTTTTCTCGTGGCCGCCTTGCTCAAACGGTTCGGCCCGCCGATCAGGGAATTCATCGAAAAACGCCTGACCTTGGTGTTCCTGGCCTTTCTGGCCGCACTGGTCGGCGGCTTTATCGCAATGGCTTACCTCTAAACCAAGCTCTAGAGCGCGATCGTTTCAGGCTGAATCGGGATCGCGCTCTAGAGTCTTGATTGGTCGCATTTTTAAACGCCGAACCGGTTCCCACTTCGGATAAAATGCTCTAGTGGTCAAAATCTAACGCTTCGATCCCATCGATTGTGTTGGATTTTGACCACATCATAAAGGTTGGCTAGTGGATCGGCCGGACACTTGGGGGAACCAAGTGTCAGAATCGATTCGCTAGCAGCAGCGCGCCATGCCGCGGCCGTAACGCGCTTCTTGCCGGTCACGAAAAAACATTTCGTAACTCGGCACGGTCTGGCCGGGATGTACATTGCGCAGATGCCGCACATAGATGTCGTAATCCGGCAGGCCACACATCAACCGGGCCGATTGCTGGACCCGATTGAATAGCATCGCGAGTACGTTATGCGACGCCTCGTTCTTGAGATGCTTCAAGCCCGCGCCTCCTGAGCAATTTGCGCGGCGCTCCAACCCTTCATGATCGAGCGGAGACCGAATCCGACCATCGCGATGACCACTGTCAGGAAAATCATTCCCAGGGCCGCGTCAATCTGATCGTTCAAGATAAGCCTCTCCATCTCCTCGAGTGAGCCGGCCGGCGCCAGCACGCGGCCCTCGCTCAAGGCCGCGCCCAGCATGTCGGCATGGGCGAGGAAGCCGATCGACGGCGCGGAATGCCAGATTTTCTGAATTCCCGCCGTGATCGTGCAAATCAGCAGCCACACCAGCGGCGTCGCTGGAATCAGCAGGTAGCGGGTATAGCCGTATCTGACGAAGGCAACGCACACGAAGGTCAGCGCGATCGCCGCCAGCATCTGATTGGCGATGCCAAACAGCGGCCACAGGCTATTGATGCCGCCAAAGGGATCAACCACGCCCTGGTAGAGGAAGTAGCCCCAGGCCGCGACCGCCAAGGTGGTCGCGGCAATATTGCCCGCCCACGAGGTCGTGCGGCCCAGCGCCGGCACGACCGCGCCGAAGAGGTCCTGGATCATGAATCGCGCCACACGCGTGCCCGCCGTCAGCGTCGTCAAAATGAACAAGGCCTCGAACAAAATAGCGAAGTGGTACCAGAACGCCATCAACGCCGGGCCGCCGATCGCGGCGGACAGAATCTGCGCCATGCCGATGGCCAATGTCGGTGCTCCGCCGGTACGCGACAATATGGTTGCTTCGCCGACGTCCTTGGCGGTCTGCGTCAGCATCTCCGGCGTCAGCATGAAGCCCCATTGCGAGATGACCTGGGCGGCGCTTTCGGCGGTCGTTCCAATCAGGGATCCGGGACTGTTGACCGCGAAGTAGACGCCCGGCTCCAAAACCGTGGCGGCGGTCATTGCCATGATGGCGACAAAGGATTCCATCGCCATGGCGCCGTAGCCGATGGCGCGCGCCTCCGGTTCTCTCTCAAGCATCTTCGGCGTGGTTCCCGAAGAGATCAGCGCGTGAAAGCCGGAAATTGCTCCGCAGGCTATGGTGATGAACAGGAACGGAAAGAGTGAACCCGCGAACACCGGCCCGGTGCCATCAATGAACCGCGTGATCGCCGGCATACGCAGGTCCGGCAGGGTCACCAGGATGCCGATGGCGAGGCCGAGAATCGTGCCGATCTTCAGGAAGGTGCTGAGGTAGTCGCGCGGCGCCTGCATCATCCACACCGGCAATACCGAGGCGAAAAAGCCGTAGATGATCATCGCCCAGGCTAGCTGCGGCCCGGTCAATGAAAACCACACCGACCACGTCGGGTCCTCGGCGACCCACCGTCCGGCGACCAGCGAGAACATCAGGAGGAGGAAGCCGATGATCGAGATTTCGGCGATGTGGCCCGGGCGGAATAGCCGCATATAGAAACCCATCAGCAAGGCGATCGGGATGGTCATGGCGACCGTGAACGTGCCCCACGGGCTCTGCGCCAAGGCCTTGACCACAACCAAGCCAAGCACGGCCAGGAGAATTACCATGATCGCGAGAATGCCGATCTGCGCGACGATGCCGGCCTCGCGGCCCATCAAATTCTTGATCATCTGGCCCAGGCTCTCGCCATCGCGGCGCGTCGAGAACACCAGCACGATAAAATCCTGCACGCAGCCGGCGAACACCGCGCCGATGATGATCCAGAGCGTTCCCGGGAGGTAACCCATTTGCGCCGCGAGGACCGGACCAATCAGTGGTCCAGCGCCGGCGATTGCCGCGAAATGGTGCCCGAACAACACATATTTATTGGTGGGCACGTAATCGAGGCCATCGGTCATGCGCATGGCCGGTGTGGCGCGCGCGGCGTCGAGGTTGAACACCTTGCTCGCGATGAACTGGCTATAGAACCTGTAGCCCAGCATGTAGCAACAGACCGCGGCGATCACCAGCCAAGCGGCGTTGACCGTTTCATTGCGCTGGAGGGCAATCGTGGCCAGCGCGGCCGCACCCAGCAGGCCAACGGCGATCCAGACGGTGTTGCGTAATGTGGTGCTCATGACCAAGCCCTCCCGGCTTTAAGCTCATCAAGAAAAAAGCTGCCACCCCGACAGCTCCCTGAGAGCTCTTACAATAGGTGAACTAAATTGCCTCGCTCGTTTGGCAACGACGCGCCGTCAACGACACGGCGCATATGATAAACAACAACGCGGGCCTGTCGCCATGGTAAGCGCCTGGTTCACCCCAAAAAATGTCAATAATTCCTCGGCCGCGACGGTGCCCGAATTCGAGGAAATACCCGCTGAGCCAAGCTTAAGCCATTGTTATGTTGACCGGAACCGGACTTGCCCGGACTGGCTAGCGAGCGGCGATCCAATTATCCGCAATTGAGCCGAGTCCATTAGGACCGCCTGTCCACAGATCCGCGCCACAACCCTATAGATTTGCTAGTGGCCCGTGCTGACGGACCACGACCGGTCTGTCAGAGTCGGACCACTAGCATGACTTCAAAAGGTTGTAATCTCAGGCAACGGGCGGGCCACTCACGTGGCGGGACGGGGGGCGGGAATGTCGACGCGCCGGGAATTCATCAAGAATGCCGTGGCAGTGGCGGGCTTCAGCTTCTGCGGCTGTCCGCTCATCGACGCCGCCCGCGCGCAGCAACCAGGTCAGCGCGGCCTGCCGGTCTCCGTCAACGGCAAACGCGTCATGACCATCGACGTCCACGCGCATTGCCAGTTTCACGAAACTGTCGCGCTCATGAACGGCGTGACGGCTTTCGGCGCAAACATCAAGGGAGCGCAACAAACTTTCATAAGCGTCGGAGAGCGCCTTCAAGCCATGGATGCGATGGCAGTCGACATGGAAGTGCTATCGATCAATCCGTTCTGGTACGGGGCGGATCGCGACCTGGCGGCGCAAATCGTCAAGATTCAGAATGAAAAGCTCGCCGAACTGTGCGCGTCCCGGCCCCGCCGCTTCGCGGCCTTTGCCTCGCTGGCGCTGCAGTCTCCGGATCTCGCTGTTCAGCAGCTTGAATTCGCCGTGAAGAAACTGGGGCTGCGCGGAGCCGCCATCGGCGGCAGCGCCGCGGGCGCGGAGTTTTCGGAGGCGAAATTCAATCCGGTTTGGGCCAAGGTCGAGGAACTCGGCGTGGCGTTATTTCTGCATCCGCAGGGCACGCCGGAACTCGCCAAGCGCTTTACAGGAAATGGCTGGCTGGCCAATACCATCGGCAACCCGCCTGAGACCACGATCGCGCTTCAGCACCTCATTTTCGAGGGCACGCTCGAGCGTTTTCCCGGTCTCAAGATCATCGCGGCCCACGGCGGCGGCTATCTGCCGTCCTATGCGGCGCGCTCCGACCATGCCTGTTTCGTGTCGCCCCTTGACTGCAATCCGACGATCAAATTGAAAAAGAAGCCGAGCGAATACTTGAACCAGCTTTACTTCGACGCGCTGGTGTTTACGCCGGAAGCGCTCCGGCATCTGGTGGCGCAGGTCGGCGCCAGCCAGGTCATGCTCGGCAGCGATCACCCTTATCCCTGGGAGGACCGCCCCGTGGACGCGATTTTGGCCACGGATAGCCTGAGCGACGATCAGAAAATCGCGATCCTGGGCGGCAACGCTGCCGCGCTCCTCGGGATCAAGGCCTAGAGCAAGCAGCGCGAATTCGGAATCGCTCCGTTTGCTCTAATTTTTTGTTGGCGCGTCGTTCCGCGCGCGAAGGCGCGCATCTAGTTAATGCCGGCCTTCGCCGGCTCGAAACCCGGTTGCCACTTTTCGGCGCGATGCTCTCGCGCTTCATCTGGCGATCGATCGCCGCAGTCGAGCATTATCCGGCGAAGTGGGCACCGGTTCGCCGCAGATAATGCGACCAGATCAAGAATCTGGACCGCACTCCGATCATATTGAATCGGGATTGCGGTCTAGCAGGCGCAACCGCTTGTTTTGCTGCAAGGGCCGGAAGCGCTTGAGATAGGTCGGCACCACCACTTCCAGCGTGGTCGGCGTGATCCCGAATACCGCGAGGCCCGGCCGGCGGCCGGTCGCCACATTGCCCTGTCTCAGTTGCTTAACTTGGTCGGGCGTCAGGAGCGGCCTGGGCAGAAACTGGAGAAACAGCGCGGCGATCTCGGCGATCAGGAAGGGCAAGCCAATGATCCACCGATCGCGCCGGGTTTCGCGATTGACGATGTTGACGATTTCGCGCATGTCGTAAACCCGCGGCCCCGCCAGCTCGAAGATTTTGCCGGCATGGCCTTCGCTGGTGAGCGACTGCGCGATGGCTTCGACCACGTCGCCGACATAGACCGGCTGAAATTTCGGCCCGCCGCCGCTCGGTCTGTGCGGATTGGTGTTGGTGAAAAAGGCGATCGTCGGAAAAACTTGTGCCATCCAGCCGAACAGGTTGAAAAAGCCGTCCTCGGTTCCGAACACGACGCTGGGGCGGAAAATGGTGGCGGTGGGAAAGGCTGCGCGCACGGCCATCTCACCGGCGTCCTTGCTGCGGGCATAAGCGGACGGTGAATTCTGATCGGCGCCCAGCGCGGACATGTGGACATAGCGCTTGACGCCGGCCGCGGCCGCGGCCTTGGCGACGGTGGTTGCGCCGTCGACGTGGATGGCCTGGAACGTGCGCTTACCGCGCTCAAAGAGGATCCCGACCAGGTTGACGACCGCGTCGGCGCCGGCAACCGCGGCGGCCACACCGGCGGCATCGCTCACCGAGACCGGAGTGATGGCAATCTGGCCGACGTCACCCGCGGGTTTCAGGAACGCGGCCCGTTCCACATCGCGCACGGCAACCCGGACTCGCCAGCCCTCGGCGGCCAAATGCCGGACAAGATAGCGGCCGATAAAACCCGATCCGCCGAAGATCGTCACCCGTTTCTCAGCCATGATTGCGCCGCCCGTTTTGTGCCCGCCGAGGATGCCCGTCGCGGCCCTGGGAATACCCCGCCGGCCGGCCCTTAACCCCCTCATCACTCGCATAGAAACACCTGGACTGGCAACATGCTGACCGGCGATCCCGGGCCAGGTTCGCGCCGCCGGCGAACCGCCAAAGCCTTGAAGGGCCTTGCATTGACATCCCCGGGAGGGCGCTGTATCCGTCACGCCCGGTTCAGGGGCGGGCGGCCGTGTTCGGCCTGCCGCAAGCCCCTTGAGCGCCCAGGTGGTGGAATTGGTAGACGCGCTGGCTTCAGGTGCCAGTGACCGCAAGGTCGTGAAGGTTCGAGTCCTTTCCTGGGCACCACGCCGAGCTTCTGTTAGCGAGTGAAACGAGCTTACAGATGCTGGTGCCCCGCCGTAGCTTTAGCGAAGACGGGCGCGCTCAACAAACTCCTCATATTTCAGTGCAATGACTGCGTGCGACAGTCGCGCCGCGATTTTTCATTGTCGAACCGTGGGAGAGTCGTGGAAAATCAAGCAACTCAACGGTCAGAGCCGGAATTGCACCCTACGGAAGCCAGCGCCCGTCGAAGTGCGGGCGAAAACTGACGGTTCGGATCAGGCGCCGATCCCGGGAGGTAAAGGTACCGGGCATAATTAGTTCGGTTTTTCATCTCTCAAACACCTTATAATCGCCACCATCTTTCATCCGACGGGGAGGTCAAAATGGACCGGCGTAGCTTTCTGCAATCGACGGCGTTTACTGCATTCGCGGCGACGGCGACCACGCCTTGGCGGTATCTATCTGCCGCTGAGTTGAATGACGCCGAGGTGCCGGCGACGCTTAGCGCGATGCGGGGCACGGGCGAGCACGTCACGATCAGCTCCGGCGAACTCAAGGACCTGGCCAAGGCGCTACGTGGGCGCCTATTGCTGCCGCAAAGCGAGGGTTACGAAAAAGCGCGCCACATCCAGAACCCAGCGATCGACAAACACCCGGCGATGATCGTGCAGGTGACGGGCGTAGTCGACATTCAAACGGCCGTGGCTTTCGCGCGCGAACATCACCTGCTCGTTGCGGTGAAATGCGGTGGTCACAGCTTCTCCGGCCAGTCCACCTGCGACGGCGGCATGATGATCGACCTATCCGGCATCCCTGGCGTGCGCGTCGATCCGGCCGCCAAGACCGCTTGGGTGAGCGGCGGCACATTGCTGGGCCTGATCGACCGCGAAGCTATGGCGCATGAGCTGGTGACCACCATGGGCACGGTGTCGCACACTGGTGTCGGCGGTCTGGTGACCGGCGGCGGCGTCGGCCGATTGAGCCGTCGCTTCGGCATGGCGATCGACAATTTATTGTCCGTCGACATGGTGACGCCCGACGGCAAGGCGGTGCATGCCAGCGCCACGGAGAACGCCGACCTGTTCTGGGCCGTGCGCGGCGGCGGCGGCAATTTCGGCATCGTCACGGCCTTCGAGTTTCAACTGCACCACATGCAGCGCGAGGCGCTGGGCGGTCCAATCCTGTTTGGGCCCGAGAAATCGGCTGACGTGATAAAAATGTTCGCCGAGTACAGCGTGAACGCGCCGGTGGAGCTCGACCTGTCGCTGGGCTACCGACGCGAAGGAACGACGATCGTCGTCTGCTACACCGGCGATATGAAGGACGCGGACAAAGCGCTGGCACCCATCCGCAAGCTGGGGCCGACCTCCGACAAGGTAGCGGCGACGACCTACGTCGACATTCAGCGCTCGGGCGATATGAAGGCGACCAGCGCTGATCCGCGCATGACCATGGGCCAGTACATGAAGGCGCGTTTCATCGAGCGCATTACGCCGGACCTGGCCAAAGCCGTGGCCGACGCCGTTGCCAAGCGCAACCTGACGGTTAACTTTGCCGGCGGCTGCGGAATGCGCGGCGTCAAAGCCACCGATACCGCTTTCACGCACCGCTATGCCCGCCACAACATGTTGTGCGGCACCGGTTGGAAACTCAGCGAGGATGGCGCGGGGCCGATGAAGAACGTGCGCGATTTCTGGAACGAGATGGAGCCCTACCTCGGTGGCGGCGGATTCTACTTTAACGACGCGCCCACCGACGCGATTATGGACAACAGCAACTACCGCGAAAACTATCCGCGTTTGGTACAGCTGAAGAACAAGTACGATCCGGGCAACCTGTTCCGGCTCAATGCCAACATATTGCCGACGGTGAAAGGATAAACCGATGGCATTTTTCCGCAAAATAACCTGCATCCGTTGTCGTTTGTTGCCCGAGAACAGGAGATGATGTCGGTCTGTTTCTGACAGACCAACGGTTCTCATTCTCATATCTGGTGGCCCGCCAGTTTTCTTAGCGAGCGGCGCGAGCTTAGAAAAACTGAGCGCCCACTCCTGGGCACCACGTCTCTCATAATTGAACCAAGTACAATTATTCAAGAACGCGGCCAATCTTCCGCCTAGCTCTCCTTCGCCCAAAGCCGGTGCCGATGGGTGTGCGCTGGGCGAGACCTACAATCACCGTGCCCAGTCCCACAATAGAATGCTCGAAGGTCATCACGAAGGAAGACACATGCAGGCCCAGCCATGACCACGAAAATCGCGCTCCTCTTCTTAGCGTTGTTTGCGGCTTTGCCAGCCTATGCTGCGTCGACCGATGGCAAGGCGAACGCAAAACAACCAGTCGCGTCATCCGACAGTAAGAATGTGGTCTTCATTGATCTTAAATATGGCCGCATTCTCATCAAGATGCATCCCGAGCTAGCCCCCAAGCACGTCGCGCGAATCAAGCAATTTGTTAGCCAAGGCTTCTACAACGGTCTGCCATGGTTCCGCGTCATTGACGGATTTATGGCTCAAACCGGTGGCTCCTACGGCGACCGCGGAGGAAGTGGGCAGACGATTCCTGCCGAGATCAGTTCGGGTCGGACTACGCGCGGTGCTGTATTCATGTCACATGCGAAGGATGTAAACTCCGCCGATAGCCAGTTCTTCATCCTGCTTGCCGACTCCCCCACATTAAAGGCCACTTCACATATTGGGGCGAAGTCATCTCAGGCATGGACGTGGTTGATAAAATAGAAAAAGGGAACTCGTTGAATGGAAGCGTCGAGAGACCTGACAGAGTTATAAAGATGGGTCTCCTATCCAACGAATAGCCGCAGGCACTGGCCGGGATCGTCGCAGGTTATGCACTTTCCGTGTCGCCACTCGCAAAGCCGATTTTCATGAGTGGAGCCCTTTGGCATGTTGCGCACCGATTTTTGTGCGACAAATCGGCGGGAACCTTCAATAAACTGCGGGAAGACAGAATGTCGCACTCGCTCATACCTTATTGATGCGCCTAGGTTGTTGCGCGCCTATCCTGGGCACCACACCTACACCTAGTTTTCTTTAGCGAGCCGAGCGAGCTTAGGAAAACTGGTGCCCGGCGCAGCCGGGGCTTCTGTTAGCGAGTGAAACGAGCTTACAGAAGCTGGTGCCCGTCGAGCCCTGCGAAGCAGGGGCGAAGCCGGGCCGGTTCAATCAGACTCATCTTTAGGCGCGGTCTCCCCGCGCGACTGGTGCGCCGGGAAGCACGTCGCCGCACAGCTCTACTTCCCTGGCATTTGAGCCGGGAGCCGCAGGTGGAGGACTTGGGAGTGGCAGCGCAACGAACCGGTCATTTCGCGCCGCCGCCTTGTGATGGTGTCCGCGACGAAATCTTCGGCCCGCCTGGCTATGATCTCGCCCGAGACCCTGGTTCATTTGGGGAATGTCGGCTAATATTTCCCAAGGCCGACATGAGAAAGGAGAGCCGCATGATCAACACTCACCGGGGTCGTCACTGGGCACGCACGCTTCTTGCGTGCGGCCTGCTCGCAACCTGGGGCGGGGGAAGCGCACTTGCGCAGACCGCCTGGCCCACGCGGACGCCCGTGGTTTCGGTCGAATGGCTCAGAGGCCAGCTTGGCAATGAGGACCTCGTCCTCTTGCACGTCGGCCGCGAGGATACGTATCGTGGCGGCCACATAGCAGGCGCAAGGTTTGTTCCGCCGGGCGGCATATCGAAACGCGACGCGGGCCCGGATGCGCTGACTCTGGAAATGCCCGACGCGGAGGACCTCCGCAAGCAACTCGAGGACCTCGGCATCTCGGACCGGTCCAAGGTCGTTGTCTACTTCGAGAACATCATGATACCGCCGGCGACCCGCGTCGTCTTCACGCTCGACGCCGCCGGTCTCGGAGATCGCGTGCGTCTGCTTGATGGCGGATTTCCCGCGTGGCAGCGCGCGTCGTACCCGACCACGAGCAGCGCTCCCGAGGTGATACGGGGCTCACTGTCGGCATTGAAAATGCAGCCCCGGATTGTCGACGCCAAGTTCGTTCAAGAGCACTTGAACAGTCCCGGATATTAAGGTGGTCGATGCGCGGGCCACCGCGTTCTACGACGGCGCCCGCGCCGGCGGCTCGGCCGACAAACCGGACCTCAAGGGGCATATCCCGGGCGCGGCCAACATCCCCTTTTCAGAGATCACCGGAGACGATCAGAGGCTTAAGGCGGCGGGAGAACTTGCCGCCACTTTCAAAGCCGCCGGTTTTAAAAGCGGCGACCGGGCCATCGTGTACTGTCATATCGGGCAACAGGCTACCGTGGTCGCCCTCGCCGCCAAGTCGATCGGTGTCGACGTGATGCTCTACGATGGATCCTTTCAGGACTGGTCGCGGCGCGGATTGCCGGTTGAGGCATCGCCGGTGCCGGGAACCAAGTGACGCAACCCGCTTTGCAGAACAGGTCATTTCGCGCCGCCGCCTTCTGACCGCGTGCCCCCGAAATCTTCGGCCCGCCCTACTGCTTACGGTCGTCGCTTCCCCAGTAGGCTTTCAGACTCGAAATATTCCCTTCGGGCTTGAACGTGAAAAGTTCGATCACGGTCAAAGTGCCGTGCGGGGTTGTGAGATTCACAGCCGCGGCGGCGGTCGGCATCGCGGGGGCGGTCACCGCGAGTATTTTAAAGTTCAGCTTTACAGTGGCCAGCCTGTCGAAAAACGCGTTGGATGTCCTGAGCGGCGTGCCGAACGGATCTTCAATCATGGCATCGTCCGAGAACATCGATTTGAGCTTGGCGGTATCTCCTGCGTTCATGGCGTCAAAATACGCCCCTAGCGCGGCTTTCATCTGCATTTGGCTCGGTGTTTGGGTCGGCGTTTGGGCCGTTGCGGGAAATGCAAATAGACAAAGCAGGGCGGCAAGAATGTTCACTCGAATTGCGTTCGTTGTCAGAAATTCCCTCCCCTCGCTGCGTTCGTGCCCTCGGTCATCGGCCAGGCGGCATTAAGCGTGGAATGCCGGGTTCATAAAGTTTAGACGCCCGCCCGCGGCCAGCAGCTACTGGCCACGGCGTTCGCCCCGGCCGCCGGATATGCGCCGATTTTGTGCTAATCTCAGGAGGTTGAGGCCGATCGTGCAGACGCGAATTCGGCGATTGCCGTCTCGGCGGATGAGCTCCCAAAAGGGCCCTGCCAACCGCCGCCAAGACGCCGATCATCTCCACGGTAGCTTTTTGTCACGCCATCCGATAAGCCATTGACTTTGTTCGGTTGATGATAACCTTTCCTGGTCTCCCTATTCGATCGCGCCGTTCAATTGATGGAACCATGACGTGACCAACCATCTTCATCGTGGCGACCTTCCGGCCGGCATTTCTTTTGCTGGCAGTATCGCCGTCGACACCGAGACCATGGGTCTGCGTCTCCGCCGTGACCGGCTTTGTCTTGTCCAACTCTCGGCCGGCGATGGCCACGCCCATCTCGTGCAGATCATTCCGGGCATGCCGGCGCCCCGCCTTAGCGCGGTTCTCGCCGACCCCAAGATCGAGAAGATCTTTCATTTCGCGCGTTTCGACCTCGGAATGATTCAGCTTCATCTCGGTGTCCGCTGCGCGCCGGTCTATTGTACCCGCATCGCCTCGCGGCTGGTCCGCACCAATACCGACAAGCACGGCCTCAAGGATCTGTGCAAGGACGTGCTCGGCATCGAATTGTCGAAACAGCAACAGTCCTCGGACTGGGCCGCAACGACCTTGACGCCGGAACAGATCGACTATGCCGCGGCCGATGTCCTCTATTTGCATCGCCTCAGGGCCGAAATGGAAAAACTGGTTGCGCGCGATGGTCGGAGCGAACTCCTGCAGGCCTGTCTGGGCTTCCTGCCCGACCGCGCCGCCCTCGATCTGGCGGGCTGGGCCGACGACGACGTGTTCGCCCATTAAGGCCCGCCGCCGCCGCCTATCCCTTTGTCGTGCATTGATAATCCCACCCGGATTGGTATTGGACGTCCCCCCGGGCGGGTTGACCCCCGGGGGGTAGAGGCGATACTTTCCGCGAGGTTTTCAAGACTTGGCGGAACTTAACGCCCCGGCGGGGTCTACCCGAGTTTTCGGGCGAGTGGTTGTCGGCGCCGCATTCATCCTTATGTGTGGTGGAGTCATCGAAAAAATGGGCGCGCGGTTCGCCCGACGCCGAAACGCTGCCGCGGGCAACATAGGATAATGGCCATACCCTCCACCGGTCCCAAAACGCCGCCGACAACAGCGCCCACAAAGGCCGCCGAGACCAATGCCCAAGGTGACGTCGCGGCGGCGCGCCGTGTTCTTGATCACGCCCGCGCGGGGCTCGACGCGCTCGGCGGCAGCCTCGGCGCCGGCTTCGTCGCCGCGCTCGACATTCTTAGCCGGGTTACCGGCCGCGCGATTGTCTCCGGCATGGGAAAAAGCGGCCACGTCGGCCGTAAGATCGCGGCGACCTTGGCCTCCACCGGGACGCCGGCCTTTTTTGTTCACGCCGCTGAAGCCAGTCACGGCGACCTCGGCATGATCGCCCCGGGCGACGCGGTCTTGGCGCTATCAAATTCCGGCGAGACGCCGGAGCTGGCCGATCTCATATCCTACACGCGGCGCTACGGGATACCTCTGATCGCCGTTACCAGCCGCGAACGCTCGGCCCTGGCCGAAGCGGCCGATGCGCTGCTGCTGCTTCCGAACGTCGGCGAGGCCTGCCCTTTGGGCCTCGCGCCGACCACCTCGACCACCCTCATGATCGCGTTGGGCGACGCCATAGCCGTGGCGCTTCTGGAGCGCCGCGGATTCACGGCGGACAATTACAAAGTCTTTCATCCGGGCGGGCAGCTTGGCCGGAAGCTTTACAAGGTCCGAGATCTTATGCACGCCGGCGGGGAAATGCCCCTTGTCGGCCCGGCGACGCCGATGTCCGAAGTGGTCTTGGTCATGACCCAGAAGACCTTTGGCGTTGCGGGCGTCGTCGACGGCAACGGCCGCCTTGTCGGCATCGTGACCGACGGCGACCTCCGCCGCCACATCGGTGGCGACCTCTTCCGTCACGCCGCCGGCGACATCATGACCAAGACGCCAAAGACCACGGGCAGCAACGTCCTCGCCGCCGAGGCCGTGCGCCGGATGAACGAATGGAAAATCACCAGCGTCTTTGTCGTCGAAAACCAGAAGCCGGTCGGCATTATTAGAATGCACGATATCCTGCGGGCCGGGGCGATATGACTGAGCCAGCGCCCGAGGTCGGCGAAGTGTCGCGGCCCGGGCAAACCGCCGCCGAGACGCGCCGCGATGCCGTCTGGCACCCCCGCGAGGCTTCCGCCGCAGAATCGGCTGCCCGATACAGCCGTTTCGTCGCCGTCATGAAAGTCGCCTTGCCGGCGGCCGCCGGATTCTTGCTTTTGCTCGTGGTCGTCTTGCCGCAGTTTCGCGGGGACGATGAGCGCTTTCGCATCGGCATGGAACTCGTCAGGGGTTCCAACACCGATACACTCAGCATGACCAATGCGCGTTACTCGGGCACCGATGACCAGGGCCAGCCCTATTCCGTCTTGGCCGACGGCGTGCGCCAGCAAAGCTCGGACAAGCGCGCCATCGATCTGGTCGCGCCGAAAGCTGAAATCAGTTTGGTCGACGGTAGGTTTCTTTCGGCTTCGGCCGCGGCGGGAACCTATGACCGCGACACGCAGACACTGGACCTCACCGGTGACGTCACGGTCGCTCAGGATAAGGGCAATCAGCTACGAACCGGATCGGCGCGGGTCTTACTCAAGGAAGGCGCGGCGAGCGGACGCGAGCAGGTCAGTGGTGAAGGCCCTTTCGGCACCCTGCGCGCCGCCGGGGGATTTGATCTCTCCGAGCGCGGTAAAATCGTTTACTTTCACGGTCCGGCGCAATTGACCATCAACCCAGCCGCCAAGCCGGCCTCCGGCGCGGCCACGCCGCCGTCGTCGCCGACGGTGGATTCGGAAACCGGCGCGGGACGCAAGCCATGACGCGCTTCACCCGGATTGTCGGCGCCCTGTTGGCCGGCTCGATCGCCGCGACCGCCACCACCACGACCCAGGCGCAGTCGCTGAAACTCGAAGGCACGGATCGTCCGATCGAAGTAACCGCGGAGAAGGGATTCGAGCTGCAGCAGGACAACCAACGCGTTATCGCGCGAGGCAACGCCAGGGCCATCCAGGGCGATGTGACGGTCACCGGCGACGAACTGATCGCCGACTACCGCACCAAGGCCGGCGGGGCCCGGGAAGTCTATCGCGTCTTCGCCAGCGGCAACGTATCGATGAAGTCGTCCACCGAGACCGCCACCGGAGACTCGGCGATTTACGACTTTGATAAGGGTGTATTGGTCCTGGAAGGCAAGCTCGTGACTCTCGCCAACCCGGAAGGCTCGGTCACTGCCCACAGCGCTCTTCAGTATTGGTCCATTGAGCGTGTCGCCGTTGCCGAAGGCGCCGCCGTTGCCGAGGACAAGGAGAAGCGCCGTCTCCACGCCGACAAATTGATCGCGTTCTTCAGGGAAGAGGCCGCGTCGTTGCCACGTGGATCGGTGGTGCTGCCCAACAGCCAGGGCGATATCACTCTGCTCCAAGGCTTCGGCAATGTCCGCATGGAGACCGCCAAAGAAATAGTCCGCGGCGACCGCGGCACCTACAACCTTGAAACCGGCATCGCGACACTTGATGGCGGGGTCAAGTTCACGCAAAACAACAGCCAACTCAGCGGCGGATTTGCAGTCGTCAACGTCAAGGGCGGCACGACGCGTATTTTCGGCAGCGCGAGGGAGGCCGGCATGCAAGGCGTTCGCGAAAGCGCGCGAGTCTCGGCGCTGATCGCGCCGCGCTCCAAACAAGATCTCAATTCATCGGCGCCTCCGGTCGCCGGCCAGCCACCCGGAAAAGGACTCAAATGACCACCGAAGCGCAAACTGAAGCACCCGCTCCGGGCAGCGGCGGCGTCGAGTCCGCTCCGGCGACCGGGCTGGTGGTGCGCGGCCTCGGCAAGGCGTTCAAGGGCCGCCGCGTGTTGCGCGATGTCAGCTTGTCGGTGAAGCGCGGCGAGGCCGTAGGATTGCTCGGGCCCAACGGCGCCGGCAAGACCACTTCATTTTACTGTGTCACGGGCCTTATCAGTCCCGACCAAGGCAAGATCTATCTCGATGGTCAGGACATCACGCTGCTGCCGATGTACCGCCGCGCCCGGCTCGGGATCGGCTACCTGCCGCAGGAGGCTTCGATTTTCCGCGGCATGACCGTCGAGGGCAACATCCGAGCTGTGGCCGAAGTCGTGGAACCGGATAAGGCCGCCCAATCGGCCTTGGTGGACGCGCTATTGCGCGAATTTTCAATCGAGCACTTGCGCCGGTCGCCGGCTCTGGCGTTGTCGGGAGGCGAGCGGCGGCGTTGCGAAATCGCGCGCGCGCTGGCCTCGCGTCCCAGCTTCATCCTCCTGGACGAGCCCTTGGCCGGAATCGATCCCATCGCCGTCGGTGAAATCCGCGAAATGGTGTCTCACCTCAAGGACCGCGGCCTTGGTGTGTTGATAACCGATCATAACGTTCGCGAAACCCTCGACATTATCGATCGCGCCTACATCCTTCACGAGGGCAGCGTCCTGATGGAGGGCACCCCGGCCGAAATTGTCGCCCACGAAGGTGTCAGGCGGGTCTATCTGGGCGAGCGCTTCACCCTTTAGAGCGGGTTCCCCCGGCTTGCGACCGGCGTCCCCTTGGCTGGAGAGCGCCCGAGCGCGGCCCGAGGATCACCAAATTGTTAAGCATTTTCCGGGATGGTAAAGGGCGGTTTTCGCAGGCGGTCTCCCGGCAGTCCGGCTGTCCGAAGGCCATGTTTTCAGACCGTGAACGCGACCCAAGCGAGAGCATCGTGCCGAGAAGTGGGAACCGGTTTTCGCGCCGGCGAAGGCCGGCATTAAATAGAGGCGCGCTTTCGCGCGCGGAACGATGCGACAACAAAAAGGTGGAGCAAGCGCCGTGATCCCGAATTTGCGCTGCTTGCTCTAAGCCGGCGGTGACTTGACAACCATGGCCCTCTCGCCCCGATTAGATCTCAGGCAAAGCCAAAGCCTGGTCATCACGCCGCAATTGCAGCAGGCCATCAAGCTTCTGCAATTGTCGGCGGTCGAGCTGGCTGAATACGTCGAGCAGGAACTCGTCTCCAATCCGCTGCTCGAGGCCGACGATAGCGGCGATCCGGGCGCGCTCGCCGAGGGCGCCGGGAACGTCGATGATCGCAGCGAAGCCGGATTGTCCGTGGTTGATGCCGTCGACGGCCAGGATGAAGCACCGCTCGATATCGAATCGGCGGTTGAAGACAACGAGCCCGCGCTGGGCAGCGATGGCATGGATACGCATAGTGCCGAACACTGGGGCGCCGGCGGTCTTGACGGCGATATGCCGGAGTTCGATCACGCGGCCGAGGCGCCCGATCTGCGCAGCCACCTCGTTCAGCAACTCAACTTGTCCGCGCTCGACCCCGCCGAGCGATTTATCGGGCTGTACCTGATCGATCAATTGGACGAAAGTGGCTACCTGCGCGTGAACTTGGAAGAGGCGGCCGACCAGCTCGGCGCGGATCTCGCACGGGTGGAAAGTGTGCTCGCGCTTCTGCAGGAGTTCGATCCGGCGGGAATCTTTGCCCGCGATCTGAAAGAATGTCTGCGCCTGCAGCTTGAGGACCGCAATCGCTTCGATCCGGCCATGGCGGCTTTTGTCGCCAATATTGAACTCCTCGCGAGACGCGACATTAAGAAGTTGCGCGAGATCTGTGCGGTCTCGGTGGAAGACGTCGAGGATATGATCGGCGAAGTACGGGCGCTCAATCCCAAACCGGCCCTGCAGTTCGAGCGATCGGCCAGTGAGGCCGTCATCCCCGACGTCATCATGAGTTTGCGTCCGAACGGTGACTGGCGCGTCGAGCTGAACACCGACACGCTGCCGCGCGTGCTGGTCAACCGAAGCTATGTCAGCAACATCAGCTGCGCGCGCGTCACCAAGGCCGACAAGGACTTTCTCGCCGAACGCCTTCAATCGGCGAATTGGCTGGTCAAGGCGCTGCATCAGCGCGCCGAGACTATCCTGAAGGTTGCGACCGAGCTGGTGAAGCAGCAAGACGCCTTTTTCCGGCTCGGCGTTGCGCACCTGCGCCCGCTAATCTTGCGTGACATCGCCGACGCCATCGAGATGCATGAAAGCACAGTCAGCCGTGTCACGACCAACAAGTACATGGCCACGCCCCGCGGCATCTTCGAGCTGAAATATTTCTTCACACAAGGACTTGCGTCCGTTCATGGCGCGGCAACTCATTCGGCCGAAGCGGTGCGTCACCGCATCAAAACGCTGATCGACAACGAAGTCTTGACCGACGTTCTGTCCGACGATCGCCTGGTCGAGATCCTCCGCGGCGAAGGCGTTGAAGTGGCGCGCAGGACCGTGGCCAAGTATCGAGATTCCCTCAAGATTCCAACCTCGGCTCAGCGCCGCCGCGACAAGGCGGCGGGCTACGGCGGCCGCTAACCAGGGCGCGCGCGACGGCCCCGCCCATTCTTGACTTCATGGGTCCCCGTGCTTATGTTCCGCCACCTTTTTTCAAAGCCTTCAGCGCGGCGCAAAAAAGGCGCGCGGTGCGGCGGGCGATGGCACAGGTCGACAAGCTGAGAAAATTTGATTGCGGCTGCACCATCCACACATCCATCCAGGTTTCGTGGGATTGCAAATCGCGGCTGTGATCAAGGCCGGCTAAAGGCGCGTCATGGAAATCAGTGATTTGCTTCAACCCGAGGCCGTGATCTCGGGCCTCAAGGCCAACAGCAAGAAGCGGGCGTTGCAGGAGCTTGCGCGACATGCCGCGCGTATCACAGGCGGCAATGACCGCGGGATTCTGGAAATCTTGCTCGAGCGCGAGCGCCTCGGCTCCACCGGTGTGGGCAACGGCATTGCGATCCCTCATGTCAAGTTCGCCGAATGCAGGCGCATCTGCGGGGTCTTCGCGCGTCTCGACAAAGCCATCAATTTCGCCGCCATTGATGAACAGCCGGTTGATTTGATTTTTCTGCTGCTGGCTCCCGAAGGCGCCGGCGCGGATCATCTCAAGGCGCTGGCCCGCATTTCCCGCTTGCTCCGTGACGCATCGATTTGCAAAAAGCTGCGCGGCGCCGCCACCGCCGACGGCCTGTATGTGCTGCTGATTCAATCAGAGGCTCAAGCCGCCTGAGTCCTGAAGAGTTTAAGTATCTGGCGGTGTCGACTCCAACTTTCCCGAGGCCCACATGCCCGAGGCCCACCTGAGAGCCATCTTTTTCGCATCAATCCTCGCCATGGCGGCCGTGCCCGCGGCAGGGCAACAGCCCCGCCCGGGTCAGTCCGGCGACCCCTTGCAAGAGATCTGCACCGGCTTCATGGATCAGAGCGGCCATAGCGTTGCGGGTGACCGCAACAAGCTTTGCGCCTGTTTTGTGCGCGAAACCAAGGCCCGCCTGACGGTCAAGGAAATGGAAATCTACAGCAAGGCCGGTGAAGCCGGTCAGCCGCCGCCGACCGCGATTATGGAGAAAGTGATGGGCGTTGCGACCACTTGCCTTACGGCGGCGCGCTAACGGCCCATGCGAAACGCGAGTGTGAATTTAAATCCTGAGGCCACGATCGGTCGGCCGACCTTGTCCAACATCGGAGTGAACCGCCACTTCCTGAAACTTTCCAAGGCCGCTTGATCGAAGATCTGCGGCGGCGTTGCTTTCGAAATGCGGGCCTCGGTCACGGCGCCGGTCGGATCCAGGCTATAGGCAATTTCAACGTCGCCTTCGATCTTCCGGCGGTACTGTTCGGGCGGGTACATCGTCTCGGTGCGGTACACCGGCTGCGGATCCTTGCCGGTGGCCATGCCGACACCCTGGGAAACGAACACGGCTCGTTCGCCGGCCGTCAGCGTATCGCCGTTCTCCTCGGCCAACTTGATGAGCAGGGTGCGGCGGGCCAGGGTCAGCCCCTTTTGCGACAAACCCAGGGCCTTGCTGAATTCCTTGGTGCCGTAAGCCCGTTGGACTTGCTGCTTGATGGCCTTGACTTCGCCCGCGCTCTTGTCACCGCAGGTGGCGAGGGTAATCGCCATGCCCAGCATCAGGAGGAGGCTAATCCCGTGAAAAGTATTGCGCGTCACTCCAGAGGAATCGCCCGCCTGCATCTTATGCATTATCTCCCTCCCGCGGCCAAAGACTGGTCCGAGACTTTAGAATTGTCCGAATCAGCATTTCACGATTTCCATACTTTTAGGTTAACGCCCCGGGTGTCATGATCCCGAAGGGAAAGGCCCTGTCGCTACAAGGATGATATGCCGAATGATGCCCCCAGGACCGCTTTCCGGGTTAATTCCCGGACAAATGATGGACCGCCCACTTCTCGTGGCGCCGCTTATGCGTTTTGCCGGGGACTACCACGGCGATACCGCCGTCGTTACCCGAAGTGTCGAAGGGCCCATCCACCGCACCACCTACGGCGAAACTCACCGCCGCGTCCAGAAGCTGGCCAATGCCCTCAAAGCCCTCGGGATCAAACCCGGCGACCGCGTTGCCACCCTGGCTTGGAATACTTGGCGTCACTTGGAATTGTATTACGCTGTGGCTGGGATCGGCGCCATTTGCCACACGGTCAATCCGCGCCTGCCGATCGAGCATATGCGTCTGATCCTCGCGCATGCCACGGACCGGCTGGTGTTTTACGATACCACCTTCACCGAATTGGTCGCAGGCTTGAAGAACTCGGTACCGTGTGTCGAACAATTCATTCCACTCTGCGATGCCGCGCATGCGCCGTCCGATCCGCGGCTCGGCGACGTGCTGGCATACGAAGACCTGATCGCGCCCCACGCCGAGACATTTGATTGGCCGGAGTTCAACGAAAATACCGCGGCATCGCTTTGCTATACCTCGGGAACCACGGGTACGCCCAAAGGGGTGCTCTACAGCCACCGGGCCCTGGTGCTGCATTCCTACAGCATGGTTTCGTCATCTCGCATGACCGTCGACGATGTCATATTGCCGGTCGTGCCCATGTTCCATGTCAATGCCTGGGGCGTACCCTACGCCGCGCCGATGGTCGGTGCCGCGCAGGTCTTCGCCGGCCGCGCCATGGACGGTCAAAGTCTCTTCGAGCTCATGGACGGCGAGGCCGTTACCTGCGCGCTTGGGGTGCCGACGCTTTGGATGGGTTTGCTTACGCATATGCGCAGCGCGGGGCGCAAGCCCAAGGGGCTGGAGCGGGTTGTCATCGGCGGCGCAGCGGCGCCGGAATCGATGATCGAAGCATTCGAATTGGAATTCGGTGTTGAGGTCAATCATGCCTGGGGAATGACCGAGACAACGCCGCTCGGAGTCGTCAACACCCTCAAGCCAAAGTTCAAGGCACTATCACAGGCGGAACGGACAAAACTCAAAAGCAAACAAGGCCGCGCCATCTTCGGCGTCGATTTGCGCATCGTCGATGAGCATGGGAATGCGTTGCCCCACGATGGCGTGGCCGCGGGTCACCTGCAGGTGCGCGGGCCTTGGATCATCCAATCGTATTTCAAACACGATGCCCGCGCGCTCACGGCCGACGGCTGGTTCGACACCGGCGATATCGCAACCTTGGATGGCGATGGCTATATGCACATCACCGACCGCGCCAAGGACGTGATCAAATCCGGCGGCGAGTGGATCAGTTCCGTCGACCTTGAGAACGCGGCGCTTGGCCATCCTGATGTCGCCATGGCGGCGGTGATCGGCATCCACCATCCGCGATGGACCGAACGCCCGCTCCTGATATGCGTAACCAAAGGCGCCGCCCGCCCAACGCTGGCGGAGATCAACGACTACCTCGGTCGCAAGGTCCCCAAGTGGTGGCTGCCCGAAGCCATCACTTTCGTCGAGAGCCTCCCGATTGGCCCCACCGGCAAGATCCAGAAGGTCAAGCTCCGGGAGCAATTCAAAGACTATCGATTCGACGCCTGACGCACCCGCCACCCCCACGCCGGCAGAAGGTTTTGCCGATTGTTAAAGAATTTGTTACACCCTTCCTAGCTTCGCCGGGGCCCGCTTCAATTTTGGGACTGGGGCCCATGGGCGCTTCCCGCTCAATTTGAACCAGGGAGGCGTCCTAAAATGCTTGAGCAGGACACAGCAGTATGGCGGCCGTCGAACGCGTGGCCTTTGAAGTTCAAACCTACAAGGATGGCCGGTGGGCGATCAACGAGGTCGTTCCCACCGAAGAGTCCGCGCGCCGCAAGGCCCCAAGGATCTCTTGAGCCTCAAGACCACCAGGGGCGTGCGCATCCTCAAGGAAACCCATTTCGCCAGCGACACCCGCCGCGCGACGGAAGTTTTCTGTGAAATGAAGCAAGCGGAAAAGGAAGACGAATACGGCATTACGCCGGTAGACGAGTCGCCGCTGTGCGAGAAAGTCGCCGACTACTATCAAACCGCGGCGCGCACAACCATGGCGCGGCTGTTCACGCGTTACCTCGACAAGATCGAGATGACGCCGTTCGAGCTCCTGCACTGCCACAAGAATTTGAAGCGCCTGCTCAATGTCGATGCGATGGTGCCGACCGCCGTCGACAAGATCGCGAGCCTGCACGCGCGTGTCTCAACCGAGGATGCCCGCAAGCGCAAGGACATCATTTATCAAGCCGTCGACCGCATTGCCCAGCGTGCCCGCGAGGTCGACTCCAAAGAGTTGCCCGAACTCAAGGGCAGCACGCTGGACGAACTTCTGCGCCGGATCGACGCACGCCACACCGATGCCGAGGAACGCAGCTATTTGACGAACGTCGCTTTTGTGCGCGCTACGATCAATTGGACGGGTTGGCTCGGCAAGTTGGCCGAACTGGTCCCCATGGCCAAGTCGCAGAAGGACGAGCGAGCCCGCGCCATGGTCGACGAAATGCTCGCCGACATTTTTATGGCCAAGACGATCATCAAGGATGTCATTGGTGTGTCCAAGCACCTGGGCGACGCCATAATGCGCATTCTTGATCTGTTGGAAGGCAAGCGCCAGCCGACAAAACTCGCCGTCGACGAACTCGTCCAATTGCTCAATCAGCTGTTCGCGACCGACATGCTGCCGCGCTCGAAGCGTGTTTTATTCGACTGGCTAGAACGCGATCTGGCCGACGCGGGGCGTCTAACCAATAGCGAAGCCGTTGCCGACGACAAGGAATTCTTCGACACAATCGTTGCTCGCCTGGTCACGGACCGTGGAATTATCGGCGGACGCGCGCTTGCGGTGGGCCTTACGGATCGCTGGGCGCGCTTGACCAACGTCGGCGGCGCGATGGGCCGTAAGCGCGCCATGGAAGGCGTGCGCGACAAGTTGGTGTCGGGTAAGCGCAAATTTATCTACCTCTTGGCGATGTACGACCCCAAGGCCGACGCCGCGACCAACGCACTGATCGAGAATCAAGTGCGCGATTTCCCCGGGCAGCTCAACGCCATTCAAAAAATCGCGCCCGAGGCCCGCACCGAGAAGACACGGCTTCAGGAAGTGGCCGCCATCCAGCAGTTGGTTCTGGACTCCGAGCTTCCAACCCGCTTCGGGATCCGGCATCGGCCAAGTTCGATAGCCTCGTATCGGAATACATCATCTCACAAGGCGTCATTGAGCGCCTCGACGATAAGGAGTTGAGCTTTCGCGAGCGGGCCACCCGGCGCGTGACATTTTGCGCCTCTGGAGTGCTGACGGTCGGCCGAGCGACCACAATCGCGCGTGATACCATTGTCTCCTACTTGCGCCGCAAGGACGTCATCGCCGAATTTACCGGCGATATTCCCGAGGCCGCCGACAAGGAAAAGGCCATCAAGGAACTTTACGGACTCCTGGCCAAGACCGGCTTCGACCTAAAGTCATAAACAGCCCCGGCCCGGCGCTTTCGCACGCGAAGAGCATTTTAGGGAAAAGCATGCCCTCAGACTTG
>SHVO01000015.1 GCA_009694245.1 Rhodospirillaceae bacterium | reverse complement strand
AGCCGCCGCAACGGATTGGTTTCGATGGTCGAGAAAATCAAAGGCTACGCGAAGGCTTGATTTGGTCGCATTTTCTTACGGAAAATCGGAGACCACTTTTCCGGAAAATGCTCTACGCGAATAATTTGCGATCAATCTTCTTGATGAAACTCCAAGGATCGGCGTCGGGTTTGCCGAACAGGAAGCCTTGGACGTATTCGACGCCGCAATCGCGCACGAATTCCAAACCCTCCCTGCTTTCGACCATCTCGGCAATCGTTTCCACGTCCATGGTCTTGCACAAAGTTGTAAGTGCGCGCAGGAAGGCCCGGCCCTTCGGCGCGCTTTGCGCGTTCTTGACGGCGCTGCCGTCGAGCTTGACGACGTCCACTTCCAGCACGCTCAGATACTGGAAGCTCGCGGCTCGGGCGCCGAAATCATCCAAACATACGTGGAAGCCCTTCTTGCGCAGGCCTTGGACGAAATTGTTGGCCTGAACCAGATCGGCGACGCGAGCCGATTCCGTGATCTCGAACAAGAGAAACGTTTTTAACCAGGTGTCGGCGTCAATCAATGCGTGGAGATGTTTGGTGTATTGATCGTTGCCGACCGACATGCCCGAGATATTGACGGCGACGGAGACTTTGTCGGCGCGATTCTTGCGCAGCCAATCAATGCATTTGCGCATCATCGCGATGTCGAACTCGGCTATCAGCCCGGTTTCTTCCGCGAAGGTAATGTATTTGTAAGGCGATTCCTCGAACTTGCCGTCGAACCGGACCTACGCCTTGTAGTGATGCATGGCACCCGTGCGCGCGTTTAGGATCGGGTGGAACGCCACCTGGAAATCATTGCCGCCGACAAGCTTGCGGAACTTGTTCAAGGACTGCACGGCTTACTTGACCAGGTTGTCCATGTTGGCGGCGATATCCTTGACGTTGAACTTGTCGCCGGCCTGTTCCTTGAAATTGTTGATGGTGTAAACCAGACCCTTGGCGAGGTCGGCTTCGTCGACACCGGTCATGTCCATGTCGACGGTGGCGGATTGAGCGGCTACGCCTTTGCCCGCGGGATCGAAGGCTTTTGTGGCCTCGGCCAGCTTGGCTTCGAGGGCAGTGACGTCGAGGCCTGCCGCATGGACGATGCCGAACTTGCCGTCGCCGACTTCACCGGCCGAATCACCGCCCAACGAATTGGCGCGCGGTGTCGTACCGACGGTATTGAGCAGGACCTGGCGTTCGCCCTCATCGAGCGAGTCGTAGAAGCTCTGGAAGCCGGTCATATTGACGAGAGTCAGCTCGGCGTTGTTGTCCTTGAGCGTCTGCACGGCCATCGCGGAGAAGGAATCTTTTGATAGCAAGCCCGTGCTCTTATCGCGGTTGACGCCTTGTTCGGCCACGCCCTTGTCGTCAAGGTGGGCCTGGGTGCGCAACGCCAGGAAGAAGTGGTCCTTTCGGTCGGGCAACACATGGCCGGCGAAAGCCACCGGCGGCGTCGGCCCCTTTTGGCCCTGTAGACGAATGGTGACGTTGTCGATGCGGCCGCGCTTCGACGTCATGAACAGCAGCTGTTCGACGAGCACACGGTCCTTGACCGAGACCAGTTCCATGAAATTGCGGCCGATGATCGCCTCGGGCTGGACGCCCAAGAGCTGCTTCGTGGCGCCGACGGCGAACAGTATACGGCGAGATGTGTCGAGCTCGACGAGCATGTCGGCCCAGCAGAAGGCAAAGGCGACAAAACGATCGCGTGCGGCTGTCGGTGAATTCATCAAGAGGTCTGTTAAGTCGTCCCCAGTGTCCTTGGCTTTTAGCAAGCTATCCCCGCAGTAGCCCGTGACAGTACGGATTCGGATCGGCTATCATAGACCGGCGACGTTGGACGAGATTCCGTCAAAAGGCCTAAAGGCCACTGTTTTCTTCAGCCAACGCGGAAACCCGGCTGAACTCGCGAGTCGCGGTTGAATCCAGTCGGCCTCATGGTTAAATAAGATGCTCAAGCCCGATCGATCGTCGGCCCGGCCGTGGCGAAGCGGCATCGGACCCCATTTCCGGGCGGCACCAAGGGATGCGCGTACAATGCCGATGCATGTAATGATCTATAGAATGGCCGTAATGTTCGCCGCAGCCATAGGCATGGTGGCGTTGGCGCCTCCGGTTGAGGCGCAAAGCCCACCCGCCCGTGGCGTGACGCTGCAGCGAACGACGCTCATCGTCGCCGATATCGGGAAGTCGGTCGACTTTTATCAGCAGCTGGGATTGCTCAAATCCGCCGACATTTCGGGGACGGACACCGATCAAGGCGGTGATCAAGGCGGCGTTTTCGGCGCTGCCGACCTGCCGTTGACGGCGGATTCCAAGCACAGCCGCCTGGTCGTGTTGAGAGGCGGCGACGACCGCGCCGGAGTCCTCGCATTGTTGTGGTACGACCGCCCGCAATTGCCCAGCGCGCGGGGCAACCTGGTCGGCATCGGTATCGGTGACATTCTGGTCGGCATCGAGGTGCCAGACCTTCAGGCGGCGTACAGCCGATTGAGCCAATCCGGAACGCGCTTTCAGCGCACACCTGGACGCTTCAGCCAGCCTAGTGCTGACGGCTCGCCACAAACCGGCCAGCACATGCTGGCTTACGATCCGGACGGACATATGGTTGAAATCAGCCAGATGGACCGGCGCTAGAACAAGCCGCGCGAATTCGGGATCACGCTGCCTGCTCTAGCTTTTTGTTGTCACATCGTTCCGCGCGCGAGGGCGCGTGTCTTCTAAATCCCGGCCTTCGCCGGCGCTAAACAGGGATCGGACTATTTGCCGAGGACAACGCCCTCGCGGCGCGGATCGGCCCCGCCCAAAAGGCCGTCCTTGGTGACTCGGATGACGTGGATACCGCTGGCAAATTCACCCACACGTACTTCATGGCCCAAGGCCTCTAACGCCGGTTTGGTGTCTTCCAGTCCACGTTCGATGGTGATGACGCCGCTGCCGGTGCTAAACAGCGCGCCCGGCGCCGCCGCAGCGTCCGCCGGCGTCAATTGCCAGTCGATCATGCCGACCAGGGTCTTTACGACCAATCCGACAATCGCCGCGCCCAGGGGCGAGCCCAGCGCCATTTCGAATTTGCCTTGGCTGTTGAACACCAACGTCGGCGACATCGAGCTGCGCGGGCGTTTGCCCCCCTGCACGCGATTGGCCACCGTGCGTTGTTCGGCCACATCCTGATAGGAAAAATCCGTGAGTTGATTGTTGAGAATGAAGCCGTTCACCATCAGCCGCGAGCCAAATCCCGCCTCGATGGACGTGGACATGGCAAGGGCGTTGCCGTCGGCATCGACGATGGAAAAATGGCTGGTGGCGGGCAGCTCGGGGCTCGGCGCCGGCACGAGATCCAGGGTGGCTTTCAGCGGCACCTTGCCGGCCTCGGCAGTGGCGATGCGGCTGTCCGGATGTACCAGGGCGGCGCGCTGCTTGAGATAGTCCCGGGCGATCAAGGCATTGGTTGGCACGGTGACTTTGTCGGGATCGGCGAGATAAACAGCACGATCGGCGAAGGCGAGACGGCCGGCCTCGATTAAAAGGTGTTCGGCCGCGGCCGAATGCGCGCCTAACCTGCGCAAATCGAAGGCCTCAAGAATCCCCAGCGTTTGGATGACGCCAATTCCGCCGGAGGATGGCGGTCCCATCCCGCATACTTTGTAAGTCCGGTAAGCGCCGCAGACCGGCGGCCTCTCAATGGCCTTATAGTTCTTGAGATCGTCGAGCGTTATGTCCGCCGGATTATTGGTGGCGACCGTCACGGTCCGCACGATGTCGGCGGCAATTGCGCCGGTGTAGAAAGCGTCGGCGCCTTTTGAAGCAATGGCGCGCAAAACCGCCGCCAGTGCCGGATTCTTTAAAGCTGTACCGACGGCCTTAGGATTGCCATCGGGTTCGTAATAGTACGAGCGTGCCGGCTCGGTGCTCTTGAATGCGGAATCGCCGGAGAGCAGTTCGTTAAGCCTTAGCGATACGGCAAATCCGTTGTCGGCGATGGCGATGGCGGGTTCGAAGAGTTTCGTCCACGGCAACTTGCCGTGACGTTGGTGAAGCATTTCCAGCAATCGCACGACGCCGGGTACGCCGACGGATTTGCCGCCGACGATGGCCTGCATGCGGGCCATCGGCTTGCCGTCCTTGGTGAGAAAGCGGTTTTCTTCGGCGATGGCCGGTGACATTTCGCGGCCGTCGTAGCTTGCGAGTTTGCCGGACTTGGCATCCCAGTACAGCGCAAAGGCGCCCCCGCCGATGCCGGAGGACTGCGGTTCAACCATGTTGAGGACCAGCTGCACGGCAATGGCGGCGTCAGCGGCGCTGCCACCGGCAGCTAGGATATCGGTTCCGGCCTTGGCGGCGAGCGGGTTGGCGGCAACCACCATGTAGGCCTTGGCCGTGCCGCCTTTCGCGGCCGAGCGCCCGGTAGCGGCCTCGGGCAGCACGTCGCTTTGCGCGGCGGCGGGGAATGCCCAGGCGCCGGCTGCCAAATACGCCGCCAGGAAAATTGTCAGCGCACGCGAAAACAAGGACTGTTTCATGGCCAAGGCATAACATACCTGCGGCCGGTGTCGCGATTCCAAAGTTTGCACGGCGCCGCGGCGGGCACCGATGCGAACCCATGCGGCATGTACCTATCGAAAACGCGACCCCTCAATCCCGCCAATGATGGCAGGCCACTTCATGTCCAACCCCGGCGGATTCCAGGACCGGAACGGCGCGGGCGCAGATCTCCGTGGCCCTCGGACAGCGGGTGCGGAAGACACAGCCTGACGGCGGGTCGAGCGGCGACGGCAAATCGCCCGCCACAAGGACGCGCGGCTTGGCGCGCTCCTTATCGGGGTCGGGAATTGGCACGGCCAAGATCAGCGCTTGGGTGTAGGGATGGCGCGGCTTGCCATAGATGGCGTCGCGGTCCGCCAGTTCCATGACCCTGCCGAGGTAAAGGACCATCACACGGCGGCTGATGTGGCGCACGACCGACAGGTCGTGGCTGATGAAGAGCATGGAAATATTCAAGGCGCGCTGGAAATCCATCAGCAGATTGATGACCTGGGCGCGGATGGAAACATCGAGCGCGCTGACCGGTTCGTCGCAGACCACCAATTTGGGCTTGAGAATCATGGCCCTCGCGATGCCGATGCGCTGGCACTGGCCGCCCGAGAACTCATGGGGATAGCGATTGACCATGGAAGGCAGAAGTCCCACCTGTTCCATCATCTCCCGCACCTTCGCCTTGATGGCGGCGGAGGAAAGCCCGGTTTCAAAATTGCGCAAAGGCTCGGCGATGATGTCGCCGGCGGTCATGCGCGGGTCGAGGCTGGCGAGCGGATCCTGGAAGACGATCTGCATGTGCCGGCGATGGGCCTTCAATTCCGCGCGGTCGAGCGCGGTCAAGTCCTTGCCCAGCCAAGCCACGGTGCCGGAGGTGGCCGGCAGGAGTTGCAAGATTGCCCGCCCCAGCGTTGATTTGCCGCAACCGGACTCACCAACAATGCCCAGGGTTTCACCGGCCGAGAGATCGAAACTGAGGCCGTCAACGGCCTTCAGCGGCAGATAGGTGCCGAAAAATATGCCGCCCGCGCGGACCTGGAAATGAACCTTGAGATCACGCACCTGTAACAGCGGCGAGGTCATGGAACGACCGCTCCCGCCTGAAACCTGCCGAAGTTTTCGAGAAAGCAGGCCTTTAGACCGCCGCCTCCGGCGGACATCAAAGGCGGTTTCTCGGCGCGGCACCGGTCCATCACATTCTGACAGCGCGGATGGTAGGCGCAGCCCTTGGGTAAACGCTGCAGGTTTGGCGGCTGTCCGGGGATAGTGACGAGCGCCGAGGCCGTGGCATCATCCAAGCGCGGCGTACAGGCCAACAGCCCCTTGGTGTAGGGGTGCTGGGGCGCATTGAAGATCTGATGGACATCACCAAGCTCGACAATACGCCCGGCGTACATGACGGCCACGCGGTCCGCCATGCCGGCGACAACGCCCAGATCATGGGTGATGAGAATGACCGCTGTTCCGAGTTCTTCTTTAGCCCGGCGGATCAAATCAAGAATTTGCGCCTGGATTGTAACGTCCAACGCCGTGGTGGGTTCGTCGGCGATAATGAGTTCGGGCCCGCAGAGCAGCGCCATGGCGATCATAACGCGCTGGCGAAGGCCGCCTGAGAGTTCATGGGGATACATCTCGAAACGTCGCTCGGGCTCGGGTATTTGCACACGCCTTAACATCGCGATGGCCCGATCGCGCGCCGCTGTAGACTTCAGGTTACGGTGGCGAACGAGCACCTCGGTCAGCTGGTGCCCGACTTTCATGTGCGGCGTCAGCGAGGTCATCGGATCCTGAAAGATCATGGCCAGCTTGTCGCCGCGCAGGCCGTTGAGCGTGCTCTCGTCCGCCGCGACCAGATTTACGCCGCCGAATATCGCTTCGCCCACGGCATGGCCATTGTGGGCTAATAGGCCCATGGCCGCGAGAAAGGTTTGGCTTTTGCCCGAGCCTGACTCGCCGACGATTCCTAAGCATTCGCCTTTTCCGACAGAAAGCGAAAGCTCGCTGACGGCGGCGACATCGCCGTCCGGCGTTGTAAACCGGACGCTGAGGTTCCGGAGATCAAGGACGGAGGCAGACATGTTTAGCGATCCTTGGGGTCAAGGGCATCCCGGAGTCCGTCGCCAAGGAAATTCAAGCAGAACAATGTCGTCGTCATGAAGGCCGCTGGAATAATCAGCGTGCGCGGATTGATTTCCAACTCGGCGGCACCATCGTTGATTAACATACCCCAGCTGGTCATGGGCTCTTGGATGCCGAGCCCGAGAAAGCTGAGGAAGCTTTCCAGGAGAATCACTTGAGGAATAGTCAGCGTCACATAGATCATGACCACGCCGAGGACGTTCGGCAGAATGTGGCGTACAATGATGTTGGCGGTGGATCCGCCCGAGGCCCGCGCCGCCTCGATGAATTCCTTGTTGCGGAGTGTCAGTGTCTGGCCGCGGACAATCCGCGCCATGGTAAGCCACTCCACGGCGCCGATGGCGAGGAACATCAGGGCGAAGTTGCGCCCGAACACCACCATCAAAATGATCACGAAGAAGGTCAGCGGCACCGAATACATGAGGTCGACGAAGCGCATGAGCAGCTGGTCGGTTCTGCCGCCGACAAATCCCGCGACCGCACCCACCGTCACGCCGATCAAAAGGGCGGCCGTGGTCGCCAGAAGACCAACCATGAGCGAGATGCGGCCGCCGAAAAGCGTTCGGGCCAGAAGGTCGCGGCCAAGCGAATCGGTTCCGAGATAGTGCCCCGTGGCAAATTCGGGCGGCAGCGCTTCGATATGTTCCCAGTCAATGGCGTCATAGCTCCACGGCAGCAGGAACGGCCCGATGACGGAAGCCAGAGCAATGGCCGAGAGAATGATCATGCCGGCAACGGCGGCACGGTTGGCGAGTAGCCGGCGCCAGGCATCCTGCCACAAACTGCGCCCAGAGAGCTCGGCGGCAATTTCGGCGGCGGCGGCGGGAGCCGATGGATTGATGCCGTTCATCGCTTGCCCTCGTAGCGTACCCTGGGGTCGAGCAAGCTGTAGAGCAGATCAACGATCAGATTCATGGCGATGATGAGCGCGGCACTTAGGATGGTGACCCCCATGACCAGGGTGTAATCGCGGTTGAGGGCGCCCTGGACGAAATAGCGACCGATGCCGGGGATCTGGAATATGGTTTCCACAACCATCGAGCCGGTCAGCAGGAAGGCCGTGGCCGGGCCTAAAAATGTGACAACGGGAATCAGGGCCGATTTCAGCGCATGGCGGAGCACCACCAGGCGGAACGGCAAGCCCTTAGCCCGCGCCGTGCGGATATAGTTGGCGCGCATTGCCTCGATCATGCCGCCGCGCGTGATGCGAACAAGGTAGGCGATATACGGCAGCGACAGGCAGAAGACCGGGAGTACACGATTAGAAAGCGCGCCATCGGCCCAGCCGCCTGCAGGCAGGTGAAAGACGCTGTCCTTGAGCCAGACGCCAAAAACCAGGATCAGCACATGGCCCATGATGAAGTTGGGGATAACGATACCGGTCATGGCCACGGCCGATACCATGTAGTCGCGCCGCGTGTTTTGACCGAGCGCGGCAAAAATGCCGAGCGGCACGCCGATCATGATGGCGATGACCAGGGCGCTAAAGCCATTTTGAAGGCTAACCGGAAACCCCTGGGCGATGAGCGTCGTGACGTTGAAGTCGCGATACTTGAACGAGGGCCCGAAATCGCCGCGCAGTAGATTAGCCACATAGTCGAGATACTGCCGCCATAAGGGGTCGTCGAGGTGAAAGCGGGCGCGGAGGTTAGCGAGGATTTCCGGCGGCACGGGAGCTTCGCCGTCGAACGGGCCGCCTGGCGTCAGGCGCATCATGAAAAAACAGACGGTGATGATCGCCCAGAGCGTAGGGATGCCGATGGCGACGCGCCGTGCGAAATAAGACCACATGCTTCGCGACTACGTCCCCATTCCTGGAGCTAGAGCCGGCGTTAAACCGACGGCTCGGAAATGACGGTATTGGCCAGCACGCCGATGCGCTCGATCTCGACTTCGACCCTGTCCCCTGGGGCGAGCCACTTGGGGGGGCTGCGCGCGGCGCCGACGCCAGACGGTGTGCCCGTGGAAATCACGTCGCCCGGCTCGAGGCGGGTGAACCCCGAAATATAGGAGATGATCGCAGCAACCGAGTGAATCATTTCAGCGGTACTTGCCCGCTGTACGACTTCGCCGTTAATGCGCGTCGTGAGCATGAGGCTCTGCGGGTCGGGCACTTCGGTGGCTGGGACCAGCCACGGACCACAGGCGCCGGAAGAATCAAAGTTCTTCCCGGCGGTGAAAGAGTGTTTTTGAAAATCACGCATGCTTCCGTCGAGAAAACACGTATAGCCAGCGACGTGCGAAAGAGCGCGCTCGGGCAGGATCCGCCTGCCCCCACGGCCGATGACCACCGCCAATTCACCTTCGTAGTCGTATTCCCTCGAGGCGATGGGACAGACGATCGACTGGCGGTGCCCAACGAGAGACTGGGGCGTGCGCATGAATAAAACCGGGTTCTCGGAGACGCCGCCGCCCATTTCGGCGACATGGTCGCGATAATTTTTCCCGACGCAGATGATGCGAGCGGCGTCGGGGATCACTTGCAGCAACACGACATGGTCGAGGGCAACGGTCGGCTTACGCTTCGCGGCAACCGCCTGAAGATTGTCTAGCGGGCCAGTGGTGAGCACCGCGCGCAAGCTGTGGCCGGCGTCGGAAAGATCGACAATGTGGTTGCCGACCACCGCGCCTATGCGGGGCCCGTGGGTATATTCATAGCTGACGAATTTCATTTTCATGGATTACATTGCTGAAGACTGCGCTGAGACAGACCGCTCCTTTGACGATGGCCGAAATGGCTTCGGCTATTTTGGCATCATGACCGTATCGATCACATGAATATAGCCATTGTCGGCAGTGATATCAGCTTTGATGAGTTTGGCGTTGCCGATCATGACGCCTTTGGTGGCGTCGATGAGCACCGAACCGCCCTGCATGGTGGCGGCCTCAAGCCGCTTGCCGAGAAAATCCCGCGACGTCGCTTTGCCATCGACGATGTGATACGAGAGGATTGTGCGCAATTTATCTTGGCTCTCCGGCCTTAGTAGTTCTTAAAGCTCTTCGCGCGAGAGCTTGGCGAAGGCGTCGTCGGTTGGAGCAAAAATCGTGAATGGCCGGGTGCCATAAGAATCTCCGTGAGGCCTGCGCTCCTCACGGCCGCCAAAAGTATCGTGAAGGTGCCGGCGTCTTGCGCGGTTCCGAGAATGTCCTTGGCTTCCGCACCACGGAGCTGAACTTGCATCGCGAACAAAATGGTCACGGCGAGAGCGGCGGTAAGGGGTCGGATCATGTAATCGCCTTTCTCTAGTAGTCCGATTCTAACATTCGCATCCCGGTTCGTCGGGCTGTCTTGCGAATGTTAGAATCATAAGGACCACTAGGAAATCATTGTTTCTAGTGGAGCTTTGGATTTGACATTCGCCTCTCCGTCCAGCGGCTAACTGGGTAGCGAATGTCATATCCGCTCCACTAGTGAGTCGAGGCCCCTTGGAGGCACGCGGCCGGGCGTTGGCCGTGGGGTCATGTTGGTCTAAGGTCTCATGGACGGGCGCTCGTTGGCAGCATCAATATTTACCCTCGGCCGCTTGAAGTATTTGATCCCTCGGCCCGGAAACGTTGTGACGGGAGAGGGGGGATCGCCCAAGACCGGATCGGGGAGCGAGCACTTGAACTACCCTAACGTCTGGCGCCGAGCCCAAGAACCGTGAGCGATAATTCCGAAGCGCCGGACCACCATCACCCCGCGCGTGGCCAAGAAAACCGCGAGATGTATAGCGAGATCGCCGCCTTGGTGGGCACGCTCGCCAAGACCTTCGCGATCGAGGAGAGGGTCGCCGCAGCCGGCATCGAGTCGGGCGCGCTTACCCTCAATTTTGCCGCTGACGCCAACGGCAACCGGTATGTGGCCGCGAGCTACGCCGGCAGGGCCGCCCGGCTCTATAAAGACGCCATCAAGCACGCCGACCCCGGCGCCTGATCGGGAACGGTGCGGCTTTTCGTCGTGCGCGGCCTTCCCTGGCCGAAATTTTTGATGTATATACATCACATGACCGTAGGTTCCGGAAGTATCGGAGGCGACTTGTCGGAGGCACCGCCCCAGGCCATAGCGCCCCGGGCTATCGTCGAGGTCTGCTTTTGCCATCATACGCGGCGTGCCGCCCGCGCCATCAGCCGCGTCTTTGACGAAGCCTTGTCGCCTTCAAGTTTCAGGGCAAGTCAGTTCAATATTCTGGCGGTGATAGCTGCCCGTGACCATACCTCGGCCGCAGAGGTAGCGGGGATCCTGGCCATGGATCGCACGACCCTGAGCCGCAACCTCAAACCTTTGCGCCAGGCCGGGTATCTCACCACTGATGGCGGCGCCGGCCGGCGACCGGACGTCTTGGTGTTGACGGCGGCGGGACGCGGAGCGCTGGATAAGGCATCGGTCCTCTGGCGCGAAGCGCAAGGCCGACTAACCGAGCGAATGGGCGCCAGCCAGGCTGGAATGTTGCTGCAGATGCTTGAAGCCGCGGCCAGGGCCGCCGGCTAGGGTTCCATCCCATTTTTTGTGCATATACATCGTAATCAGGCCCGGGCAGCCGGTTCGGGTGGCATGCCGGCGATTCGGACCCCTTACCATTAATTAAACCGATTCAACCGAATGTGTCTCTCGACGCTGTAAGCGCGCTTCACCGCCACCGGGACACCTGCCCTTGAGAACGGTCACCAAAACTTACTAAAGACGGCGAGATCATCTATCTCCAGGGCGAGGACAGCCGCTGGGCCTTCGAAGTCTTGGAGGGCGCGGTGGAGCTGATTAAGGAGGGCCCCGACGGCCCGGTGGTTATGGCGCGCCTTAAGGCCGGCGAGCTGTTCGGCGAACTCGGCATTCTCGACAATGCCCCGCGCTCCAACTCGGCCCGTGCCCGCGGCGCGGTCACGGCAAAGGCCATCCCGCGCGATGAATTCCTGCGTCAGGTCGAAGCCGATCCTGAAACAGCTCTAAATGTTATGACCAAGCTGGCCCGCAGGATGCGCTCGCCCGAAAGCGGCGATGTGACCGGGCGGCGGCGTACAAATCGGCCGCAGCCAATCTACCAGTGCCGGTGCCAAGCGATTCCTCAGCCATGCCGCCGGCCGCGCTCCGTATCGAACGGCCGCTGCCGGCTAACTTGATCGGCGAACGCAAGCCGAATTTCATGGAAAAGATCTTCGACGCCGTGGTCAAAGATCCGACCCAGCGCCCAGGGCGCAAAGCCAAGAAGCCGACCCCTGCGGACATCCTGATTCTGGTCGGCAAACTCCGTGACGACTACGAGGATATTCAGCAGAAGCTGGTCCTGCAAGCTCTCGACGGCATTCCCGGCGTTCGGGCCGTGAGCGTCGACCGCGACCTGACCAAATTCCTCTCCGGCCTCAGCGATAAAGGCGCTGTCTCGAACGACGATCTGATGAAACGTGCGACGCGCGGAGAAGCAAATTCATTCGTCGCACGAGCAGCAATTCAACGACCCGGTCTGGGCTCAAAGCTTCAATATCGCCGACGAGAGTGAGAGTTATGACTGGCAAGCCTTCCTCAACGGCAGCGACGAACCCGACGCGCGGATTGACGAGGTCGCCTAACTCCGCTTCACGCTAGAGCAAGCAGCGCGATTTCGGAATCGCGCTGCTTGGTCTAATATGGGGCATGGCTAACCCGCGCATCCTCGCCATCGACCAGGGGACTACCTCGACTCGCGCCGTTATGTTCGACGCGGCGGGCAAGCCATTGGCGTCGTCGCAGGTACCGCTGCGGCAGATTTATCCGGCCGACGGTTGGGTCGAGCATGACCCCGAGGAAATTTGGCTGGCCACGCTCGCCGTCTGCCGAGCGGTTATCACGGAGACCGGCGGCGTCGAGGGCGTTGCCGCGCTTGGCATTACCAATCAACGTGAAACCACAGTTGTCTGGAACCGCAAGACCGGGCGGCCGGTGATGAACGCAATCGTCTGGCAGGATCGGCGCGGCGCGGCTCGCTGTACGGCCTTGCGCGAGGCCGGCCACGCCAATGCCATACGGAACAAGACCGGGCTTTTGATCGATTCATATTTCTCGGCAACCAAGGTCCAATGGATTCTTGAAAACGTTGCCGGCGCTAGGGCCCTCGCCGACAAGGGCGAGCTGGCGTTCGGAACCATCGATACGTTCCTACTCTGGCGCCTGACCGGCGGGCAGGTGCACGCAACCGACGCCACCAACGCCTCCCGAACCATGCTCTACGACATCCACGCCGGCCGGTGGGACGACGAGCTACTCGCGCTTTTCAATGTGCCGACGGCACTATTGCCCGACGTGCGCGACACCGCGGGGGACTTCGGCGCGAGCGATCCTGAACTATTCGGCCGGGCCGTGCCGATAGCGTCTCTTGTTGGCGATCAACACGGGGCTCTTGTCGGCCAAGCATGTTTTGCCCCCGGCATGGTGAAGAGTACTTATGGCACCGGCTGTTTCGTATTGGTAAATACCGGCGAACGGGCGTTGCCCTCGCGCAATCGCTTGCTGACCACCATCGCCTACCGGCTGAACGGAAAGACGACCTATGCCTTGGAAGGCAGCATCTTTAACGCCGGCACGGTGATTCAGTGGCTGCGTGACAACGCCGGGATGATCACGAGCGCGTCGGAATCGGAGCGCCTTGCGGTTGATTTAGATCACGCCGGAGGAACCGGGCGAGTGTACTTCGTGCCGGCCTTCACGGGTCTGGGCGCCCCCCATTGGGACCCCGAAGCCCGCGGCGCGATTCTTGGTCTTACCCGCGACTCGGGTGTCGCACACATCGTGCGCGCAGGCTTGGAGTCGGTGTGCTACCAGACCCATGATCTACTGACAGCGCTCAGCGACGACGGCATCGCCCGCCCGCCCGCTTTGCGCGTTGATGGTGGGATGATCGCCAATAACTGGTTGTTGCAGTTCCTCGCCGACATCACGCAAATCCCGGTAGAGCGCCCGGTCTACGCCGAGACGACGGTTCTGGGCGCGGCCTTCCTTGCCGGTCTGGGGCGGGGAATGTTCTCGTCGACCGATGAGATCAAAGCCGCTTGGCGGATGGACTTTCGCGCCGAGCCCAGCATGCCTGGCGTAAGGCGCGATGCGTTGCTTGCCGGGTGGCGGGACGCCGTGAAGCGGGTCATGCGCTAGAGCAAGCAGCGCGATTTCGGAATCGCCGTGCTTGCTCTAACTTTTTGTTGTCGCATCGGTTTTGCCAAAAACACCTTCCCAACCCCGGATTAAATCGATGGGCTTGCTTCTTTACGGGCGCGTGCCGGGCCCGGGGAAACGCGCTCGGCCGTGGCACGAATTGATAGATTAGATTGAAAATAATCTAATTTGCATCTGCTGGGGGCTTTAAAAGGCTACCAAAACGGCCTATTCATGGCGGGGTGAACGGGGCGAGATCGGCGATGCCCGCCGTGCACGTCGTCTGAGGCTGGGTTTTGATGCGGCAAAAGAAACCATCGGTGGGGAACGGCACGGTCCTTGAACGCTTGCGGGCTTCAGGCCTGCGACCCACACGCCAACGGCTCGCCTTGGCGAAGTTGTTATTCGCCCGGGGCCACCGCCACGCCAGCGCCGAGCAGCTCTTCAACGAAGCCAAGACGCAGCGCATCGATGTCTCGCTGGCGACGGTCTACAACGCCTTGCACGACTTCACGGCCAAGGGATTGTTGCGCGAGATCTCGATCGATTCCGGCGGCTCCTATTTCGACACCAATACCAGCTATCATCATCACTTCTATTTCGAGCGCTCCGGTCGCCTCGAGGACATTGCCGGCGACCGCATAGCCATCTCGGCGCTGCCTGAAGCCCCCGGCGGGGCAGAGATTTCCCGAGTCGACATCATTATCCGTGTCAACGGTTAGAGCCTAAGACGGCGGTTCCCCCGGCCGGCCGGTAACCCGACGGTATATTAGAGCCATTCTAATCTTCTTGACTTGCGCGCGCCGCCAGCCTATGAAGTTGCACCGGGAATACGGTGCGTCCGGCCTACGGCCCCCCTAAAGGCGCGCCCGGTATTCTCGCTACCGTTTATCGTCAACCGATTCAATCAGGTGGAGGGCCAGATGGCAAACCTCAAGGGTTCAAAGACTGAAGGAAATTTGAAGGCCGCATTCGCCGGCGAGAGCCAGGCGAATCGGCGTTATCTCTATTTCGCGCAGAAGGCCGATGTCGAAGGGCAAAACGAAGTGTCGGCGCTGTTCCGCTCGACCGCCGAGGGCGAAACCGGACACGCATTCGGCCATCTCGAATACCTCGAAGCGGTCGGCGATCCGGCCACCGGTTATCCTATCGGCGAGACCCGAGAAAACCTCAAGGCCTCGGTCGCTGGCGAAACCCATGAGTACACCGACATGTACCCAGGGATGGCCAAGTCCGCGCGCGAAGAAGGCTTTGACGAAATCGCCAACTGGTTCGAGACCTTGGCCAAGGCCGAAAAATCCCACGCCGGCCGTTTCCAAAAGGCCCTCGACACCCTGACTTGAACGCCGACGTGTGTCTAGTTTTACAAACTGGCCGATGACCTGTCGTGGGCTGGTTTGGCTTTTGCAATCGGACCACATGCAGACAAGCGGATGATGCATGAAAGAAGGCAGCCTCGAAGCGCCCACGCGGCACGTTATTGACTGGAGGAATTCGGACTTTATCGATGCCGATAAACTAGACATGGAAATTCGCCGCCAGTTCGACATCTGCCATGGTTGCCGACGATGTTTCAATCTGTGCGATTCCTTTCCGCGACTCTTTGATCTGATCGATGCTGCCGGCGACGAAGAGCTTCATGGCGTCAATAGCACCGACCTCAAGAAGGTCGTTGACGCCTGTACGCTTTGCGACATGTGCTTCCTGACGAAGTGCCCTTATGTACCTCCCCATGCTTTCAACATCGACTTCCCTCACCTGATGTTGCGCTATCGCGCCGCGGAGCGGGCGAAGGACGGCACGCCGTTCTTTGACCGCCAGCTCACCGAAACCGACCGCAACGGCGAGATCGCGCGCCGCGCACCTGGCTTCGCCAATTGGGGTTCACGGCGCGGCAATTTCTTGACCCGGCCAGTGCTGGAAAGAATTGCCGGCGTGGACCGGAGTGTTGAGTTGCCGAAGTATCACGGCAAAACTTTCATGACACGCGCCAAAGAGGCCCCGCCCTTGGTGAACCACCTGGCGCCGGCCTTTGGGCGCAAGGCCGTGATCTTCGCCACGTGTTTTGCCAACTACAATAATCCCAGTATTGGCGAGGCCGCGCTGAAGGTCCTGGCCATGAATGGTGTCGACGCCGAGGTCGTCTATCCCGGTTGTTGCGGCATGCCGCAACTGGAACAGGGTGACCTCGCGCGCGTCGCGGAAAAAGCGCGGAACACCTCCGCCGCTCTGAGGCCTTATATCGACTTAGGCAAAGACGTCATTGCGCTTATGCCGAGCTGCGCGCTGATGATGAAATTTGAGTGGCCGCTGATTGAACCGGACGATGACAACGTCAGGATTCTGGCCCGGTCCACCTGCGATATCGCCGAATATGTGGTTGAGATCGCCGACACCGAAGGAATCGCACCAGGCCTTGCCGCCGTGCCCGGGGGCATTGCCATGCACATCGCCTGCCACGCCCGGGCCCAGAACATGGGCAATATGGGCGCCGACATGCTGCGATTAATTCCGGAAACGGATGTCGCCGTTATTGAGCGCTGCTCTGGTCATGGCGGGTCATGGGGAATCAAGAAGGGCAATTTCGCGGTCGCCACCAAGTTCGCCGAGCAAACCGTGCGCCGCGCCACCGACGCCAAGAAGAGTTATCTCGCCTCCGAATGCCCCTTGGCCGGCAAGCACCTCGCGCAGGGAATTGCTGACGCAGGCGGCCCACCGCCCGAGGGTCAGCGCGCCTTTCACCCGATCGAGATACTCGCCAAGGCCTACGGCTTGGCCTAAGAGAATCCGGTTATTGGCGCGGCCCTTCGGGTGAAAATGCGCCGAGGCCGAAGGAGTTTTATGGAGGGCGGAACATGAACCAGGAGCCAACGCCGCGCCGCAAGGTCAATCGCGCCGACCTCATGCCCATAGCGGATTACGCCAAGATTCGCCGCGAGCATCGGCGTGAGTTGGTCGAGGCAAAGCGCCGGCGCCGGGTTCACATCGGGCCGCACGTGAGCCTTTATTTCGAAAACTTTGAGACGATGTGGGCGCAGATTCAGGAAATGCTCTTTATTGAACGCGGCGGAGAAGACCAGGTGGAAGGCGAATTGGCGGCCTACAACCCGCTTATTCCGCAAGGCGCGGAACTGATCGCAACCATGATGATCGAAATCGAGGACGAGGGGCTGCGGCGACGGACACTGGCTTCAATGGGCCACATTGAAGATACGGTGCAGCTGAGCTTCGCCGGACACACGGTTAAGGGTGTGCCTGAAGCGGATATCGACCGGACAACCGAAGAAGGAAAGACTTCTTCGGTTCATTTCCTGAATTTTGCCTTTACGCCGGAGCAAATTGTCGCCTTCAAAACCAGCGATGCACAAGTCATGGCGGGCATTTTTCACCTGCACTACGGCCACATGGCTGTGCTTGCGGAGGAATGCCGCGCCGCCCTGGCAAAGGATTTCGTTTAGAGCGCGATTGCTTTTTATTGAATCGAAATCGCGCGCTAAATATTTGTTTTGTCGCATTTTGGGCGGGAAGACCGGAATCCACCCCCGGAACAAGTCCGAGGGTATGCTATTTCCTAAAATGCTCTGGCGTTATTGCAGGGCTTCGCCGGGATAGACGCCCCAGAACTGATCGCGCTTGAGCCACCCCTGGAGGCCACTCGCTTCCACGCGACAATAGCCGGTATTCGCCGGGCAGCGCTGAACGTTCACGACAACCCCGGCCTCCAGCGTGGCGACATCCTCGGCTGCATCCTCGCCCGTACGCTTGAGTGCGCGCGCCGCGCCGGTCACGACCGCCGTGCGTTTTCCCGAAAGCATGCTTTGATGAACCCAGCCTTCGGCGCCATCGGGGTCGCGGATGCGGCGCCATGTATCGAATTCACCAATGACCTCCACCGGCAATTGACGCCGGACGTAAACCCAATCGACCGGATAGCGCACGCCCGGCCCCGTGCGGAGGTTGATGGGATCCGTTCGAAGTGAAACGAATCGCGGGATTGGAAGTCCGACGGCCGTACCGCGGCCATCACCGGTGCCTCCCTCGGCGGAACTTTTTTCCGCGCCAGCCAGCGCCGGAATTGCCGCACCGCCGGCATCCGGTTTGGCCGCGGCCGGCGGCCTGGCGGACGGCGTCGGTGTTTTTCCGGACGCGGCGGTTTCGGCGGCCAAGCCGACGTCGCCAGAGAGCGCCACCGTCACCGCCCAAACCACCGCCAAACGCTTCACGTGCGCCGTCCTCAACTCTGCCAATACCATAATGTCGCCGCGGATTGCCGCAGGCGTAGTCTAAGCCCAACTTTTGGACGTGGTGCGATGCTTCGAGTCCTGTTCTACGTCCCGCGAATTGATTGCACGTAATTGCGTACCGGTGGTTTGTGCCTTGGATTTGAGGAATTGGCAACGCCCGCGCTTGAAAGGAGCGCGTTCTTTGAAAAGTTTGCTGGATCCGGTGCGCGGGCGCGCACGGACGGGATGGCGTCGGCACCTTCGAGGGGCTTTCCTGGACAATTATCCACACGGCTGCTACCCCTAACTCGCCCGACCGCTGCGATGCCGCGAGGCAAGCGGACGACTGAAATCGGCCGCGTGGACTTCTCGGTTTGACGGCCATCCCGGGGCATGAGGCCCGTTCTTTCAAGAGAGTCGAGCGCGAGTACCATGGCGCGGCCTAAACCCACTGTTGTCGTTACCCGAAAATTGCCCGACGTCGTCGAGACGCGCATGATGGAGCTGTTCGACGTCAATCTCAATGTCGAGGATGCGCCGTTCAGCGGTGATCAACTGGCGGCGGCCATGCAAAGCTGCGATGTGCTGGTCCCGACCTTGACGGATCACGTCGACAAGGCGGCTATTGACCGCGCCGGGCCACGGCTGAAGTTGATCGCCAATTTCGGCAACGGCGTCGATCATATCGATGTTGCCGCAGCCCGCGCGAAGGGCATCAGCGTCACCAACACGCCGGACGTTCTTACTGAAGATACCGCCGATATGACCATGGCACTGATGGTGGCGGTACCGCGCCGACTTCTGGAAGGCGCCACAATGATTCGCGACGGCCAATTCAAGGGATGGAGCCCTACCCACATGCTCGGGCGCCGCCTACACGGCAAGCGCCTCGGCATCATTGGCATGGGTCGCATCGGCACGGCCGTGGCGCGCCGGGCGCGCGGTTTCGGCATGGCGATTCATTACCACAATCGCCGCCGCCTACGTCCTGAACTGGAGGCCGAGGTCGAAGCGACCTATTGGGAGAGTCTCGACCAAATGCTGACGCGCATGGACGTGATCTCGGTCCATTGTCCGCATACGCCGGCGACATTTCACCTGCTCTCCGAACGGCGCCTGAAACTCCTTAAACCCACCACCTATCTCATCAATCTGGCGCGCGGCGAGATCGTCGATGAAGACGCGTTGGTGCGCATGTTGGAGGAAGAGAAATTGGCGGGCGCTGGTCTCGACGTTTTCGAACATCAGCCTGCCGTCAATCCGAAGTTGCTGCCCATGAAAAACGTCATCCTGCTGCCGCACATGGGTTCGGCCACGGTCGAAGGTCGCATCAACATGGGCGAGAAGGTCATCATCAATATCAGAGCGTTCTGCGACAACCACACGCCGCCGGACCGTGTGCTGCCGCCCTCTCCATGAGGGCCGCGACCGTGATAGCGGTCCGGGCGACGCCCGACCCGTGAAAGCGATGTTGTGAGCATTTCGCCGGTTGTCACACGAATCCCAATCTGCGATCCAACTGCGGCTTTCGCGCCCTTTGCCGGCGAAGCCATGGCCGTCTTACTCGACAGTGCGCTTGCCGGACCGCGCGCGCGGTTCTCTTATATCGCCACAGATCCCGTCCGCATCATCCGCTGCACGAGTCATCCTTGGATGGTCACCGTCGACGGCGCTGCCCGCGCTACCGATCCAATCGCAGTGGTGAAGGCAGAGCTCGGCTGTTTTTCAGCCAACGCCGATACTTGTCCAGGAAGTGGCCCCGCACCTTATTCTAGGGGGCGCGGTTGGATTCTTTTCCTACGAACTCGGCGGTATGCTGGAGCCGGCACAACCTCCGAAAGACAAGCCGTGGCCGGTGGACATGGTCATGGGAATCTATGACACGATTGCCGCCTTCGACCTGGAGCGGAAGGAAGCATGGGTTATTGCCCACGATCTGCCGGGCGCTGCCGGCCGGGCGCCCGCCGCAAGGCGTGGCAATGCCCTGGCCGGGGACTTGGGAACTGCGGCGCTTCCCGCGCCAGAGGGCGCTCTTGAAGGCCGATGGCGCGCCGAAACCCCGCGCTCCGTTCACGAGATGGCCTTTCCAGCCGTGCATCATCTCGTTTCGGTTGTGACCGGGCGGGGGGCCGCAGGTATTACGTCGACCGATGTGCTGCGCGCGGTATTTCCGGGCGGATCGGTCACCGGCGCGCCCAAGATCAAGGCCATGGAAATAATTCGCGGTTTGGAGCCCACGGCGCGCGGACCCTACTGCGGCTCGATCGCCTGGCTTGGCTTTGACGGCGCGATGGACTCTTCTATCGTGATACGTACGTTGGCGCGGAATGGCCGGTCCGTTGTCGCCCAAGCCGGCGGTGGAATCGTTGCGGAATCCGACCCGGCGCAGGAATATGAAGAGAGCCTCGCCAAGGTGCGGCCGCTTCTGAATGTCGTCGGCAACGGGGTCATATCGTGAGAGTTTGCGGCCCATGAAAGTTTGTAGCGCGTGATCGTCAGCATTAACGGAGTACTGACCGGGGCCGCGGCGGCGCGCATTGATCCGGCTGACCGAGGCTTCACCTTGGGCGACGGCGTGTTCGAGACCATTGTCTTGCGCAGGAATGCCTTTCGGCATCTGGCGGCGCATCTCGACCGGCTAATCCAGGGCGCAAGCTTGCTTGGTATTCCCACGCCCGGCAACGCTCAATATCTCGCCGACATGATCGGCGCCGTTATTGCCGCTAATGCGTTAAAAGATGCGGTGGTGCGCGTCACGCTGACACCTAAACTATCTCGACAACATCCTCGCGCGCCGCGAGGCTAACGCCGCCGGCGCCGACGACGCATTGTTGCTCAACACCGCCGGCCGCATTGCCGAAAGCACGGTCGCGAAGGTTTTCGTGCTGGTCGATGGCTTTATGTTGACCCCACCACTTGAAGACGGCGCGCTCCCGGAAATCATGCGCGCTGAAGCGATCAAACTGGCGCGGGCCGAGGAGCGATCGATCAGCGTTGAGATGATTAGGCGTGCGAGTGAAGTGTTTCTTGCAAATGCCTTGGGCGTTCGTCCGGTGACGCATATCGATGGTCATGCTGTGGGTGACGGCGAAGCCGGCTTGATCACCCAGCTGCTGGCGACGCGACTTTAGCGCTAGAGCTTTTTACAGGTGTCGCTGATGGACTTATGGGCAGCGGTGAAGCCCGACAGCGGAAAGATGTCGGTGGTGACCGTGCCGCGGCTGGAGATTCCCCTGACCGTGGCTGCATTGCTATTTATCAATAGTTGAACGATGGTCTTGTCGGTCTGGGCATCGCGTGCCCAGGCGCGTTCACCATTGGTGAAAAGATTAAAGCGCGTGCCGTTCACGGTCAGGCCGGCGTCCGAATCGGGTTGATATTGGTAGCCGGCGACGACGCTGAGAACGTCGAAGGCCTGTTCGGCGGGCCGGTGGGTGACCATGATCAGGACCTCGCCGCGGGCCTTGACGATGCCTTCGGTAGTGCCGGGCTTTGCCGACATGAAACAAACCGGCTGGCCGTTTTCCTTATAGGTTTGCGCAATCCACTTGCCGAAAGTGCCGAGCACTTTAACCTCCTGCGCGAAGGCACCCGACGCCCCCGCGAGCGCGATCCAGGCGGTAAGGGCAACGGCCATGGCGCGGTGCGGCAACGGTCTCGGCATGACGACGACATCCTCAAGGGACCACCCGGGCGCGTCGCCAGGTAGCTTGCTAGCCTTAATCTTGAAGAACGCCGGCCCGTAACGCAAGCCCTCGCCAGAGTTGCTGGCTATTCGCCAGGGTCTTCCCCGTCGCGTTCGGCCAGCGCGACCTCGGCGAGCGGCGGGGGCTTGCGAAAGCGCGTGAAGGTGCCACACAGCTCAAGGTCGGGCCCGCCCGGCATGACCGGGCGCGGCGCGAAGCGACCCATGGTTAGCAGGCGGTCATACATCACCACCACCCCGGCGATTCCAACGTTGAGGCAAAAGCGGGTCGGAATGCGCAAGAGATGGTCGCAACGCGCGGTCAAGGCCGGTGACAGCGAACTGCGTTCTGGACCCAAGACATAGGCAGCGCAGCGCGGATGGGTGAAGCTCGGCAGATCGACAGCATCGTCGTGCAATTCGACCCCCACAAGGGCACAGCCCTTTGGCAACAAGAAGTCTGTCAGGGTTGGGAAACTGTAAAACGGCAGGTTGGCCAGAGCATTTGAAGTGTCGGCCTGGGAGCCTTCGGTGCGGCGGTAAGTGGCGTCGATGGTAAAGACAAAACTTGCGTCAAAGGCGTGCGCCGAACGAAACAGATTGCCCACATTAAAGGGCTTGTTGATGCCTTCGACGCCAATACCGAAATAGCCGCGCATGGAACTTCCCTGGAATTTGTGCCTCAATATCATGTTGTCCGCGCCAGCGAAATGTTATCGACTCTGACTTGGAACCGTTTCGGGACGCATAGCCCTTGGGGAGCGTGACGTGGCAGGCCTGTATTTCGAGGAGTTCGCCGTCGGCATGGTGTTTCAACACCCGATCCGGCGCACGATTGGTGAGGCGGATAACGTGTTCTTCAGCGCGCTAACACACAACCCCGCCGCCTTGCATCTCGACGAGGAATACGCCAAACAGACCGAATTCGGCGCGCGCGTGGTCAACAGCTGCCTGACCCTCAGTTTCATGGTGGGAATTTCCGTCGGCGAGACAACTCTCGGCACCGCCGTCGCCAACCTTGGATGGGATGAGGTGCGGTTTCCCAAACCCCTGTTCCACGGCGACACCATCCGCGTGGAAACCGAGGTGCTGGAGTTGCGCGAAAGCCGGTCGCGGCCCGAACAAGGCATTGTCATCTTTGCCCACCGCACCTTTAACCAGCGCAATGAATTGGTGGCGTCGTGCAAACGCACCGCTTTGATGAACCGCAAGCCGAAGCCGGCGGCCGCGCCATGATCCTGCGCTCGATGTTATTCGTCCCGGCGGACAGCGAAAAGAAACTGGCCAAGGCCGACGACGCCGGAGCCGACGCCATCATTCTCGACCTGGAGGACTCTGTTGCCGAGGCGCGCAAAGGCGCCGCGCGCAATCTGGCCCGCGAATATCTCCAGGCTCGACCTCAGGACGGCCGCAAGAGCCAGCTTTATGTCCGCATCAATCCCTTGGGAACGGATACGTCAATGCGCGACCTCGCTGCCGTGAGCTCCGGCCGGCCGGATGGCATTTTGCTTCCGAAATGCGCCGGGCCGGAGGACGTGGAATTTATCTCGCGTCAACTTGATGATCTGGAAAACCGCGCCGGGGCCCTTGAAGGGTCCACTGAGATCATGGCGATCGCCGGCGAAACCGCGCAAGGCGTGCTCGCGCTCAGCACTTACACCGCGGCCATGCCGCGGTTGCGGCGATTGGCCGGACTGTCATGGGGGCCCTGGGACCTCGCGACCGATCTTGGCGCGGCGACGAACAAAGGCGCCGACGGTGGCTACGCCTTTACCTACCGCTTGGCCATGTCCATGACGCTGCTGGCCGCCAAGGCCGCCCGCATTCAAGCCATCGACACGGTCCATGCGGAGTTTAAGGACGATTCCGGGCTACTGGCCTGGTGCAAGACTATTCGCCACGAAGGCTGGAACGGCAAACTCGCCATACATCCGGCACAAGTGCCGATCATTCACGAAGGGTTTCGTCCGAGTCCGGAGGAAGTGGCCGAAGCCGAACAGATCATCAAAGCCTTCGCCGACGCTACCACCGGAGTGGTCGCCCTGAACGGCGCCATGCTCGACCGCCCGCACCTCAAACAAGCCGAATACATTCTGGCCTTGCGCAACGCCGGGTAAGACCCGGCGTGGACGCCGGGCCACGGTTATACGGCCATCTTGAAGTCCGGCTCGGTCTTGGCGCGGATCTCATCGGCCGAAACCCCCGGGGCGATGTCCACCAGCGTGAGTCCAGGCCGCGCCACGTCGAAGACACAAAGTTCGGTGACGATCAGGCTGACTACGCCCTTGCCCGTAAGCGGCAGCGTGCAGTGATTGAGGATTTTTTTCTCATCGCCCTTGGCGGTGTGCTCCATGAGCACGACGACCCGCCGCACACCGGCGACGAGATCCATTGCGCCGCCCATGCCTTTGACCATTTTTCCAGGGATCATCCAGTTGGCGAGATCGCCGTTCACGGAGACCTGCAGCGCCCCGAGAATCGACAGATCGATATGACCGCCACGAATCATCCCGAAGGAGGTCGCGCTGTCGAAGAAGCTGGTGGTCGGCAGCGTGGTGATGGTCTGTTTCCCGGCGTTGACGAGATCGGCGTCTTCTTCGCCTTCAAAAGGAAACGGCCCCATGCCCAACATGCCGTTTTCGCTTTGCAGCTGGATGGATATGCCCGCCGGCAGGTGGTTCGCCACCAGCGTCGGAATGCCAATGCCGAGATTGACGTAGAAACCGTCCTTCAGTTCCCGCGCCGCCCTGGCAGCCATCTGGTCTCTATCCCAGGCCATGTTATTCGCCCCCTACTCGCCAGCCGCGCGCTTGCGCGTTGTGCGCTGTTCGATCCGCTTGGTGACTTTGTCGAGCTTGACAATACGCCGGACGAAGATACCTGGCGTAATGACATGGTCGGGGTTGAACGCGCCTTGCGGCACCAGCTCCTCGACCTCGGCCACCGTAACCTTGGCGGCGCTCGCCATTATCGGGTTGAAGTTGCGGGCCGTCATCCGATAGACGAGGTTGCCTTCTGGATCGCCTTTCCAGGCGTGGATCAGGGCGAGGTCGGCGCAGAGGCCACGCTCCATGACATAGTGCTGGCCATCGAACTCGCGGGATTCCTTGCCCTCCGCCACCTGAGTGCCGTAGCCGGTACGGGTATAGAAGGCCGGGATGCCGGCGCCGCCGGCGCGGATGCGTTCGGCCAGCGTGCCTTGCGGATTGAATTCAATCTCCAGTTCGCCGGCCAGGTATTGCTTGGCGAAGGTAGCGTTCTCGCCGACATAGGAGCTGATCATTTTTCTGACTTGGCGGGTCTTGAGCAGGATGCCGAGGCCGGCATCGTCGATCCCGGCGTTATTGGAGATGACCGTCAGCCCGTTCACGCCCGATTCGAGAACCGCCTCGATCAGTGTCTCGGGAATGCCGCAGAGGCCAAATCCGCCCGACATAATGGTCATGCCGTCGCGCAGGAGCCCGGTGAGGGCCGCTTTCGCATTGGGATAAATCTTGTTGACTGCCATGTCCCTGCCTCCTTTTCGGATCTCCCGTTCGGACCCCGATCAGGCCCTCACGATAGGCCGCCTCAAGGACGGGCTTGTAGTTAACTTGTGCGCTGCAGTAAAGCACGTTTAAGGTGGCGGATGTCGGTCCGGCGTCTCACGACGCGCCCAGGGCCCCGGCCGCGATATCCATGAAATGCGCCAGCTTTAAGTCGCGCTCGGAGAGGCCACCGCATTCGTGAGTGGCGAGGGTGACGTCAACACGATTGTAGACATTGAACCACTCGGGGTGATGGTCCATTTTCTCGGCCACCAGGGCGGCCCGACACATAAAGCCGAAGGCGGCGTTGAAGTCGGTAAATTTAAAGCTGCGCTGGATAGCGTCGCGACCGGATGCGTCCCGCCAATGCGGGAGCTGCTCGAGGGCGGTGACGCGCGCTGCTGAATCAAGTTTCTGAACCATGACTGAGCTCCTCTGGTAAACGGATACGCAACGATGACCAATACCGGCTCGCGAGGCAAGGAGCGCGCTTGAGGAAACCGCCGGAGCTCTCGCCGCCAAGTCTCGCCGACATCGACGACATGGCGCGCGCCGCCCTTGAGTCCTTGCCCGCGCAATTGAGGCGCATGACGGCGGGTGTCGTGCTCCAGGTCGAGGAGTTTCCCGACGACGATGTCTGCGAAGAAATGGACCTCGAGACGCCTTTCGACATCTTGGGGCTCTATCAGGGAATTTCTCTGGCTGAGAAGCAGATCGAGGCCTCGGGCGCAACGCCGGATCTGGTGTTTCTCTACCGCCGGCCGATCCTCGACTACTGTTGCGAAACCGGCGAGAACTTGGCTCACGTCGTCCGCCACGTGCTGATTCACGAAATCGGCCACCACTTCGGCTTTTCCGACGCCGACATGGAAGCCCTTGAGGCCGAGGCCGCTGAGGGCGAATTTTAGGCGGTCAATGCGCGAACACGTTTCTGCAGCCCGGGCACGAGCGTGGCTTCAAACCACAGGTTCTTTTTGAGCCACCCCGTATTTCGCCAGCTGGGATGGGGCAGCGGCATAACGGCCGGCCCGTAATCGCTCCAGGCCGCAACGGTTTCGCTGAGCGTCTTGCGGCGGCGGTCGGCGAGATAGTGGCGTTGAGCATATGCGCCCACGAGCAGCGTGAGTTCCACGCGCGGAAACAGCGGCAGCAATCGCGGATGCCAAAGCGGCGCGCATTCGGGCCGCAGCGACAGATCGCCGCCTTTGGCATCGCGCCCGGGATAACACAGGCCCATGGGCAAAATGGCGATGGAGGTCTCATCGTAAAACGTATCGCAGTCCACGCCCAACCAGTCCCGTAAGCGGTCGCCGGAACGGTCGTTGAACGACAGACCGGTGAGATGCGCCTTTGTGCCGGGCGCCTAACCGATGATGAGCAGGCGAGCGCCGGGTTTACCGCGGACCACCGGCCGTGGGCCTAGAGGCAGATGGAGCGCGCAGACCGTGCAGGCGCGAACCTCGGCCAGAATCTTGGCAAAACTGTTCATGAATCGTGGAGACGCGCGGTACGCAGCAGGCCTTCGATATAGGCCGGGACGATTTCGGTTGCCGGGCCGTAGTGGGCTTCAGCGAATAATGTTGCGCCCGCGGACGGTTCGAGGTTGAGCTCGGCGGTATGAGCCTTAGTGGTCTTGCGCACAACGGCGACAAAACCCGCAGCGGGAAAGACGTTGCCGGAAGTGCCGATGGAAATGAACAGGTCGCAATCGGTGAGCGCGGCGGTGATGCGCTCCATCGCTATGGGCATCTCGCCGAACCAGACGACATTGGGGCGCAGGCCGCCGGTCTGGCCGCAGCTCGCGCATCGATCGGCCACCGACATGTCTCCGGGCCAGTCGGCGACGTGGTCGCAGTGGGTGCAGCGGGCCTGGGAGTAGATGCCGTGCATATGGATCAGGTTTTTCGTGCCGGCGCGATCGTGCAGCGAATCGACGTTCTGGGTGACGACGACGACTTCACCCGGCCATTCGGCTTCGAGGCGGACAAGCGCCTGGTGGGCGGCGTTGGGTTGGACATCGGCCGCGCGGTGGCGGGCACGGCGCATGTTGTAAAAAGCGTGGCAGCGTTCAGGGTCGCGGGCGAAAGCCTCGGGCGTGGCGACATCTTCAACGCGCACTCTCGACCAAATGCCGCCGGCATCGCGAAAGGTCTCGAGGCCGGATTCTTTGGAAATCCCGGCGCCGGTGAGAATCACGATGCGTCCGCCGGGCGGTGGAATGATCTTGGGCGATAGTAAATCTGGCGGCATGATGCGCTGAGAAGCCTTGCCAGCGGCGGTGCGGAATGCCGGCATGTTAGCCGCTCGGCGGGGGCGCGCAATGATCAGGGTTCTGTTCGTTTGTACGGGAAATATCTGTCGCTCGCCGACGGCGGAGGGTGTCTTCCGTCATATGGTAGTGGCCGAAGGCTTCGGCGAGGTGATCGTGGCGGAGTCGGCCGGCACACACGGCTATCACGTCGGAGAGCCGCCCGATCCGCGCACGGTTGCCGCCGCCGCCGCCCGCGGAGTCGATCTTAGGGCCTTGCGCGCGCGGCGGGTGGCGCGCGATGACTTTCACAGCTTCGATCTGATCCTGGCCATGGATCGGGGACACCTTGAACACCTCCGGGCGATACAGCCCGAGGGCGCCCGCGCCGAGCTCAAGCTGTTTCTCGATTTTCACCCCATTGATCGGGAGAGCGCAGCGCCGAAGGATGTCCCCGACCCCTATTACGGCGGACCGGAAGGCTTCGAGGCCGTGCTAGACCTGGTAGAGATCACCAGCCGCGCGCTGCTCACCATAATTAATACCAGGTACAGATAGTTTGGTACCAGGTACCGATAATAGTATATTAATTAGACAGTTATATTATATTTTTGGTACCTGGTACGGTTATGATTAATTTATGATCACTGAGGGGGATATAGACCGGGCCGCCGTTGCCCGGGCGGCTTTCGAACAAGCTGAATTGATCAACGCTGAAAGGCCCGGCCTGGAAGAGATTGTTGGCCTCGATAAAGGCCTGGAGCCGGGCCGGCTGGGGCCGTGTCAGGCGCGCTAAGGTGATGTGGGGCGTGAACTTGCGGCCTTCGGGCGGCAGGCCCGCTCGTACGACCGCCGATTCCACTTTGGCCTGGAGATGGCAAAGCGGCTGGGATGTCCCTACTCCCGCCCATAGCGCCCGGGCCTTGGCGCCTGCGCCGAAAGTTCCGAGGCCACCGAGTTCAAGACTAAACGATCCGGCGACGACCCCGGCAAGCCGCGCATCCACCTCCTCGGCGTCGCCTTCATCGACCTCGCCGATGAAGCGCAACGTGATGTGCATCTTCTGAGGCTCGACCCACCGCGCCCCGGGCAGCCCCGCGCACATGACCGTTAGCCGGGCGATCACGCCGTCGGGTAGCGCGAGGCCGACGAACAGACGCAGCATCGACGATCCGCCCTATTTGGCCGCCGAACGGCGCGCGTTCACTTGGTCGATGAGCTTTTCCACCGCCGGCAGCATGCTCTCGACAATCACCTTCACGCCGCGGGTGTTGGGATGGATGTGATCGCCTTGCATCAACTCGGGCATGGTGATGGCGCCCTCGAGAAAAAATGGATAGAGCAGCGCGCCCGTATCCTTGGCGACTTTGGCAAACAGCGAATTGAACCGGTCGCCATAGTCGCGACCGAGATTCGGCGGCGCCAGCATGCCGGCGATGAGCACCGGCGCCCCGTCCCGTTGAATCCGCCGCACGATGGCATCCATGTTTTCAGCCGTGACCTTGGGATCGACCGCGCGCAAACCGTCATTGCCGCCCAGTTCGACAATCACCGCATCGGGATTTTCCGCCAGCGACCACTCGAGGCGCGAGCGCCCGCCGCTACTGGTGTCGCCGGAAATCCCGCCCGGCACCAGCACGACGTTATGGCCCTTGGCCTTCAGGGCCTTTTCCAACTGAGCCGGGAAGGCGGCGGCCATGTCTTCGAGGCCGTAACCCGCAGTCAGGCTGTCACCGAAGGCAAGAATCCGAATCGGCGCATTGCGCCCAGCGCTCCAGGCCGGAATTTGCGCCAGCGCAACCGTGATCAGGCAAAGCCCCCAAAACGCCTTCTGTAACAACATTTTAGATGCTAACACTCTTTTCCCGCTCGCGAAGCTGACCATCCGGCCAAATAGTGATGCGCGCATGAGAGAGACTCCGATCCCCCTTGCCAGCCGCGACGTTTCGCCGGCCGCGGCCATCGTGCTGGACAAGGTGCATCTCACTTTGGAGGGCCCGGCCGGTCCGGTCAATATTTTGCGCGGCGTCGATCTCTCGGTCAACGCCGGCACCGCGCTTGGTGTCGTCGGCCCCTCGGGCTCGGGCAAAACCACCATGCTGATGATCGTCGCTGGGCTTGAGCGGATCTCGGCCGGATGCGTCACCATCGCCGGTACCGATTACGCCGCCCTCGACGAGGACGCGCTGGCGCTTTTCCGGCGCGATGCCGTCGGCATCGTATTTCAATCGTTCCACCTGATCCCGACTATGACGGCGCTGGAGAACGTCGCCGTGCCGCTGGAATTCGCCGGCCGCGCCGACGCCTTCGACCGCGCCGAAGCGCAGTTGAAAGCCGTCGGCCTAGGTCACCGCATCGATCACTACCCCGGTCAGTTGTCCGGCGGCGAGCAGCAGCGCGTGGCCCTGGCCCGCGCCTTCGCCATTGAACCGAAGATTCTTTTGGCCGACGAGCCCACGGGCAATCTCGACGGCGTCACTGGCCAGCAAATTATCGAATTGCTGTTCCAACTCCACGATCAGCACAATACAACCCTTGTGCTCATCACGCACGATCTCAATCTTGCCAAGCGCTGCGAGCGCGTGGTGCGCATTGCCGACGGCTTGATCGTCGGCGAGGGCTTGCGGGCATGACGACTTTGGACAGACTTCCTCTGCCGCTCCGCTTTGCCTTGCGCGAATTGCGCGGCGGTATGCGCGGCTTTCGCATCTTTCTCGGATGCATCGCCATTGGCGTGACCGCCATTGCCGGCGCCACCTCGATGAATCAATCGGTCGAGGCCGGCATTGCCGCCGATGCCCAGCCGCTGCTCGGCGGCGATCTGCAGGCCCGCATCAGCGCCCGGCCGGTGAGCGCGGCCGAACGCGCGGCATTGGAACAAGCCGGCGGCGTCAGTACCCATGTGCAGCTGCGCTCCATGGCGCGCACCGAGAGCGAGGGGGGCGAGGTCAAGACGCGCGCCTTGATTGAGCTCAAGGGTGTCGACGGCCATTATCCGCTTTACGGCGCGATTTCTCTGGATCCGATGCTGCCCATCCAAGACGCGCTCGCGCAGCAGGACGGCGTCTGGGGCGCGGTCATCGACGCGCCGCTGCTCAACCGCCTACAACTGAAACTCGGCGATACCTTCAAGGTCGGCGAAACCGACCTGCAAATTCGCGCGACCATCGCCTATGAGCCCGACCGCGCCATCAGCTTCACGACCGCCGGCCCGCGGGTGATGATTTCCGAGGGCGCCATTGCCGCGACCCAGCTAGTGCGCGAAGGCAGCTTGGTCGACTACGTCTACAATATCAAACTCGACGGTCCCGAGACCGCGGAGACCGTACGCGCGCGTCTTTTGGCTGGATTCCCCTCTGCCGGCTGGCGCCTGCGCGGCCTCAACCAGGCAGCGCGCGGTCTCGACGCCTTCGTCGATAATGTCACGCTGTTCCTGACCCTGGCTGGCCTGACGGCGCTCTTGACCGGGGGCATCGGTGTGGCCAATGCCGTGCGCGCCCATCTCAACGGCCGCCTGACGACCATCGCCACGCTCAAATGCCTTGGCGCGCCGGCCGACACGATTTTCGCGATCTACTTGATCCAGCTCGGCGTGCTCGCCGGCATTGGCATCGTCATCGGCCTCGTGGTCGGCGCGATCATTCCCATGGTGGCGGCAGCGGCGCTCGGCGATCTCCTGCCGGTGAAGGCCCGGCTCGGCATCTATCCTTGGGCGCTGGCGCAGGCCGCCATCTTCGGCACGCTGACGGCGGCATTGTTCACACTGTGGCCGCTGGCGCGCGCGCGCGACATTCCGCCGGTCGCGCTATTCCGCAATCTCCTGGCCACGACCGGCCGGCTGCCGCGCGCCAAGTATTTGGTCGCCATCGGCATCATTGCCGTTGCCCTCGCGGCCTTCACCATTGCCACCGCCGAGCGCCAAAGTTTCGCGATCTATTTTGTCCTCGGCGCCGCCGTATCGCTTGGCCTGTTTCGCCTGGCCGCGGGTCTGGTGATGAAGCTCGCCGTGCGCTTGAGCGCGGGGCGCAACAGCCCCACCGCCGGCCGGCCGTCATTGCGTCTCGCCTTGGCCAATCTCTACCGGCCCGGGTCACCCACGACCTCGGTCGTGCTCTCCCTGGGGTTGGGACTTTCGGTGCTGGTGGCGATCGCGCTACTGCAGGCGAATCTCGACCGGCAGATCAAGGACGGCCTCCCCGCCGATGCGCCGAGCATGTTCTTTATCGACATCCAGCCTCATCAGACGGAACAGTTCGCCGCGCTCGTGGGCGGCATGCCCGGCGTTCACAAAGTCCTGACGGCGAGCATGATTCGCGCGCGCATCAGCAAGATCAAGGGCGTGCCCGCCGCCGAGGCACCGACCGCGCCCAATAGCCGCTGGGCCGTGCGCGGCGAGCGCGGCGTCTCCACCGCCGCGACGCTGCCCGAAGGTGCCCGCCTAACGGCGGGAGCCTGGTGGCCTTCGGATCACGCTGGCGAAAATTTGGTGTCGATCGATGCTGAGGTCGGCAAGGACCTTTACCTGAAACTCGGCGACAGCATCACCATGGATGTTCTGGGACGCGAGGTGACGGCCAAGGTTTCGAGCTTCCGTGACGTGCGCTGGCAATCGGGCGCCATGAACTTCACGCTGATTTTTTCGCCCAACGCGCTCGCCGGCGCTCCCGGTATTTCCATGGCCACAGTAAACTCCGATCCCGGCACCGAGGAGAACATCGAGAGCGCGGTGCTCGAAACCATGCCCAACGTCACCATCATCCAAGTGCGCCAAGCTCTCGATATGTTGAAGGATGCATTGGATACATTGGGAATCGCAGTGCGGCTGACGGCCGGCGTCGCCCTGGTCGCCGGCGCCTTGGTTCTGGCCGGGGCCATCGCCGCCGGCCACAACCGGCGAATCTACGAATCGGTGGTTCTGAAAGTGCTGGGCGCGACCCGCGCCGACGTGCTCAGAGCTTTCGTGTTCGAATACCTGCTGTTGGGCCTCGCCACCGGAATGATTGCTGCCGTGGTCGGCGCCCTGGCCGCCTGGGGCGTGGTCACCGAAATCATGCACATTTCCTGGGCCATCGATCTGGGCTTGATCGCCATTGTCATTGTCAACTGCATCGCCGTGACCCTGTTCGCGGGCTTCACCGGCACCTGGCGCGCCTTGGGCACCAAAGCGGCTCCTTTGCTGCGCAACGAGTAGTGTAACAGAGGAGTTACATAACTCATTGCTTACAAAGGACTTTCCGCCACAGCCACGGCATTAAGTCTTAGCCATCCGATCCGATTTCAGTTGCGCGCTGGGCCGCATGCCCCCATATATCGCCCATGCCCGCCCATGCTTTGGATTTGGGCCGAACACCATATGAGGACCACGATGGCCATTGAATCGGACCGCAGACCGCTCCCGCGCGGTTTTGACGCCACGCTCGGTCGTGCAGACGCCGCGCCGATCGATCTCGGCCTGCGCCGGTACATGCTGCGCGTCTATAACTACATGGCGTCGGGCTTGTTCCTCTCGGGCTTCGTCGCCCTGATGGTCGCAAATACCGGCGCGCGCGATATCTTTTTCCAAGTCAACGAAGCCGGTCGCCTGGGTTACACCGGCGTTGGCTTGATCGCGATGATCGCGCCCATCGGCTTGATCCTGGCCATGAGCTTCGGCGTCAGCCGCATGAAGACCACGACGCTGCAGGCTTGTTACTGGGCTTTTGTGGCCTTGATGGGCGTGGGGCTTTCGGTGCTCGCTTTGATCTACACCGGCGCCAGCATCGCCCGCGTGTTTTTCATCACCGCCGCATCCTTCGGCGCTTTGAGCCTGTACGGCTACACCACCAAGCGCGACTTGTCGGCCTTCGGCACTTTCCTGTTCATGGGCCTGATCGGCTTGCTGATCGCCAGTGTCGTGCAGATGTTCATGCAAAGCGCGGCCATGCAGTTCGTGATCTCGGTGGTCGGCGTGCTCTTGTTCGCGGGCCTGACGGCCTACGACACCCAATCGATCAAGAACCAGTACCTAACCGTGCGCGGCTCGACCATGGAAGACTCCTCCGCCATCATGGGCGCGGTCGCCCTGTACCTGGACTTCATCAACCTGTTCCAATTCTTGATGCGCTTCCTGGGCGTGCGCCGGGACTAGGTCCCGCGGAGTAGGCAAGACACCAGACCCGGGCCGTAAGGCCCGGGTTTTTTAGAGC
>SHVO01000014.1 GCA_009694245.1 Rhodospirillaceae bacterium | reverse complement strand
CCGCCGTTGGGTGACGCGGAATGTACTGCCCAGGCCGTCGGGGACCAGGAAATAGCTGCCGAATGATCCGGGCCTCAAGGTCACGCCGTCGCCCGGGCGGAGCGTGAGTCCCACCAGCTCGATTTGCGTCGAGACCTGGCCATTGTCGAGGGTGATGGTGGCCTTGCCCGTGGGGTCCGGGCTGAAGGTGACAACCTTGGCCGTCAGCGTACCGGTTGGCGCGGGGATCGGCACTGAAGATCGCGGTGTAACGGTTGGCGGCGCGAGGCGCGCTTGAGGAGCCGGCGCCACCGCTGCCTGAGCGGTGGGCGCAGGCGTCGCGGGAGTCGCGGCAGCGCGCGCGGGCCCGGCTTGATCGTCAACCACCTTATCGTAGCAGGCGGCGCGGGCCGGCACGTCGGCGATGGCGCGACAGGCCTGCAGGCGCGGCGTGAGCGCATCGGCGGCGAGCGCGGGCGTACCGGCAAGCGCGAGCAAGATCAGAGTGACGGGCGAGATTGGCCGGCGCATGCTGACGCTCCAGGAATCCGTCGATGACCGAATCTAGACTACTTTAGGGTCGCGGCAATGGCTCTAATCTCGTCGGCGGTGTGCTCGCCACCGAGCGGCGTGCGCGGGCGCAAGTGTTTGCCGAAATCGAGGTTGCCCACCACCACCGGCTCGAAGCCGGTCTCGTCGATCAACGCGGCCGCGATCTTAAGAGCTCCGGCATCGTCGCCGGCCATTGGGATGCCAATGCGGGCGCCACTGGAATTCCGCCCGCCTTGGCCGAAACGGGCAGCGCCGATGGCGTTGAAGGCGCGCACGATGCGGGCTCCCGGCAAGACCGAGGCGGTATGCAGCCCAGCGCCCATCTTCAGCGCTTCCTCAGCGACCGCGCCATCGCGCCCGGGGCTCGGATTGGAGGCATCGAACACCAAGGCTTTGGCGGCGAGCGCTTTGGCGTGGTCCTTGGAAATTCCCAGCATGGCGCTGTAGGGAACGGCGAGCAGAACGACATCGGCGAAGGCCACGGCCTCGGCCACGGTTCCGGCGCGCGCCTTGTTGCTGTTCAGTGCCGCGATCATGTCCTTGAGTTCTTCGGGATGGCGCGAGGAGAACATGACCTCATGACCGGCCTTGACCCAGACACCGCCGAGCGTGCGACCGATATTACCGGCCCCGATGGTGCCGATCTTGAGCGGCGCGGAAGCCGCCAAGCTTGGAACCGCAGTCAGAGCAACGATGGTGCATCCTGCAAGGCGCAGGACCGCGCGGCGCTGAAGTATTAAAGTGTGGTGATGCGACATCGCTTTTCCCTCGCTCAATTACCGCGCGCTCATGCGCGCCGTGACCTAAGGTCGCCATTATTTATTGGCGCGCGCTCTTGCGCGCCGCCGCCACCTCGGCGACAAAGTCGATCTTGCCGGAACTCGTGTCCACCGAGACGCCCGCGAGAACATGGGTGTTCACGAAGTAGCCCGGCGTCAGTGAAATCTTCAGCGCGCGTGAGAGATTGAAATTGGCGAGGAGTTGATCGGCGATCTCGGGCGCGATCATGTCCTTGCGCAGGCGCTCGACGTCGAGGCCGACATCCTTGGCGATGCCGAAGACGATATCGTTGGTCAGCTGGCCGCGGAACGCCATCATCGCCTGGTGGTAGGCCTGGTACTTGCCCTGGCCCACCGAGGCCAACGCCGCCTTGGCGGCCACGACCGATGCCGGCCCCAGGATCGGGAATTCCTTGACCACCAGTTTGACGCCCTTGTCGTCGGCGAGCAGCTTGTCGAGCTTGGGCTCGACGGCTTTGCAGTAAGGGCATTGGTAGTCGACGAATTTGACGAGCACGACGTCGCCGCTCGCGTTGCCGAGGACCGGCGAAGTGGGATCGCGCAACAATTCCCCGACCTTGGCGGCGGCGGCCTTGTCGGCGGCGGCTTCGAGAATGGCCTTGGCCGGATCGCCGCTCTGGGCCGCAGCGTTTCCACCCAGGGCCAGGACCGCGGCAATCAGCAACACGCCGCGTCGACAAAACGAAGTCATGGGACGCATCCCCCTATTGCCGTTGCCGTGCTGTCCGCCTCAGGCCAGCACCGCGCCGATCGGCCCGACGCCGCCAGCATTGCGCCAGTCGGCGATCATGACCACGACGCCGTCGGGATCGACGATGGTGATTTCGGGCGTGTCCTTCGCCCCCGCGACTTGCGGCCTTTGATCCGCGGCGGCGCGCATCTTGAGCTCGGCCGCAACACCCAGGTCCTTCAGCGTCTTCATCACGCGGTCGGCATCGAAATTCTCGATCCCGAGGCAGAAGTGATGGCCCGTTCTGCTGCCTTCGTGAAGCGAGATATATTGCGGGCCCTCGCCCACGGTCATGACCGGCACCGCGCCCTTGGCCTGGCGCGTCTTGACTTTGTAGCCGAAGACCCGTTGGTAAAACGCCAGCGATGCGTCGACGTTGGAGACATGCATCTGCACGCTGTTGATCTTGCGCAATACCAACGGCGCCTTGTTGCGCGACGGCTTCGCCGGGATATTGCACACTTCACCCAAGAAACCCGAGCCGCCGCAATAGCTGGCGTCCTGGATTTGCAGCACGATGCCGTCGGGATCGGGGAAGGTCATTTCCGGAGTGTCGACCGTGCCGAGGGGAATCTGGGCCTTGGCCGCGCGCGGGTTGGCGCGCGCCATGACGCCCATCTCGCCCAGGATCTTGACGGCGGCGACGGGATCGAAATTGTTCATATGAACGCAGGTGTGGTGGCTGAGGCGGCGTTCGGGCGGGGTGCCGGGCGCGTAGGGAATCGGACAAACGAACTGCGGACCGTCCCCGACCGTCATGATCGGCCAGTCGCCGTTACGTTGGCTGGTGTAGACCGTGAGATCAAATATCCGCTGGTAGAACGCGACCGAGCGCGCATGGTCGGCGACGGCTACCGAGACGTGGTTGAGATCGAGGATCGGAAACGGCGCCGGGCCCGTCTGTGCCGCCGCTTGTGCCCCCGCTTGTGACCAAGCCGGGACCGCGATTTGCGCCGCCGCCAATACTGAAAGCGCGGTAAATTCGCGGCGCGTGAGCCGCCCATCGCGCCCTTGGCGCGCCAGGCTTTCGATACCATTGCTCATGAGTTCTCCTCCGTGGTGCCTGTCTCGACCTAGGCACTATACCGGTCCCGCGCGAGCGGTCCAGGAAAGCCGGGCCTTGGGATCCGCCCATGAACCGACTTTCTCCTATAAAATCAATACAATCCGACCCACGGCCAGGACACTAGATTCGCCAGGTTGAGCTATCCCCGGCCCGGGCGGGTTTGCTATGGTGCGCGCGCACCAAATCCGGGGGAGCAATCGCCGCCATGACCGAGACCACCAGTTCCAGCTCGCCGTTCGCCAACCTGTTTAAATCCGCCGCCAAAATCGAGCCGCGCGAAACCGCCGCCGTCTTGTCGGCGTTCTTCCTGTTTTTCTTTGTGCTCGGCAGCTATTTCGCCGTTCGCCCGGTGCGCGAGACCATCGGCAGCATCCTGGGCAGCGATTATGTCGCCGACCTTTGGCTGTATACCGCGATTTTCTCGATCGCCATCATTCCCGTCTACGGCTGGCTGGTGGCCAAGGTCCGGCGCACCGTGCTCTTGCCCTGCATTTACGGACTCGTGGCCGTGATCCTCGCGATCATCGGCGCCATGATGACCGACAAGGACGTCGATAAGACCGTCGGCGCGTTTTTCTACGTTTGGATCAGCGTGCTCAACTTAATGCTGGTCTCGGTGTTCTGGAGTTTCCTTCTGGAAATGTTCAGCCGCGAGCAGACCAAGCGCCTGTTCGGTTTCATCGCCGCCGGCGGAACCCTTGGCGCGCTGGTGGGGCCCTTCACCACCCGTATGCTAGCCCAATCCATCGGCGACTCCGGCATCTTGTACGTCGGCGCCGCCGGCTTTGTCGGCGCGATCGTTTGCCAGCGCATCTTGCTGGGCCTGTGGGAGCCGGTTACGGCCGCGCCGGCGCCCGGCCAAGAGAGCAAGAGCAAGGGGGTCGGCGGCAATCCCTTTGCCGGCATCACCATCGTCCTGAAGTCGCCCTATTTGCTGAGCATCGCGCTGTTCGTCGTGCTGCTGTCGGTGGCCAACACCATCCTCTATTTTGAGCAGCTGCGCATTGTCGCGGAAACTTTTCCAGACCGCGCCGCGCGCACCGAGGTCTTCGCCTCCATTGACTTCGTCGTGCAATCGTTGACGATCGTCACCCAGCTTTTCCTAACGGGACGAATCGCCACCAAACTGGGCGTGCGCTCGCTGCTCACTTTCGTGCCGATCGCCATGATTGTGGGATTCTTGGCGCTGGCGGCGTTCAACGTTTTCGCGGTCTTCGCCGTCGTGTTCGTCGCGCGGCGCTGGGGTGAATACGCCTTCATCCGTCCGGGCCGGGAAATGCTGTTCAGCAGCATGGGTACCGAAACCAAATACAAGGCCAAGAGCTTTATCGATGTGCCGGTCTATCGCGCGGCTGACTACGTCGGCGCCCAGGCCAAGACCGCCATCGACGTGGTGACGGCGTCGCCGGCGGCGTCGCTGGTCATCGGCGCGATTCTGGCCGGAGCTTGGGCCAGCGTAGGCTGGTTCCTGGGCCGCAAGTACGACGAGAGCAAGGCCTAGCGTGTCGTGCCGAGAATTAATTGTACCACGTACGATTAATCCTCAAGATGCACGTAACGCGCGAGGTGATCGATGGACCCCGGCTCGGAGGCCGGGGTGACGACGGAGTACTTTGATCGGTCAGTGATTCCGGCCGTCGGTATTAGAGCAATCCGAGCGATTCCGAATTAATTCGTACCAGGTACGAATTAATTCTTTCACGTGAGCGCGTGTCCGGCCCTGAGGGGCGTCTCTCGCAGATTATAGGTGAGCAGGCTTTCGCCTTAGCCGGTAAAGAGTTGGGCGTTTAGGTACGGCTGGAAGTCAACGGCCGCCAGGGCGTAGGAAAGGTCGAGATTGAGGTTTCCTTTGCCGGCATTGGGGTTCATCACGCCGTTGGCGACCAAGCCAATCCCGTTTTCCTTTTCTAAGCCGATCGCAAGTCCGGTATTGCCGCGGTATTTACGAAAATCGTCTTTTTGATTGCCGTCAAAAACATAGGCCCAGACCCGCGGGCGCACACTGAGATCCCAGCCGCCGGCCAGGTCCTTATCGAAGCGCGGCTCAAGATAAACAATGTTCAGTCCTCGCGAGTTTTCGCGATCCTTGCCGCTTGATTCATGCTGAAACGCGACGCGGACATAAGACTTATTATTACCGGGAAACCAACTCCGCTCCGGCGCGTCTAACTGGTACATCAGGGCCGGCTTGAAGCTGGAATCGCGAAATGGATTCGATTCCGAAGCTAGGTCCCAAAACGACGTCTGCGTAAACGCGAAGAAGAATCTCTCGTGCCACTTCCGCGCGGATGCATCATCGCGGCTGTCCGACCCGATGAGCCGGTACTTGAAGCTAAGCTGAAACTTGGCATTGGTCGGACTCGTCCCCAGAGGAAAATGGATGGGATCGAGGGTGGAGAAATCCTCAAGCGCCGCGATCTCACGCTTCGCCTCGCTCTTGGAATCGGCAGCGGCAACCGGCCGGGCAATCGCGCAGGCCCCGAGTACGGCCAAGGCGAGCAGGACGCTTCGATTCAAACCGCCGAACATCGCATACCCCCATTAAATGTCGCGACGCCACGGGCGAACTCCGCGCCCCGCGCGTCGTGATTGTAAAAGCCGAGACCATCGAGAAAAGCGACCGGACGGTGTGCCGGGCGCCGCGGTTGCATACGAAGTTCATCGTTCGCCGTTGACGGCGCAATCCCAAACTCCCCCCATGAATATCAAAGCAATTGCGCCGAACCGGTGCAAGCTAAAATTGCCGCTAAGTCCCGCGCCGAAACAGGTTTTTGAGCCCGCCCGCCCGGCGTTCCTCGAGGATGCCCAGGGGCTCATAAGCCAGCCCCGGGAATATTTCGGCGAGCGCGGTCTCACCCCGACGTTTAGCGAGGATTTCTTGCAGGACCTGGCGCATGTCGGTGGTGATCCGGAGATCGCCTTCACGCAAGTCGGCCGGCCGCAAGCCCGGCCACCGGCCGTAGATCTCTCCGCCCCTGACCGCCCCGCCCAGGACAAACATGACCGAGGCGGCTCCGTGGTCGGTGCCGCCGGCGGCGTTCTCCTCGAGGCGACGGCCGAACTCGGTCATGGCCACCACCGTCAGGCGGTCGCGGTATGGCGCCATGTCGGACCAGAAGGCGCCGAGAGTCTGGGAAAGCTGGCGCGCATGGCCCGGGAAATGAGTATTCATATTGTAGTGGTGGTCCCAACCGCCGAAATCGACGGTGGCCACTTCGAGGCCGGTGTTCATCTTGACCAGGTTGGCGACCGAGCGCATGGCGGTGCCGAATTCTCCGGCGGGATAATTTTGAGACGTGGTAAAGGCGGCATTGAGTTTGGCGAGGCTTTCGCGCACCGATTTGACCATGCCAACGGTGCCGCGCACCGCTCGCGCATGGGCCTCGGGCCCGGCGTTCAAGGCTTCGATGATGTTGAGGTTCAAATCCCCGCCGATGACATTGAACTGGGTGACGTCGGGCACGGCTACGGCGCGCTCAAAACCGCGCAAGGATGTTTGCACATCGGCGGCGCTGGCCACGGCGCCAAGGCCGGTGAGTCCCAAATCGCGAGTCATAAGGTGACGGGCGAGCCAGCCGCCCTTGAGCGGGCCGGTCTTGAGCAGGCTGTCCTTCTCGACAACGCCGCGCTCCATCAAGTCTTGGCTTTCGAAGTGGCTGCGGGTGTTGGTCGGCAAACCAACGGCGTGGACAACGGCGAGATTGCCGGACTCGTAGAGGGCTTTCATATCGGTAAGTTCGGGATGCAGGAAGAACGCGACGCCGCCGAGGCCGCCGATATGCAGTCCGGCGCTGCCGCCGGAAGAGCTGACGGCGATCGTCGGCCGATTGTCGCGGTATTCGCCGTTGTCGGCTGGCGCGACCAGAGTGAGGCCGTCGCTGCCAAAGCGTAGGAAAACCACCACCAGGATATCGCGCGGCGGGCGGGCGGCATCACGGTTCAGCGCCACCCTTACCCCGGGTGCCAGCGCGGCCGTAATCGCGCCGGTCGAGGCGGCGGCGATCCCGGTGGTGACAAGCGTGCGGCGTGAAAGGGCCATGACTGGGCGACCTATCTGAGGGCGAATTCGGGCGATGTCGCGATGAGAACGGCCAGGCGCCGCAGCGCCTTTTCGATATTGGCGATGCCGCCCGAACGGTGAGCCGCCATCACGCCGAAGGGTGTGAGCACGTCTTCGATCAACACCTTCATGGCCTCGGGCCGCAGCGCATGACCGACCATGCGCCCGACCCAATGCTCGATCACCGTCTCCGGTGAGGCAAATGCCTCCTTCGGCGTCTGCGCGGCGAAGCTTGTTGTGAAGGCCGGGTGATCCATCACATCGAACATCAGATTCCAAAATCTCAAGGCCGCCGCGGCCGACAGCCAACCGGCGTTGCTGTCGGGGCGCCCCTCGGGTGTCGGCCAGGCGTAGAGGCCATCCCCCAGGGAAACAAGCGCATCGGCGGCGCGGTCGAACAGATTGACGTTGGTATCGGTGGACCGGAACAGCGCGATCATGCGTTCAAGGGGCCGGCGCAGTTTGACGGGGGCGGCAGCCATGTCCCGGCCGCTCTGATCGTCACCCAGCAGAATGGCAAGCAGCACACGCTTGATATGATCGGGGCGATGGCGATTGGCGGTCCAGGCGAAAATCGCCCGTTCAACGACGGACGGTGGCGGAGAATCGCCGAAGATGTGGCGGCAGAGCTTGCCGCAAACAAAGGCCGCCGTGGCCGGATGGGCGGCGACAATATCTAAGATTTTTCGCCCCTGCGCCATGGGCGCCCTCAGCGGCGCAAGATCCACGCCCATGAATGCCCCCGACCCGGCGTGATGCTGGAGGGGGTTGTAGATAAACCTGCCGGTGAACGGCAGCGCGGCGCTCGGTCCCGGCTGGCCGTGTTCGATGGTCCAACCCGACAGCGCCCGCGCTGCCTGGACGACATCGGCATCGGTGAAACCCGAGGCCACTTCGAGCCCGTCGATTGAAACCACATCCGCCCCCGCTCCGCGCGCGGCGCCGCTCAGCCCTCGATAAACCGAAGCCCCTAGGGTGTGTAGTTCGAGCAGTTCGCGGGCATAGTTCTCGGTGGGCGCGGCCGCGCCGCTCACGGCATTGTTGAGGTAGCGCATCATCGCCGCGCTTTTCGCGACTTCTTCCAAGAGATCGCGGAAATTCCCGAAGACGCGCGGACGGATGACCTCAAGGTCATAAACCGCCAGCGCCGCCGCGGCGTAGACATCCTCCTGCCGCCCGACATTGAAATGATTACTCCAGAAATCCGCCATGAACTCGCGGACCTGATAGTGCGCATGGGTGTTACGAACCCAGGTGGCGGCGTTGAGCTCCTGTTGGATGCGGGCGCGTTCGTTGGGGGCGATGGAAATTTCGGTCTTGCCGACCATGTCCCAGATCGTCGCGATGTCCGCCCGCAGGTAGTTCAACCGGCGGCGTTCGTCGACCGCGGGCCAGCCCGGGCTGTTGCCGGCCGGAAGCTGGACGGCGTAGGCGATGCGCATGGTTTGGCGCGCGAGCCGATCGATGATCGCCTCCTCGTCCCCGGGCGGCGGCGCCAGTTGCTCGGCAACCCAGACGGCCCAGCCGCGGTCGCGGACATCCTTCATGTCGGCCTCGCGGGCGCCGAAGGTGATGCGGTTCAATGCCAGGCGCTCGAACGAGGCCGTTGGTGGCAACAATTCCGGCGCCTCAGAACTGATGGCGAGTCGTGAGCCACACCACGTGGGCGGTGTAGCGCGGCGGCGCGATGCCCGAGCCCAGGATCTGGGCAACCGGCGTGGCGCCGAGACCGCCATACTGCCAGTCGCGGCTGGTGTGCCGCGCGACGGTATAGCCCAGCCGAACGGCCGCCGCCGGCGTCAAGGCGTATTCGCCAATGAACTCGCCGCTATGGGTGATGTCACGGGCGGCGGGCAACGGCGATGACACGCTGGAAATGAGCGTCGGCGTCGATTGTACGCCGGTCCGGCTGGTGCCGTCGGCGAGCGTGTAGGCGGCGTCGAGCTTGAATTTCTCGGGAACCACCTGCAAGCCGAGCCGCGCCCCGGCGCTATGGACGGTGTCACGGTTGCGCACGCTCCAGTTTCGGGCGGGATTGCCGGCGGTGGTGTCGAAAATCAGATAGCCGTTTTGAAACGATCGTATCCTGTCCAAGGCGTAGAACGCCGAGGCCGTTACGCCCTTGGCGATGACGTAGGAGGCATCGATATCGAATGTCATCGCTTCCGAACTGCGCAAACCGATCGGTGAGTGGACGTAGTTGTCCTTGGCGAACCCGCCGGACGAGCTGATGGCGAGCGAGCTTGAGGCGTCGAAGGTGAGGCCGCCCTTAGCTTCGGTTCGGCGGCGGTCGGCCAGGTTGTACTTGCGCATGAAGGGCTGCTCGATCGAGCGGCTAGTGGGCGCGGAGTTCAGGTAGGCTTCGGTGTGGCTCAAGTCCCAGGCCAGGGCGCTGTCGTAATCCGAGCCGTCGCGGAAAGCGTAACCGGCCGAGAGCCACGCCGACCCGCTGGCGAAGGTTGATAGTACTTTAGCCTTGAAGGCCTGCTCGGCGGTGCGCGCGACTTGCTGATAGTCGCGCCAGCGGAAGTCGCCGGTGTAGGACAGACTCAGCCGCGTGCGCGGCGCCAATTGGTAACCGGCTTCGGCCTTGGCTTGGTGAAAACTGAAGCTATGGGGCAGATTTATGCGGATATAACGGCTATTGCCGGGAATTGTCGGCCGGATCTGGTCTTGCACGTCGTTGGCGACATAGCTGTAGATGTCCGATGGCGAACGGTTGCGCCGGTCATCGAGCGTGTAGCCCATCGACAGATCGACGTCCTTCCATTCGCGCGAGGCGAGGTTGAGCGCGAAGTGAAGCTTTGCGACCTGGCCGCCCAAGGACTCGCGCGGCAAGGGAACCGGCGCGAGAAGCTGGCTATTGGCGGTATAGGGCAGGAAGGTCTCGTCCTGCGACTGCAGCGCATAGGAAAGCCTGAGGGTAAGGCGCGTCTTTGGTGAGATCGCGTAACCGCCCGATACCAGAAACTGATGCGCGGCCGAGTCCGGCGGCAGGCCGTATTGGCCGAAGCCCAGCGGGAAACCGGCGAAGGCGCCCGCCGGCCATTGATTTGCGACCAATGAACTCAGCGACCCGGAAAAAGGGTTGGGCACCATGACGGCGTCGGTCACGCTGGTGAACACCGATACATTGTAGGATGCGGCCCACTGCAAGCGCGGATCGGCGTAGGCCAGGGATAGCGTCGCCTGGTGCGTGTCGTAATCCACCGGCAGCGGGAAGAATACGCCCACCGAAAAATTTCCTTCCTGGCCGAATGCCAAGCTTTGCGGGCGAATCCCTTGCCGGTTGCGCGTGGAGAATTGCAGCCGCACCTCGTAACCTTCAAGGGGCGTCAACACAAAATCGCCGCCAACCGTGCGCCAGGCGACCTTTAAGTCCACGGGTTTCAGAGATTGTTCGAGCCGGGTGAACCGAGCCGACGATACCCCGGTGAGCCAGTTGCCGGGCAAGACCAATCGATCGGTTCCGGCACCAAAGAATGGCGTCGCGGCGCTGTCGGATAGGGCGCGCGTGAAGCCGTCGGCGAACACAGCCATGCGCCAGCGTCCGCGTTGGCCGCCGCGCGCGGCCAGCGCATATGTACCAAAGCCCTTGAGATCGACGGCCGCGGTCCAAAATCTGCCGCCGTGATCCCCACCCTCAGCGTTCCAAGCATCGCCGGTGCTGATGGCGCCTTTAAGGATCGCGAAGGGCCCTTCGGCGGTCACACCGCCGTAGCGGCCGAAATGAAACGACTCCAGGCTTTGATAACCGATTCCGGCTTCGATCGCGCTGACGTAGAGGGGCGGTGGCAGCTTCGGCGGCGCGATCGCGCCCAGCTCGAAGCTGCTTTCCTGCGCGCCGGCGGCGCCGGCCAACACCAGCGTCGGCAGAGCGAGGGCGCGCCATATCCGGGCGCGGATCATCGCGAGAACCTCGCGCCCGAGGGGTGGTTCGAGCCGTGCACGGCGCTGTGGCAGTTGAGACAGCCGCGCAAAACCAACTGGCGGGCCGGCAGCGCCCCACCGGGCAGATTGGCGCCGCTGAAGGGCTGGCTGTTGTGCAGTGAACTGTCGTGGCAGTCCTGGCAAAGATAGGGCGGGCGCTGCTTTAGAAGTGTCGCCTGCACCGAACCGTGAGGTGTGTGGCAAATCGTACAGTCTTCCTGCACCGGCGCGTGTTCCCATAGGAACGGCCCGCGCTTCTCGTCGTGGCAGTTGAGGCAGGTGTCGTTGACCGTGGCCGCGCGCAACAATTTGGGTCCGACCGAGCCATGGGGGTTGTGGCAATCGCCGCAGGCCATGCGCCCTTCCAACACCGGATGATGCGATGGCTTGAGGGCGTCGGCCCGGCGGTCGGCATGGCAGCTGAAACATACCGGCGCTTGCGTGGCTTTCGCGAGCACCGCATCGCGCACCGGATGCGACGCATGGCAGCTGACACAAGCGACATCGGCGGCGGCGTGGGCACTGCCCTGCCAGTGCAGGGCGCTACCGCCTTGATGGCAGCCGGCGCAGGTCTCGTTCAACACCTCGATCTTTGAGGCGTGCGGGCCTTTGAACACCCGCTCGGGAGGCGGCCGAATGCCCGAATCGCGAATGCGGGCGACATGGCGGGCGCTGTCGCCGTGACAGTTCTGGCAGCCCTCAGACTCGACTCCCGTGCGGCTGTCGCTTTTGGCCATGTGGGCGGTATGCAAGATGCCGGCGATTGCGGGCTGGTCGTGACAATTGAGGCAGGCCTCGACGGCTTTGGGGTCGCCGAGAATCCTTCCAGTCGCATCCGCGGCCGTCGCGGCCGACGCCAACAGCGGTATCAACAGGGGTGGCAGGAAGCGAACCATCAGCCGCATGTTGCCCGTCCTGAACACCTAGAACGGGGCTGCGACGAAGTCGGGCTTGCCGGAAGCTGGTGTAGGCGCGTCGATGGTCAGGGTTCTTTCCAAGGAAACATAGTGGAAGCGGTGGGCGGCGTGGCCGGCATGAACCGAGAAACCGACGGTATAGGTCTTGCCGGAGGTCATCGGCTTGTAGCCGGGGCCGGCATCCAATTTTCGGCTGAAGGTCACCGTCCAAAGGCCGTTGCTCTCGGCCGATTCGGCGATTACCGCCGACACCTCGCGATCGCTGCGCTTCTCGAGCACCGTGCCGTCGACGACTTTCGGCGGGGCGCCGGCGACGAGCCGCGCCTGCCAGTATTCGAGAAATCCTCCGGCTGTGCGCATGGCGTCGATTTCGGCGGCCGGCTTGATCTCCTCGCCGCCTTTGCGCGTCAAGCTCACCCGCGAGCGTGCCAGATACTTGGTGGTCTCCTTGCCGGCGGCGCTGGGCATGCGGGTGGCGTTGTCGTGGCAGGCCGCCCAACAGCCCGCCCGCCCGGCTTCGGCGACGCCGCCGTCGTCGAGCATCACCGCGACCTTGGTGGCAAAATCCTTGTCCATGCCGGCGTCGGGCTGGGCGCCGGGCGTGAACGCCAGCTGAATGTAGATGCGCTCGCCGTCGTGCGCGGCCTTGACGTTAAGCTTGATCGATCCCGGCTTGCCGGCGATCGGCGTGGCCTCGACCGATTTATCCGCGACCAGGAGATTGCCCGAGGATTCCTCCTCGCCCTCATGGCAGCCCCGACAATTCTTGCCGTCGCGGAATTTTTCCGCGCCACCGTGTTCCGATTGGGTCAGCAGCATCTCCCACGACATTTGCGCCGGGTAAAACAGGGTGATGTCTTTGCCTGGAACCTTCGTCCAATCAAGCGCGCGCGCGCCCTGCCCCTGGGTGAGCATCGCCAGCGTCAGCGCGACGAGCGCGGCCGCGTTCAGAAATCTTGCTAACATGAGCTTCCCCTCCAAGCCAATCGCCGACAGCCGCCGCCGGCAATGCTTCCGAGCGCGCCCACGAACATGATCGGGCCGGCGAATTATACCGGGGCGAAGCGCGTTCGTGTGGAAAAGTTCAGCCCTCGAGCAACAATACTGTGGCCGATGAGAAGCGGCGGCGGGAGCTAACCCCAGGCGCAGGTTCTCCGGCACCTAGGGCCGCTGAGGGCGGGGTCGCGTGGCTTTGGAGCTCTGGCCGCTAGTGTAGCGGATTTGACATTCGCACCCGAGTTAGCGGCTGGACTGAGAGGCGAATGTCAAATCCAAAGCTACACTAGAAACAATAGGTCCCTTGTGGTCCTTATGATTCTAACACTCGCAAGACCGCCCGACGAACCGGGATGCGAGTGTTAGAATCGGACCACTAGATTAGTAGGTGATGCCGCCGCCCGCATCACCGCCGCCTGTAGCGGCGACGACTGGCGCGTTCACGGCGCAAGCGGTGCTCATGCTGATCAACGCGCCCTGGAAGTCCTGACTGACGATCGATTGGCCCATCACGATCGCGGGCAGTGCACCATTCGGATTCGTCAACACGATATTGGCGTGTTGTTCGGCGCCGACCGGCGTCCAACCCACCGAGCTCGCAAAGAACGAGAATGGCATGGCATAAGAGGCATTGGCGGCGATCGGGATGTTGAACTGGCCCTTGATCGTGCCGGTCCCGGCCTCGATCACCGTCGCGGTATAGGTGGTGGTGGCGTTCAAATAGTTATGAATCTCGATTTGGCTCGGATAGGCGGCAATAACCTGGGTGTGCACGTTGGTCAGAACCACGCTGTTCACGACCGACCGAATTGTTTGATTCAGCAGGTAGGTGCACGAACTCACGTTCTCGAAAAAGCGGTTCACGCCGTTGAAGATGACGTGCTGATACCCGGCCGTCGGCTCAACGCTTTGCAAATAGAGCGAGTAACTGACATCGCCGCCGGTCAGGGCACCGGCGCCCGCAAGGCTGAGAATTGACGATAAAATATATTGCGGCGCGGCCCGTGTCGGCACTTGAATCAGCGTACCGCGCGTGCCGTAGGTATTGCCGGAGGGCGAGCCCTGGACGGTGACGCTGAAGGTTGCGGTGGCGGCGCCCCCATTGAACAGGCGGATGTAGGAATTGGTTCCACCAGTGCCGTTATACGTGGGGGCGATGACGGCATAGAGGGCGCCGTTCACCGCCTGGGGTTTTTCGACGGCCGCGGCGGTCTTGGCCGTTTCGGCACCGATGGCGGGAGACCTTGGCGCCTGACCCAGGAAATAGCTGTCGGGAATTTGCACGGTCGGAATTGTGTCGGCAATGACGCCAACCGACACCAGGGCGATCCCGCCCAGGACCAACATACGAGAAGATTTGCGCACCGTCAGTCTCCGATTTGAATGAAACCGCCGCCAATAACGCCCAGCTATTACAAACCTTACTTGGCGCCGTTGTCCAGTCTAGACTTTGGGTAATAAGCGCTTGGCTGATGGAAGGGACCCGACCGATCTCTTCCAAGACGCTGGCTCCGGCCGGGTTATTCCCGGGCGGCGGTGAAATTCCGGGCGCCCGAGGGGCCGTGGGCGAGATCATTTTGGGCACGCGGCCCATATTTGGCGGGAAAGCGGGAATAAGCCGGCGAGTCCCGGCGTCTTAGGAGCGAGCAAGTCTGTTTGACGGGGGTGGTTATAATTTCGCCGGTTCATGTCAAGCGGCGCGTGGGTTGCCTCCCCAGCGCGGCCGGTCGGATTTCCGCTACCGGACGTCGTTCGCCTTATGCGAAGCTGGAAATCGGATCAACCTCGGGCCGCCGCCTCGACAACATCGACATGGACATAAATTTCGCACAGGGCGCCGCGGGAGCGCGATCATGAGTGCTCCGAGCCAGGCGGAACTTCAGGCTGTGGTGGCTTTGCTGAATGCCGGTCAGCCTGGAAAGGCCGGAGTGGCGGCGCGCGGCCTGATCGATAGCTCCCCGCGAGATCCCCTCCTGCACCTTGTTCTTGGGATGGCCTTGGCGGGCGAAGACAAGTTGGACGCGGCGATCCAGAGTTACCGGGCCGCGCTCGCCTTGAAGCCCGATTTTTTCGATGCTTGGAATAACCTGGGCGTTGCGTTGCACAAGCAGCAAAAACGCGCCGAGGCGGCGGATTGCTACCAGGCGGCATTGAAACTCCAGCCCGCCAATGCCGACGTCGCGCAAAACCTTCGGATCGTCCTCAGCGAGCTTGGATATTCCCATCTGCGGCAGCACCGTATCCGCGAAGCCGTCGAGACCTTCCGCAAGTTGCTGGTTTTGAAGCCCGAAAACCCCGAGGTCTTGTTCAACCTCGGCGGAAACCTGGTGAGGCTTGAGCAGTTCGACGAAGCAATCGCATTCCTAAACCGCCTCCTTGAACGTGATCCCGACAATATTAGGTACCTTGCCTACGCCGCCGTTGCGGAAAAAACGCGCGGGCGGCCGTTCGCGCACCACCTCACGCGGATCATGGCCGCGCCATCCCGGGCCTGGAAGGAGACCTCGATTCAGATGTGGGCCGCGCTCACATCGGGGCTTCCGGAGGACGCTTTCAGATTTAGCGCCGAGGGCCTGAACGTACTGGACTATCCCGATCTCGCCCGCCTCTACCGACACGCTAGCCTTCAAACCAAAATTCATTCACTTCCCGTGCTGCAAGGATCGCTTCCCATGACGGGATCTCGGCCGTTGATCTTTGCCGCGGCCGACGGCGTTTACGCTGAACGGTTCGCCCGCGACCTCATCGGCTCGGCGCTGTCAAAGTCACCCGGCTGCGACGTCCATCTCCACCTTATGAACCCGGGAAGTTACGAACCCGAGGATGCTTTGCGTATATTCCCCAAAAACCGTGTGACCTGGTCGGCGGAAAACATTGGGCCTTGCGACAAGACCCTTTACTCGACGCGGCGGTTCGTGCGGCTGGCGCAGCTTCTCAAGCAGGCCGGCCGCCTTTGCATCGCCGTGGACGTCGACGCTATTTTCAAGGGCAATGTCCTGGATGGCCTGACCTTTCCGAGTCCATTCGATGCTGTCATCTACCGGCCATTCGACGAAATCATGGCGCACCAAGTAGTCAAGGCGGGGTTTTTGGCCGTCGCGCCCACGGCCCACGGCCGGGACTTTGTGGATTTCCTGGCTTCCTATATCCTTCATTTTGAAGAATTGGGAATCTCACGGTGGTTCGTCGATCAGCTGGCGATGATCGCGGCTGTGATTTGGTTTGGAAAAAATGTCGCGGACTGCGTTGTCACCACGGCTCCGGCCCGTATGATGGACTGGAAGGCCGACGATTCCCCCGATGCGCTGATCTGGTACTACAAGGGCGGTCAAAAACTGGCGGACGCGCCTTAGAACACCGTATTCACGCTGCTTGCTCTAATGCGGAGAAAGCCCTCGTGGCGATTGATCAACTGAACACGGCGGCTCTGGCAAAGCGCGCGACGCTTCCCGCCGCCAATGATCTTTCCGCCGATGAACTCTACGCCCTGCCGTATTTTTTCGGCTGGGTCGAATGCGATTGCGGGCCTTGCAAGTTCACCATGTTTCTCGGGGGCGGCGATGATGCCATCGCTCTCAGGTTCTTCTGGAACGGCTCCTATGAGAAAACCACGCTCAAGGCCTGGGCCACGCTCGCCAGAAAAGTCGATCTGGCGCTGGATATCGGAGCCCATACCGGGGTCTACACGCTGGCGGCCATGCTCGCGAACCCGGGCATGCCGGTCGGCGCTTTCGAGCCCAATCCCGCCAACTACAGCCGCCTCGGGCTGAATCTCAGGCTCAATAATCTGCAAACCGGCAATCTCTTTATGGTCGCAGCCGGGGCCAGGAATGAAACGCTGCCGTTCTCGGCTCCGGCCGGTTCCTTGCGCTTCAGTTCGGCCGGCGCCATCGGCGCGCGCTCAGGCATGGTCACCATACAAACGCAAGTCGTCACCCTTGATAGCTACCTGCCCGCCGCGTTCCGGCCCAAGGTCGGCTTGGTCAAGATCGATACCGAAGGCTACGAAGGTCAGTGCATCGAGGGCATGACGGAGATTATTTCAACCGCCCACCCGATTATATTTTTTGAATGTGTCTATGCCCACGCGGGAGCGGCCGTAGAGAAGAAGCTTGCCGAACACGGCTATTCGTTCTTTGAAGTGGATGACGACCAGGGAACAATCACGCCGGTCGCGGCCGTAAGACCGCACCTGCACCCGTCGGGCGAGCCGATTTTCAGCAGGATCAACCGGATCGCATTGCCGGGCGGTCGCTCGATCGCCGATATATTGGGCTAGGAAGTGCATTTGTCCGCCGTCATCGGAAGTCTTACCCGGCCCGGACTCTTGCGCGGCATCTTATGACCGATGAACAGCCGCTTTACAATGTCGGCCTTGAGCAGCTTTGCCGTGAACAAGGCCAGCCGTTCACCTGGCTGTCGAAGGGCGACTACACCAAGGACCGCCTGCTCCAATCGCTTAAGGGGCCCGTGACGCTGCCGTTCCGCTCGGCGGAAGTCTACTGCGGGCGGGTGCGCGACGTCGTCGTCTTCGGTAAGAGCTATGTCTCGGACCGGCCGGGCCGCGCGGTCTTCTTGAATCAATCCAACAGGAACTATCACCCTCAGGAATTCCTGGACTATTATAATCGGGAGATCCGCTATGCCGCCCCTCCTCACCCGCTCGTGACGCAGGAGTGCTGCTTTTTGGGCGGGTTTTCCGGCGAATTGAAGTTCTTCGGCCACTTTATATTTGAATTTCTATACCGGCTCGTGGCTTTCGAGAGGTGTGGCGCGTTGAAGGGCCTTCCGGTCGTTGTCTTTGAGGGCGTCCCGGACACTTGGTTATCGTTCCTGGAACTCTTCGGCGTGCCAAAGAATCGTATTCTGAAGATTCCCCAATATCCCGCGCCAAAGTTCGACCGCGTATGGGTTGCCTCCTGTCCGAATTTCACCGCGACCGACGGCCTCAATTACGCATTGTGGGACGATGGGATTCATACTCTGCGCCGGGAATTGCGCGAGAAGGCCCTAGGCACCGAACATTTAGGGCCTCGGAGGGTGTTCCTCGGCCGAAAGGACGCCCGCCACCGCAAGCTGATCAACGAAGACGAGGTTTGGCGGTTCCTGGCTTCAAAAGGCTTCGAATACCCCGACCTTGCCGACAAGTCCGCGGCCGAACAGATCCGAAGCGTTGGATCGGCGGAAATTATTGTCAGCGTCGGCGGCTCGGGAAGCGCCATGACGCATTTTGCACCGGATGATTGCGCGATTATCGAAATCCTGCCCTCCCATCTCGTCGGCGGTTTGGGCTCGTTTGGATTTGCCGCGGTCATCGGCCAGTCGTTCACCCGCATACCGGCCGAGGTTACCGATCACGGCGCGAAGCTCGGGCTTAGCAACGATAGCGAGGTGGATATCGGGCGTCTTCGGGAGACTGTCGAACTGACCTTGCAGAAACAACGGCCGCCCATTCCGATATGACCTCGGCCATAGCCGCCTACTTCCGCGACAACACGAGACGCCGCGATTTGGTCGAGGCCGCTTCCGCAACGATATCAGAATGCGGTTTGATTTTTTCCCAGCCGCCGTCACGGCTGTTGATTCGCTTATCGAAAATTAGCGGGCCGCCGCGGCGAAGTCCAGAAAGGACGAAGTCGGCATATTCATCGCAAGGGTAGTGAAAGCCCATTGAAATGAGGCTCACCAGAACGCAGAACTCGCCAGGCGGAAGCGGCTGATTCCGGGGATTGCCGGTTTCGACATGACCCGGGTCGACGCCATTGGCGACCAGAAGCCGGCGACAGGTGGAAAGCTGAGAATAGCCCGAGCCCCGTTCGGCGAAACCATGTTGGTGTTCGTCCGATTGCTCGATATCGACGAGCAACAGGCGCGTGCGATTTACGTTATATGTCATGAGTTCGAAGAACCCGAGGCCGGGTCCGATGCTGACGACGGACTTCGCCTCGACCTTCTGGATATGCGGGCTGAGCTGTGCGAATTCCGCGGCGATTCCCGCAACCACCCGCTCGATGAATTCGTTGACCTTGCCGGCCTGGCTCAAAAACCGGCCGAGCTGCGTTTTTTCACCGGTTTGAAACCAATGCTTGAGGGCCCGGCCGCCGCCCAGATCGATGAATGGGCCGGTGCGCTGGAGAATCAAATTTTCCAGATCGGCATCGGTCAAAGAGATCTTCATGAGATCAAGTGGGCTTGAGCCATTCACGAATTCCCGTCGCGGCCTTCGCTCCCGTAGAAATGTCCCATGCCCTGCGGCCGGCGGCACGCGCGAGCCCGTCGATCCGGAATGAATAGACTTCCTCGGGACGGCCGAGCATCGAGCCCGCCCAAATCCTCCGCGTGACATCACCCCAATTCCGGACGGGCGCCGCGACCATGCGTTTTAGGATTTCGCCATCCGCGCGACCCAGCGCCCTTGCAATGCGCGCGGCGATCCCCAGCAATTCGAGGTTTTCGCCATCAAGCGCCAGGGCCTTGGCGGAAAACTCCGCGGCGTCGGCCAATCTGACTTGGTGATAGCGCTTCGCCGCGAATTCATCGTAAATCCTCGCCAGGTTCCGGCGGGCATCGAGGTTTTGGGGCTGAAGTTTTAAGGCGGAGAGATAACTCTCGATCGCTTCCGACATCCGTCCTTGCCTGCGAAACACAACGCCAAGATTGTAGAAGGCATCAAAATAGTCCGGATCGAGGGCGAGGGCCTCGCGATAGGTCTGAACCGCAAGCTCCAATTGACCTCCTTGGGTCAGCCCCGTGGCGAGCAATAGATGAAGTAACGGGATGTGGGGAAACGCTTCGGTCAGCCGGCGGGCCGCGGCTACCGCCGCCTCGAATTGACCGGACGATAATTGAGCGACGAGTGCGTCGACATCGGCTTGATTGGGACGGTTCATCGGCGCTCGGCCTATGTTGCTGTGCCGGCCAACTTAAGCCGCCTGTCCGCAAGGACTCCAGGGCCAAATTCTTGGGTTTCCCCTACCGGGCGTCGTTGGTCTTGTGCGAGGATTGGGGGATCGGGATGAGCACCATGCCGTAACCAGGGGCAACATGGACTTTGACCCAAGAAACCGGGCGGCCAGGACCAAGCGCGCGGGATACCCGGCCACGAATAGCTTCACCATCCACGAATTGCGCGGGCTTCCCCCGCTATTCGATTGGGTCGATTGCGCCTCGGGTCACTCGAACTTCAAGATGCTTCTGGGCGGCGACGACGACATCAGTTGCTGTGCCAGGGTGGGGATTAATACGACAGATTACGCATGAGGGGCGATTGGCCTGCCACTCGGTTTTCATCCGGCAGCGATCAGAGTGGCGGCTGCTGAATCGCCCCTCGGCGCGGGGTAGGTAATGCGCTCCCGGAGGGGACGATTACGGTGGAGCAGATTTCTCACCTGTGCTTTCATGCGGGGTGCGGCCTAGTGCTGCGTGGCTACGGGTATCTTGACCACCGTTGAATCATGGGATCCTCGACCGTGTCTGAACCCAATCAGGCTGATATTCAGGGACTTGTGGCCCTTCTCAACTCGGGCCAGGTGGATAAGGCGGTATCCACAGCGAAGCGGCTGATCGGTAAATTTCCTCAGGCTCCTATGCTCCACGTCCTGCTCGGCGTAGGGTTGGCTGGCCAGGGCAAGCTGGACCCCGCGGTTCATAGCTACCGAAAAGCTTTGGCTCTCAAACCCGACTATGTCGATGCCCTCAACAATCTCGGGGTCGCGCTGCGAAAACAGGGAAAGTTGACCGAGGCCGCTGACGCCTATTCAGGCGCGCTCGAATTGCAGCCCGGCAATCCCGACGTGCGCCAAAATCTGGCGACGGTTTTTGAAGAGACCGGCGTCGGGCTCTTTAGCCAGGGGCACTTCAAGGACGCGGTCGAGCTCTATCGCAAAGTCCTAAATCTCAGGCCTGCCAATGCCCACGCATTGACCAACCTGGGTGTCGGGCTATTGCATCTTGGCGGCGTTGAGGAAGCCTTATCCAATTTTCACCAAGCGATTCAACTTGAGCCCGAGCGTATTGAGTCCCATGCCTATCACGCAATTGCGTCCAAGTCGCTCGCACGACCTTATGCCGAGATCCTTTACCGCATCCTCGAAATTCCTTCCGTGCAATGAAAAGACGTTTCCATAAAAATGTGGGCGGCGATTCTGGCTGAACAACCGGAAAAGGCGTTTTCGTACCGACCGGGTGTGTTCAACGTCATGGGATGGGAGGAACTTGCAACTCTCTATCGGCGCGCCGATCTTCAGGCCAGAATTCAGCGGCTCCCCAAGCTCGAGGGGTCGCTTCCCAACAGAGTTTCCCGGCCGCTCCTCTATGCCGGAGGAGACGGCGTATATGCAGGGATGTTCGCCCACGACCTGATCGGCTCGGCCTTGGATAAATGCCCAGATTGCGACTTCCATCTCCACTTGATGAACCTCGGCAGCTTTAAACCGGATGAGGTCTTAGGAGCGTTTCCGAGGGACCGAGTGACTTGGTCGATTGAAGAAATGGGGCCGTGCGACAAGATACTATACGCGCCGCGCCGTTGGATAAGGCTCGCACAAATCCAACATCATGTTGAACGGACGATCATCTTGGTCGATACGGATAGTGTGATCAATGGGGATATAACCAAGGCACTTCCCGATCAATTTGACGTCGTTTTATATGACCGGTCGGACGAGCCTTGGGCCCATCAAATGATCAACGGAGCCTTTCTAGCAGTCTCTCCTGGCGGCCGCGACTTCACCGACTTCCTTGCGGCCTACATCTTGCATTACGAGGAATTGGGAACCCCGAAGTGGTTTGACGATCAATTTAACATGGTCTCCGCGAAGTTTTGGTTTCAACGTAACGTGCGCAGTATGTCCATCAAAGATTGTCCGAAGCACATGATGGACTGGACCGGCACACGCCGACCCGAATGCCTGATCTGGCACGCCAAGGGCGATTTGAAGCGCTAAGGTGCGAGGTGGAGCATGTGACACCTCGTCCGCCGGAAGCCCGGGCCTATGCCGAAAGCCAAACCGAAAACCGGGAGGTGAGTATTAGATCCCCGGACCTCTAAGGCCAGTTTTTTCTTGGAACTCCGTCCTCCCTGATCCCTCTAATCGCCGGCGAGGCCGTATTGCTTTCCTCTCAGGAGTAGATTTGTTAGGGTTCCCGCGTGCATATTGCCATGCGTTGATTCGACCGGCTAACACATGACCCCCTTAGACCTGTATGGGCCCACATGTAGCGAACCCTTAACTCAGTAGGGAATTAATATGCCCGCCCGAATAGCGCCTTTCATGAACTCAACTATGACGGATCGCATATCGGGGGTCTGGCCAATAAATTCGACGCCATAGAAATATGGGATTTGAAATAGCTACCACTCCGAACCGGCTGTAAGGGGGCGGCCGGAAATGATTGAGCGCTAGGGCTTCGCAATATGGCGGCCAGCTCTTCTACCATCTACAAAGAAAGTCAGACGCAGGCCAGATATCGCCGCATTCGATGTCTGGTCGGGAAATCCCCTGGAGAGGAACAAATTAGTGGCGATGAATTCCGCTTACCTTCAGCTTTTGAAGGCGGCCCTTGAATTTCGCCAGCACATCGTCGTGGCATTGGCTGGCGACGAGATACTTGGGCGCGCTCCAGTATTTCCCCGCCCGCCGGCGCGTGGGTTTGCCGCCCGCGAGGTTGAGATCGATGTAGCCCGCGACCCATTCTTTGCGATCGAGCAGCGCGGCGTAGTCGCAGCGCAGCCTGCGCGCCAGCAGCCAGTCGTGGGATTTGTTGACCGCCAGCACCTTGGCGCCGCGCTTGATCAACCGGCGCAAGGCTCCAACCTCGTCGGCTAAACTCGGCCCGCCGCCGACAATGCAAACCACGGCGGGATTTTTCCAATCGGGCGAAAGCTCGCAGTTGACCAATTTCAACAGACTTTGCATGCCGCACAACTGGCCGCGCCGGATGCGCGCGAGATACTCCGCGGTGCCCACCCGGCCCGTGCCGGCGGGAATCACTTCGCGCAGGTCGCGGGGGCGGGCATGGTTCTTAAGCGTCGTGGCCCTGCTTGGTCCGGGATCGACGTTAGGTAAAACCACACCGCTCGATATCCTGGTCGCGGTGGTCACGCATCTTCCCACCGCCCGCCATGTCGGCGACGCCTTCACCGCAGCCACGAAGAGTCTTTAAGATGATCGGCGGCACGAAAAAACCCGGCAGCGCCGAAGTGCTGCCGGGTTGGACTCGCCGAAGCCGAAATAACCGGCCTGGAGATTACTTCTTGGCGGTCTTGAGCTGTTCGACCAGGGCCAGCGACTTGAGCACATGGTCCTCGGGCGAAATCTTGTCGTCGTTCGAGGACAGGGTCGAGACGACCTTGTTGTCCGCGGTGATGACGAAGGTGGTGCGCTCGGTGAACTCGGTGGTGATGTCGTTGCCCTTCGAGTCCTTGGCGCCTTCGCGCACCGGCGAGACCTTCAGGTCATAGGACTTGGAGATCGCGCCGTCGGCGTCGGAGGCCACGGCGAACTTGCCCGCGCAGTATTCGGGGTCGGCCGAGAACTGGTTGAGCTTGGCGATGGTGTCGCGCGAGACGCCGATGATGGTGGCGCCGGCGGCGGCGAACTTGTCGGCGTTCTCGGCGAAGGTGTGGGCTTCAATGTTGCAGCCCCGGGTATAGGCGGCGGGGTAGAAGTACACCACCACCGGGCCCTTTTTCAGCGCATCCTTCAGCGAGAAGCCGAATTCCTTGCCGGCCAGCGAGGCGCGCGCCGAGAAGTCGGCGGCCTTGTCGCCGGGCTTTAGGGCGGCATAAGCCGGCATCGCCAGAGCGCTGCCCAAAAGTGCACAAACCAGTAACCGCTTCATCGTAATCCTCCGTATATGTAGTGTGTAAAAAATTGAAAACTTGATGGATGACCCCTCCTGGCCCGGCGCGGCTGATCCGTGCGCGGCCCCGTCAGTCCATAGTCTCAAGTTACTCCATCGCCCCCGGCGCTGGGAAGCCGGAATGCTGGGGCTGCGGAGCATCACTTATCCGTGATACCGCCTTGCTTTTGTTGACTTTGCCCGGCGCGCCATCGGTCCCCGGCGACCGCCTCCCGATGACAATCCTGCGAGAAAGCCGCCTGTGCCCGGTTTTTGCCGTGAACCCGGGTAGGATGGGCGCAGGAATTGCCGCCGGCGGCGCGTCTTACCTTATGTCGCGTTGTGGATGATCCACCGCGCTGACCGGCGCGCGAAGGCGCGCAGCTGTTAAATGCCGGCCTTCGCCGGCGAGCTAACAAGAGAATGAAATGAACACCCCTCTGATCGCCCGTGCGCCCACCCTGGCCTCAAACCTGGTGATTCGCGCCCTTACGCGCGGCGTGATGATCGCCACGCTCGCCGGCATCGGGGTAAGTACGGTGGTTTCGACGGCCTCTGCCGCTCAGGCAGGAGCGGCGGCGGGGTCCGCCGCTGGCGCACCTGCCCCCCCCCCGCCAGCCAACCTCAGGGGCGACGGGTCGCGGATGCGCGAGATGATGCGCGGGCGCCTGCAGCAGCGGCAAATGCGTGGGCCCCAGGCGGAGATCGACCTCAAGCTCACCACCGATCAGCTGCGCGACATCGTTGCCGGGCGCTTGGCGCTTTCGGGAAATCACAATCTCAAGGTCGGCAAGGTCACGGCCAAGGAAGACGGCGTGGCGGCGGTCGAGATCGTCACCAAGACCGGCGCCCTGGTCGATAGCCTTGAGCTCTCCACCAAGACCGGCCGGCCCGCGCGAATTGCCGCTTCGGGTGGAATGGGCGCAGGTGGAATGCGGCCAGGCGCAATGGGACCCGGCGGAGCTGGGTCAAATCCCGGCCGCGATCTCAAACTCGGCGTGGATCAAGCCAGGAAGCTGGCCGAAGCCGCGCTGATCATGCGCGGCAATCCGCGGCTCAAGGTCGGGGCGGTCAAGGAAAAGGACGCCGATACCATTACCGTCGAGATCGTCGCCGCCAATAATTCCCTGGTCGCCGAGCGCGAGACCGACCGCCATAGCGGCCGCGCCAAAGGTGCCCGCTTCAATGGCGGCCCCGCCAACCGGCGACCTTAAGCCAACCGGGCCTAACCACCCATTAAACCTTCGTCAAGACATCGGCGCCTAAGGTCAAGTTGCTAACGCCCCGGCCCATGCTTGGGGGGCGGGTCCGCCGCCGCGCGCACCGACTTGGACACCATTGCCGACCTCCGCGTGCCCGGCCGCAACGGCCTTGTGCCTTTGTCCTGCGTCGCCGACATCGCGCTGGAAAACGGCCCGATCCAGATCGATCGCTATGACCGCAGCCGCTACGTCAACGTCAGCGCCGACCTCAACGGCACGCCGCTCGGTGCCGCACTTGACCAGGCCATGGCCTCGCCCGCGATCAAGGGACTGCCGGAGGCTGTGCGCATGATCCGCATCGCGATGCCGAGTTCGCCAGCGAACTCTTGCTCGGATTCAAAGTCGCCTTGGTCACCGGGTTCCTATGCATATTCTGCGTGCTGGTACTGCTGTTCCACGACTTCCTGCAGCCGGTGACCATCCTCTCGGCCATCCCGCTTGCCTCCGGCGGCGCGTTCTTCGCGCTGCTGATCGGCAACATCGAGCTCGGCGTGCCGGCGATGATCGGCCTGATAACGCTCATGGGAATCGTCACCAAGAATTCGATCCTGCTGGTGGATTACGCCATCGTCAATACGCGCGAGCGCGGCGTGCCGATCCACGAGGCCTTGATCGACGCCTGCCACAAACGGGCGCGGCCGATCGTCATGACGACGGTGGCGATGATCGCCGGCATGCTGCCGATCGCCTTCGGGCTCGGCGAAGACTCCAGTTTCCGCCAGCCCATGGCGACCGCCGTGATCGGCGGCCTGATTACCTCGACGGCGCTCTGCCTGCTGGTCGTGCCGGTGGTGTTCGTCTATGTGGCCCGCTTCGAGGCGTGGGTAGGCCGGCTCGGCAAGCGCGGCCGGCTGTCGCCGCCGGCTCCCGCGGCCGGCCGCGTCCAGCCCGGCGAATAGGTAAAAACCTCGGCTTTCCGCCGATTTCGAGCATCGCGCCGCGAATAAGTTTTCGCCGACGGGGGCTGATAAAATGCGCCGCGATCGGCCTATAATGCCGGGCGCGCGTAGGCGCATCTGTTAAATGCCGGCCTTCGGCCGCGACATCCCGCCGCCGAAAAATCAGGGGACCCCAAAATGAACAAATTCATGCTCGCCTTTCTTTTGCTGCCGCTCGGCGCGAGCGCGGCTTTTGCCCAGGGCCTCGCGGCTGACGCCAAGGCCGGACAGGCCATCTGGGAAGGCAACGAGACCCAGTGCAAAAATTGCCACGGCCGCGCGGGCGAAGGCGCCTTCGGCCCCGACCTCGCCGGGCGCGGGCTGAGTTTCGCGCAATTCAAACAGGCGGTGCGCAGGCCCTGGGGGGTCATGCCGGCCTACGTCGACTCCCAGATCAACGATCAGGATATCGCCAACCTGACCGCTTGGTCGGCCGGCCTCGCCAAGAAAGAGCAGCCCGGCCCGTGGCGCTTCGAGGTGCCGGCCAACGCCCCGGCCGGACAGGCGGTGGCGATCAATATGGGCTGTAGCCAATGTCACGGCGTGACGCTCAATGGCCCGCGCGGCGATCTCGGCGCGATCAACGCCGATTTCGACGCCTTCGCCAAGCTGGTTTACACCCACACCGACGAAATGCCGAAACATCGCGCGCTGCTCGACGAACCGCCGTCGCCGCGGCGTTTCATGATGGGCAATTTCTCGCGCACGCGCCTGCCGGAAGCGGCTTTGCGGGAAATCTACAATTGGGCGCGCGACGACATCGGCTTCCGCCCGCCGCTCGCGGGTCAGCTCAGCGCCGGCGTGAAAGTCGCCAGGGGGGTTACCTACAAACTGCACGTCGAGAACGGCGGCCTCAAGGACAGAGGCCTCGCGGCCGAGGGCGTGACCATCAGCCTGGTCCTTCCGGCCGGCGCGAAAGTCGTCGGCACCACCGGCGCGGGCTATCAAGGCGTGCACATGGACGAGGCTGCCAAGGCCAACGTCGCCGTCTGGAACCTCGCGAAAAGCGCGCCCAGGGATGAAGCGGATTATTCGATCACGCTGTCGAAGGCGGGAACCAAGGACGACAATCTGCGGGGCAATATCCGCTGGCAAACGCCGGCCCCGAAGACCGGGCCCAACACCGATGTCGCCAACATCGCCCCGGCGCCGCTGTGAACCGGACGGACGTTCTCGCGGAGTGCCAGAGCGGGATGATTTTAGCTTGAAGTGGTAGTGACGATAATTAGGGTCGGAGTAAAAATCCACGCACCATTGTCGCGTCTTGCGTGAACGGCGAGCGGATTTTTACTCCGACCCTAATTATCCGCGCCCTGGGTTACGCCTACGCCGGCACGCGGTGCTCGCCCGCTGCGGTGCGCCGCACTTTGACCTTCACGTCGACCCGTGACCCGAGCCGATTAATCATCGCCATAAGTCGTTCAACGCTGATGCGCCGAAAATCAGCGTTACGGACGCGGGAGAAGTCTCCGGCATCAATCCCCGTGAGTCCTTGCGCCTTTCTCACGCTCAATCCGCCCTTATCGAGAGTTTTGATGATTTCAGCGGCCAGAAGAGCCTTCAACTGACGGGCGTCGGCATCCGCCATTTTGAAATCTCGATAGATGTTTCCGCTCTTACGGATCAGTTCAAGTGATTCCTTTTTCATCACAACATCTCCTTCAATCGCCGTAATCTGTCCTTGATCAATACAATCTCGTTTTGCGGCGTCCTGATGCCGCGCTTCGATTTCTTCTGAAACGCATGAATCACCCAAAGCTCGTCTCCGAGTTGCACCGCGTAGACCAACCGAAAAGCATTGCCGCGATAGGGCACGGCCACCTAAAAAACCCCGGACCCGCCCCCCTTCATCGGCTTGACAATTGCAGCCTTACCGCCCTCAGCGGCGATGCTCAACGCGTCGAGCATGATTTCGCGCGCGCCTTCGGGAAATTCCCCGAAGGCTTTTAGCGCCGGCGTGAGCCATGAAACCGGCCGGGTTGCCCGCATTCTCCTCCTCCACACGCCTGATGAATGTTGGTATAATTGCCAACAGACGTCAAGTCAATTTTCGGGCCTACGCCGGCGCGCGAAGGCGCGCATCTATGTAAGGACGGTCTTCGTGCGCCGTCCGAGCCACGAGACGATCACCATGGTCGCGAAGGCCGCCGGGACGGAAATGATCGCGGGCTGGCTCAGGGGAATAATGGCTACGGCGTTGCCCAGCACCTGTACCCAGACACTGGGTCCGATGATGATCAGCCCCACCGACAAGCCGAGCCCGACGGCGCCGCCCGCGACCGCGCCCGCCGTCGTCAGCCGCGACCAGAACATCGCCATTACCAGCATGGGAAAGCACGAACTGGCCGCGATCGAGAACAACAGGCCGGTAAGGAACAGGATGTTCTGGCCCTGGAAGGCGATGCCGAGGCCGATGCCGGCCGCGCCGATGACCACGCAGGACCCGCGGAAGATGATCGTCTCACGCCGCTCGTCAGCCCGCCCGCGCGCGAACACGTGGACGTAGAGATCGTGCGACAAGGCCGAGGCCGCGGCGACGGTTATCCCGGAGACCACCGCGAGGATGGTGGCAAAGGCCACGGCGGCGATCAGCCCGAAGATCACGTCGCCGCCGACGCTCCGCGCCAGGTGAAGCACGACCATGTTGGTGCCGCCCTGCACGCCGCCCGACGCCGTGGCAAAGGCCGGATTGTCGGTGACGAAGGCGACGCCGGCCGGTCCCAGCACGAGGTAGATCAGCACGAAGGTGAAGGCCATGACCGAGATGCCGACGACCAGCGAGCGCCGCGCCGTCACCGGATCGGGGACGGTGAAAAAGCGCATGAGCAGATGCGGCATGCCCGGGATGCCGAAGGCAAAGGCCATGGTCAGCGAGGTTGCCTCGATGCGCGAAAGCCCCAAGCCGCCGGGCTGCATCAGATTGGCGCCGAGACGATGGACCGAGATCGCGCGCGCATATAGCTGGTCGAGCGAAAAGTCGGTTTGCGCCAGCGCCAGAATCCCGAGCAGCGAGATGCCGGTGACCAGCAGCACGGCCTTGGTGATCTGCACCCAGGTGGTCGCGAGCATGCCGCCGAAGGCGACGTAGATCACCATCAGCAGGCCGACGATGGTCACCGCCACCGCGAAGGGAATCCCGAAGAGGATCTGGATCAGCCCGCCGGCGCCGAGCATTTGCGCGGTCAAGTACATCAGAAGGACGGCGAGCGTGCTCAAGGCCGCGATGATCCGGATCGGCACCGGCGACAAACCGATGGCGGCGGCGTCGGTGAAGGTGAACCGCCCCAGCCGGCGCATGGGGCCCGCGACTAGGCCGAGCGCGATGACGATGCCCATCAGCACCGGGAAGGCATAAAGCACGGCATCGTAGCCAGAAGTGAAGAACATGCCGACGCCGCCCAAAAGCACGGCCGCCGACAGGATGTCGCCCGCCACTGCCCAGCCGTTCTGCCAGGCGTTGATCCGCCCGCCGGCGGCGTAGAGTTCCGAGGTCGTATGACTGCGTTTCGCCGCCCAATAGGTGATGCCGAGGGTCACGGCGATCACCGCGAAGAAGAAAACGATCGCCACCGGGCTGACGGTAAAGCTCATGGCCGTGTTCCCGGATTAGATTGCGAGGCCATGCTCGGCGCGTCCTTGCGGCAGATCAGCCAGGCGATAACCACCGGGATCAGGAAGGAGAGGAATCCCAGAACCAGCGCGAGCGTCAGCGCGCTGCCCGCCCACAGCGGCCGGGCGAAGACGCCAGGCGCTGAGTACATGACGGTCTCGAATACCCCGGCGAGCGCGATGACGATCACCGCGAAAAAGACGCCGCGTTTGTCGAGCGGCTGAACCTCACGAGCTGGCGAACTCATGGCTTCCCCCCTGTCACCGTCGATGACGGTCAGCGATTGCGGTCAATGTTGATACTCTATCCCGTCACTCCTGAACACCGGTTTGACTTACCCAAGACCGGCGATCTCGACTCTCTCCACCAGGGAAGCATCGTTGTTGCGCACATTGCCGACGCGTTTATCCACCGGCCAGAGATGCATCTCCTGGGAAGGATAGGGCCGCAGCAGCGCCTTCAGTTCGGCCTCGTCGGCCGGGGTTTCGCCCAGCCAGGCCGGCCAGTCGGCGCGCGCCAGAATCACCGGCATCCGGTTGTGGATGGGCGCGATGTTCCACGACGGCGGGAAGTTGGGCGCGGCCGAAGGGCCGCCGTCTTTAAGATGCGCGCCTTCGCGCGCGGGCGCGTCGCCCAGCCCGAACGCGATCTTGATTTCGGAGTAATCCGCCGGAAGCCGTGCGCGGCCGCACATCGGCCTAGAGGCCCGGCAACACGAACGCGAGCCACGTCAGGCCCGGCCCGACAGCGGTGACCACGGCGGCGTAGATCAAAAGGGTTTTGAGGAAGCGTTCGCGTTTATCCGCCTCGATATTGGCCAGCACCAAGGCGCCGTTGGTCGAGAACGGGCTCGCGTCGACAATCGTGGTCGAGACCGCGATGGCGGCAACCACGCCGATCGCGCTCAACTCGCCCTGGGCCAGGAGCGGCACGGCCAAGGGGATGGTCGCGCCCAACACGCCGGTCGAGGAGGCGAAGGACGAGACGATGCCGGCGACGTAACAGAGCAGCAGCACGGCCAACAGCGGCTGGCCCAGCTGCGAGGCCGCCTCGCCGATCCAATCGATCGTGCCCGCCTTCTGAAGTACGCCGATGTAAGTGATCACGCCGCAGATCAGAAGCACCGTCGACCAGGCGGCTTTCTCGACGGTGCCCTTCTGCGCCATGGGGAAACACAAGGCCAGCACCACGGCGGCGGTCATGGCGACAAAACCGACATTGAGATTGAAGGCCAGCGCGCCGACGGCGAGCGCGAGCAGCGCTGCGAGAGTTAGCGCCCTCTCGGGAGTTAGCGTGCCGGGCGTCAGCGCGCCGGCGTCGGCCGCCATGGGTTTGGCGCCCGGGTTGGAGTCAGCCGGCGCTGCGTTGCCCAGGCCATGACCGTCCGAGCGGAAAACCAGCGAGACCACCACGGCGATGGCGAAGTTGAAACCGAGGCTCGCGAGGAACATCACGGTCTGGTTACCCGCGATGCCCGCCCGTTCGACAACTTGGTTGGTGATGCCGCCGAAGATGCTGATCGGCGAGAAACCGCCGGCCTGGGCGCCGTGAATCACCATCAGCCCCATGAGCATCGGGTTGATGCCGTGCTGCACGGCGAAGCGCAAGGCGATCGGCGCGATGATCGCGACAGCGCCGGGGCTGACGGCGCCGATGGAGGTGAGCGTCGCCGCCACGGCGAACATCACCCAGGGAATCACGCCGGTGCGCCTGCCGGTCGCCTTGACGCCCCAGTGCACCAGAAGATCGACCGTGCCGTTGTTCTGGGCCATGGCGAAAAGATAGGTGATGCCGACCAGGGTGACGAACAGATCGCCGGGAAAACCGGCGAGGATGGCCGCGACCGGCATGTCGACAAAGACCGTGCCGACAATGAACGCCGCCGCCAGCGCGATCGCGCCCATGTTGATGGGCAGCATGGTCGCGATCGCGAACATGATGATCAGGCCGCCAATCGATGCGATATGCGCGAACATTTACCCCCCCCCGGAATTCCCCGACAACTGAAGCGCATGGTAGAGCATTTTCAGGCCCCTGCCTGCCCGCAAAAAGCCCCGGGGAACCGGCCAGCGGCAGGTGTCGAGGCCCCCTCACCTCACCCGTTTCCCCTGCTTTTGCCACTCGATCAGCTGGCACAGCCCGGTGCGCGGTTTTTCCATCTGGCGCGGGTTGGCGCGCTGGTAGACGCAGGTGTTGATCACGGCATCGAGCACGGCGCGCTCCTTGCCGATGTAAGCGCTCGCCGATTTGAGGTTGACCTCGGCGGCTTCGCTATCGACCACCGTCGAGCCGCCGGCCGCGAAACGCCCCAACGTCCCTTGCGTGAAGGTTTTGGGATGGACCAGCACCCACCAGCCGCAGAAGCTGACGCCGGCGTCGTGCATGCGCTTGGCCTGCTCGTAGTCGCTGTGCAGGAAGCCCTGCCACAATACTACCCCGAGGGCGTTTTCGGCCGCCGTGGGATCGGGCGCCGGCCAGTTGGGCCGCGGGGCGCGCCTAAGGCCGCCAAGCGTTTCATGCGCAGCTCGGGCGTGCCCAAGTCCACTTCGGGGCGGTTGCTGCGCGGGCGCCCGCGCTTGCTGCCGTATTTGCCGGCTGGTCGGCTCATGAATGATTCCTTTGGTTAGGCGGTGAAGGCTGATGCTCGATGCGAAATTCCTCGAGCATTTCCCGCGGGCATTCACAGCCAATGAGACCCGGTTCCGGCCCGAAACTCGGCGGCCAGTATTTTTTCGCGGCCAACATTTTTGCCGCCCAGCGCCATTGGTCGGCGTTGCGCCCGCCGGCCCGGGGCGCTTCATCGCCGCCCGCGACCGACGCCGCCGGCGCGTCGTTCCAGCGGCCCTCCTTCAGCCAGCGGGCGGGGCTGCACCAGGCGCCCCCATTCGGCGCTCGGCTATAGGCCACCGGCGCCGGTGGCCTATAGACCAATCCCAACACCACTCGATCAGAGCCCAATCATGCAGTAAACTAACATCACGACTGGTACAGAAAATCGGTCAGGTCAATCGGCGGCGACTTGGCCGTGGACCCGCCGGTCGCGCAAACGCTTAAGGGACAAACCGGCGGCGTTTCGAGAATGCTTGGGCATTGAGCGCGGGGCGCGCCCTCGACGCAGACGCAGGTGCAGGCGGCTTCGGCGGCGCCGGAAATAAATCCCGCGGCGAGAACCGCGCCGAGCGCGAACGCTGTGTTACGGAAAATATCCATGACCCAGTTTAGCGCGAGCAAGATGGCGCAATTGTGTTGAGGCGGTAAACGCCGACCAAATATAAATCGGCGGCCTCGCCCCGTTCCCTGAAGTTTTCAGCTCTTCTTACGAACCGTGAAGCGCGTCAGCTGCTGGGTCGGCGCTTCCCAACCGGGCTTCAGTTCCAGGGCCTTCTGATAATCGTAGTAGGCGCCTTTGACGTTGCCGAGTTCCTCGTTGGCGATGGCGCGGTTGTAGTAGGACTTTTCCAGTTCGGCGCTCCCGAGCGCGATGCCCTTGTCGATCGCCGAAATGCTGTCGGCCCAGCGCTTCAGGGCGACCAGCGCCGCGCCGCGATTGGCATGGGCTTCGCCGATGGAATCGTCGTAGCGCAGGGCCTGGTCGAAATCCTTCAAGGACGCGGCGTAGCCGGCTTCGATAAACTGGAGCACGCCGCGGTTGACCAGCGTCCCGGCCAAATCCCGCCCGGAGAGGTCGCCTTCTTCAAGGGCCGAGGTGCAAAGCTGTATGGGCTTCAAGTCGATCAAAGTGCCGGTGATTACCGGCGGAAAGTAGACCAGCCCCTTGGAGATGGCTAAGGCCGCTTCATAGCAACTCTGCGCGAGGCCGTTGCCGAGCACAATCACCACGGCTTTGGCGGCGTGGGCCTGCATGACCAAGGCGAAGGCGAACCCGGCGAGAATCGCTGATCTGGTGACAGAGCGCATGGCACACCTCCTGGCTGCAATTCCGAGCGTAGGGTTGAGTATGGCGTAAATCGCCGCCGCCCGCCCCGGCAATCTAGACACCGGGGGTTGGCCCCGGACCGGCGCGCGCGCCGGTTCATGGCTGATTGCCGGCGCGCCTAGGGCAACGACGCTCTGGAATTATGGGCTTAAGGGCGGTTACCGGGTCGATCACGGCGGTTAAAACACTGTCGAGCGGGCATTTGGTTGAAGGCGCCCGAACACTTTTAGGTGATAATCGGCGCAGGAAAACCCCCGCGCGCGGCGTCTCCTGACTGACATGTCGCATATGGCCTTGGACCAAACACCGCAGCCGCCTGCTGCTACCCGTGGCGTCACCCTCA
>SHVO01000013.1 GCA_009694245.1 Rhodospirillaceae bacterium | reverse complement strand
CGACGTGAGGATTTCAAGACCCCAAAAAGCCCCGGAAGGGGCTATTTCGGGCGGGTCACTCGCCAGGCAAGAAGCGCGGCCGCCGCCACCAGCGCCGCCGTCACCAGAAAGGGCGCGCCGGGCACCGGCATGGTCCGGCCGGGCCCGATAAAAAAGGCGAAGGTCAGGGTAAAAAGTCCGGGCCCGATCATGCCGGTAATGCCCATGATGCTGCTGAGCGCGCCTTGAAGCTGGCCTTGCTCGGAAGGGCTCACGCGCCTGGTCATCAGGCCTTGGGACGACGGCCCGTAAAGCCCCCAAAGAGCGAGGATCGGAATGCCAAGCCAAAACCAGGTGCCGTTGGGCGCGAGACCATAGATGGAAAATCCAAACACGGCGCAGCAAAGCCCGCCGATCAGCGCGGCGCGCTCGCCAAAGAGCGCCACCGCCGGCTTTACCAGAACGCCCTGGACAACGATCATGGCGATGCCGGAGGCGCCCATGGTCAAACCGATTGTGCGCTGGTCCCAGCCGTAGCGATAACTGGCGTAGAGCACGAAGACGCTGGGTAGAACGTTATGGGCGAGGGTGTAAAGGAAGTGCACCAGCGAGAGGCCGGCAAGCTCGGGATGCGAGCGCAGGAGGACCAGCGCGCCTACCGGGTTGGCGCGGCGCCAGGAAAATTTCTGACGCCGCTCGGGGGCCAAGGACTCCGGCAGGACAAACAGGCCGTAGAGCGCGTTGGTGAGGCTCAATCCCACAGCCACCCAGAACGGCAGGCGCAAATCGATGTGTCCAAGAAGGCCGCCGACGACCGGCCCCATGACAAAACCAAACCCGAAGGCGACGCCGATCAGGCCGAAGGCGCCGGCGCGTTTTTCGGGCGGCGTGACGTCGGTGATATAGGCGGTGGCGGCCGAGATACTGCTGGCGGTGACGCCGGAAATCACGCGGCCGACGAAGAACCAGATCAGATTGGGCGCAAGGGCCGTCACGAGATAAGCCAGAGCCAGCCCGAAGTTGGAGATGAGCACGACCGGGCGGCGGCCGAAGCGGTCGGACAACCCCCCGATCACCGGCGAAAAAAGAAACTGCATTAGCGCCCAGACGGTGCCGAACAGGCCGTAAATTCCGGCGGCGCGCGGCGTGTCGCCGTCCATGAACTCGACGACCAGCGCCGGAAGCACCGGGATAATTATTCCCAAGGCGACAACGTCGAGCAGCACCGTGAACAGGATAAACGCCACCGCGGCGCGGCGGGGGGAAACGACCGGCGGCGGTGCTGCGGATGCCGTCATGGCTGGGGAAAAACCGCTGACGGAATTATCATGGGCAATGGAAAAAAGCGCGCGGCGTGGTGATGTGGCGCGGAGCCATATTGCCGTCCCTCCCCCGGATTTAGCGTGCAGATTAAGGGCTAGGCAGTGGTGTAATCAATAACTGTGTGAACCCGGTGGCTCACGCCGCCGCGAAGGATTAAGATCGGGGCGGGATAGGACTCAATCATGCTGACCATCCGCCCGGCCGAGCTGGACGACGCGCCCACCATTGCCCGGGTTCACGTAGATACCTGGCGGTCGAGTTACGGCGGCATTATCCCGCAGGCCTACCTCGACAGCATGACCGAGCAGAACCGTACCTTTGTATGGGTGCGCCTTCTCGAGCGCCAAGGACATGAGTTGATCACCCTGGTCAGCGAGGATCACAACGGCCGCGTTGTCGGTTTCATCTCCGCTGGACCCTTGCGGCACCGGGACGCTCGGTTCCAAGCAGAGATTTCCTCGCTTTACGTCGCGCGCGGGTTTCAGCGCGCGAACCATGGGCGGCGGCTGTTCATGGCGGCGGCGAACCGCCTCGCCGTGAAGGGGTTGAAGGGCCTGTTCGTCTGGGTTCTGGCCGATAATCCGTCGCGGGATTTTTACGCGAGGTTGGGCGGCGAGCCGGTTTCAGAGGCGACCCGCAGCTTCGCCGGCAAGCCGGTGAAGGAGCTGGGTTACGGCTGGGCGGACGTTCCGCGCTACGACTGAGCTTGGCGGAAGCAGGCAGCTCTGCTTCAGCTAAATTGCTCTATTGCGGCAGCTCGGCCTCGTCAGGCACGGCGTTCCTCGCCCCGGTGGGCGGCGGCAACGCCCCGCAGTTCGCCGATCACCTTGTTCAATTTCTCGAGTTTGGCCGAAAGATCGCTGCGGAACGCCGCCGGCAGATCACTCTGCAAAAACCGCTCGACAATCTCCGACTGCCGCCCAAGTTGGGTGATGGCATCAGCCAGGCTGCGCGATTTCGGCAGGTAGGTTTCGTGCACGCCGCGCAGCGTTTGCATCATCATGGCGGCGATCGTGCCGATCAATGGATCGGCCTTGCGTAGCTTGTCGGCCATGATCTCGACCGGGATCACCATGACGTTGGCATCTTCCAGGGTGAAGGCTGTAGCCATGCGCGGGCTGGCGTCGATGGCCGATAACTCGCCGAAGACCTCGCCGCGCCGGACGGTGGCGAGGGGAATCTTGCGGCCATGGGCTTCGCGAAAAAGGCCGATGGCGCCGGTATTGACGACGTAATCCGCGTTGCCCGCATCGCCCTGTTTGAACAGATGCGTGCCCTTGGGAAAGTTCAGGACCTCGATGGATTTTTCGTCGCTATCGGCAACCATGGCGCGCCCATGTCTTCGGCGGGGCCGATGACTTCAGGGGGCCGGTTTCTTCACACCGGCGGATTTGGGTAGCCCGCCCGCTCGCTTGCGCGTGCGCGCGCCTGGAGATCGCGGCCTTACGTGACCGACCAGGTATTGCCCGCGCGCATCAGTTTGTCCAGATCGCCGAGGCCCTTGGCCCGGGCCTGGGCCTCCTGGGCCGCGACCGCCTGTTCGTAGGACGTGGCCGCGGGATCGCAATAAATAACCCCCAGAATCTCGGGGAAACTGGGCGGGCGCAAGGCCGCGATCATTCCCGCCAACACCCGGTTTTTTTCGTCGTGGACCAAGATGCCTTTTTCGGTGACGCCGTTTTCGCCGACGATCACGGTTTCGATCTTCAAGGCCTGGGTATTGAGACGCAGGCCCTTGTTCCCAGCCTTGCCGTAAAGCATGGGCTGGCCGTGCTTGACGTGCAGCTGCATTTCGGCGGCGACATCCTTGTCCGTGAAATCGGCAAAGACGGCGTCGTTGTAGACGATGCAATTCTGGATGATCTCGACGAACGAGGCGCCCTTGTGATCGCGCGCGCGCGCAAACAGCACGCCCAGTTCCTTGGCCTGAATGTCGATGCCGCGGGCGATGAACCGCGCATTGCAGCCCAGCGCGAACGTGCAGGGATCGGCCGGACTATCGATGCTGCCCATGGGCGTCGAGGGTGACTTCTGGCCAACCCGCGAGGTCGGCGAAAACTGGCCTTTGGTGAGCCCATAGACCTCGTTGTTGAACAAGAGAATGTTGAGATCGACGTTCCGGCGCAGCGCATGAAACAGGTGATTGGCGCCGATGGACAGCGCATCGCCGTCGCCGGTGACCACCCACACATCCAACTCGGGGCGGGCGAGCTTCAGGCCGGTGGCGACAGCCGGGGCGCGGCCGTGGATGGTGTGAAAGCCGTAGGTCGCCATGTAGTACGGAAAGCGCGACGAGCAGCCGATGCCCGATACGAACACGGTGTTCTCGGGCGTCGCACCCATGTCGGCGAGCGACTTGTACATGGATTTTAGAATTGCGTAGTCGCCGCAGCCGGGGCACCACCGCACTTCCTGATCCGAGGCAAAGTCCTTGGCCGTGAGTTTGTCGGGCGGCACAGTTACGTTCATTGTCGGTGTCTCCAAATCTCGCGCGGTTGCCCGAAGCGATCCGGTTGTCAGCTTCCAAGCTGGGCGCGAATGGCGTTGGTCACTTCTTCGATCTTGAGCGGCTGGCCCGAAACCTTGAGCAAACCTTTGGCGTCGACGAGGTACTGACTCTTGAGCAACGTCAGCATCTGCCCCTGGTTCATTTCCGCGACCAGCACCTTGTCGAAGCTCTTGAGCAGCTGGCCGAGGTTGCGCGGCAGCGGCCAGATGTGTCGAATGTGGATGTGCGAAACATCAAGGCCCTGATCGCGCATGTTGTGAACCGCGCGGCTGATGGGACCGAAGGTCGAGCCCCATCCGACGACGGCGAGCTTGCCCTTGGTGTTGCCGACTTCAACGCCCTGTTCGGGAATGTCGTCGGCGATGTTGTTGATTTTGGCGAAGCGCGTATCGGTCATCTTCTGGTGGTTGGCCGGTTCGTAGGAAATATTGCCGGAATTGTAGTCTTTCTCGATACCGCCGATGCGGTGCATGAGTCCCGGCGTGCCGGGCACGGCCCAGGCGCGGGCGAGCGTTTTAGGGTCGCGCACGTAAGGATGGAAGCCTTCGGTTTCGGTGCGGAATTGAACCTTAAAGGGCGCGTAGCTTTTCATCGAGGGGATCAGCCACGGTTCGGCGGCGTTGGCGATGTAGCCGTCGGAGAGGATCATCACCGGGGTCATGTATTTGGTGGCAAGCCGCACCGCTTCGATGGCGACGTCGAAACAATCGCCGGGTGAATGCGACGCGATCACCGGGATCGGCGCATCGGCGTTGCGCCCGAAGACGGCGATGAACAGGTCGGACTGTTCGGTCTTGGTCGGCAGGCCGGTCGACGGACCGGCGCGCTGGGTATTGACGATGACCAATGGCAACTCGGTCGAAATCGCGAGGCCGATCGCTTCGGTCTTGAGCGCGATGCCGGGACCCGAAGAGGCGGTGACGCCGAGCTTGCCGCCGAAGGACGCGCCGATGGCGGCGCAGCAAGCGGCGATTTCGTCCTCGGCCTGGAAGGTGGTTATGCCGAATTGCTTCAGCCGGGCGAGGATATGCAGAATCGGCGAGGACGGCGTGATCGGATAGGACGACAGCACCATCTCCAGGCCGGCGAGATTGGCGCCCGCGGCGAGGCCCCAGGCCAGTGCCTCGGCGCCTGAGACCAGGCGATAGGTGCCGGGCTCGAACTTGACCGCCGGCATGCTGACCGGCGCCACATCGCCCGAAAGCTCGTGGGTCTCGCCGTAAGCATGGCCGGCTTTCAGCGCGGCGAGATTGGCCTTGCCGATGGGGTCATCGGCGCCGAATTTGCGCGCGATATATTCCATGGTTGAAGCCATATCGCGGTCGTACATCCAAGAAACCAGACCAAGCGTCCAGATATTCTTGGTGCGAAGCGCTTCCTTTTGCGACACGCCGAAGGGCTTGGCGATTTCCAGGGACTGCGCCGAGATGTCGATTTCGAGAACCCGGAACTCCTTGAGCGTGCCGTCGGTGCGCGGATCGACGTTAAAGCCCGCGCGCTTGATGTCGCGGTCCTTGAAAGCGCCGGAGTCGAGAATCACAAGGCCGCCCTTCCTGAGCATCTTGTAGTTGACCATCAGCGCGGCCGGATTGAGGGCAACGAGAACGTCGGGTTGATCGCCGGCGGTCTTGATGACGCGCGAGCCAAAATTGATCTGAAAAGCTGAAACGCCGTAGGTGGTGCCGGTAGGCGCCCGGATCTCGGCGGGAAAATCAGGAAAGGTGGCCAGCGAGTTTCCGGCCAGGGCGGTTTCCTGGGAAAACTGGTTGCCGAGGAGCTGGACGCCGTCGCCGGAATCTCCTGCAAAGCGCACAACAATAGCGTCCTGCCCGGCCTTCGATACGGCGGTTCCCGGGGTCGCGCCGCCGGGGCTAACGTCGGCTTGTAGATTCATCGGTTCAATCTCTCCCGTCCGCTCCGCGTGGTTTCGCGGACCGTGCTCTAAGCTCTCTCACCCGGCGCGTACTCTAGTCGATAAGGGGCTAGCATTTAATAAAAAAGGGGCTTCCCTAGGGTGACGGCGCGGCCCTCTGGAAGCATATTCTCCCGGGACGGGGATCGAGAGTTAAACAATCCATTCTTAGAGCCCGTCCCGGCAAATCAATAGCCGGCTATTTTTATAGCGCTTTCCGGAAGCGGGCGAGGCCCTGGTCGAGATCGGCCATGAGGTCTTCGGTATCCTCCAGGCCGATGTGGAGGCGGATCCCGGGCGCGGGCTCGGCCCAGGGCCTGGCACTCCGCGCCCCGCCCGGCGCCAGCGGCGCGATCAGGCTTTCAAACCCGCCCCAGGAGTAGCCCAAGGGGAACAATTCCATGCCGTCGATCAGGGCCGCGACCGCCGCCGCCGAGGTTTGCTTGAACACCACACCCAAAAGTCCCGAGGCGCCGCTGAAATCGCGTTTCCAGATTCCATGCCCCGGGTCGCTGGGCAGCGCCGGATAGAGCACGCGTTTGACTTCCGGGCGTTGCTGCAGCCAGAGCGCGATCCGAAGCGCGTTGTCTTGATGGCGCGCCAATCTCACGGCCAAGGTGCGCAGGCCCCGGGTCGCGAGGTAGGCGTCGTCGGGAGAAACGGCGATGCCAAGTGCCGCGCTGGCCCGGTGCACGCCCTCGATGGCGTCGGCCGTGCCTGTGACGGCGCCGATCACAGCATCGGAGTGGCCGACGATATATTTGGTGCCGGCCTCGATCGAGAGGTCCGCGCCCAAGGCCAAGGGATTGCAGAAGAGCGGGCTGGCCCAAGTGTTATCGACCGCCACTTTGGCGCCGTGCCTGTGGGCGGCGGCGGCGATCGCCGGAATATCTTGGATCTCGAATGTCAGCGAACCCGGGGATTCGCAAAATACCAGGGTCGTGTTGGATTGCAGGAGCGCCGCGACTCCTTCGGCGAGCAAGGGATCGTAATAGCTGGTCTCGACGCCGAATCGTTTGAGAAAACCGGCGCAGAAATTGCGCGTCGGTTCGTAAACCGAGTCCGTCACCAGGATGTGGTCGCCGGCCTTCACGCAAGCCAGGATCGCGAGTGTGCAGGCGCCGAGCCCCGAGGGCGCGAGGACCGTATCGGCGCCGCCGGCCAGCGCCGTCAGCGCCTCCTGCAGTGTCCAGTGCGTCGGCGTGCCGCGGCGGCCGTAGTAGAGTACTTTTTCGCGATTCTTGGTGGCCCGGTCGGTGGCATCGCGCATGGCCGCGACGCTCTCAAAAACCACCGTCGACGCCCGCACCACTGGCGTGTTGACGGCGCCGGCATTGCGCTTTTTGTCGAGCCCGGCGCGGATGATCTTTGTGGCTTTCTTCATATTCAACTTCAGCGCAAAATAGCGAATGGTGATTGCGTTACAATATGGCGCGCGATCAGCGTGAAAGGCCAGGATATATGCGCCGCATTGCCCGTCTGATTTTCCGAATCTGCGTGGCGGCGACCGCCGTTTCAGCGCTTGCGGCCGCCGATGCCGGCCCGCGCGGCATCATGAGCCTTTCCTACAATCCGTCCGGCACGGACAGCGAGGCCCAGATGCAAAAGGGCTTTTCCGAAGCCGATTTGCGCGCCGACTTGCGCCGACTCGCCGCTCATACCGGGCGCATACGCACCTATTCATTGGAGTTTGGGCTCGACCGCGTTCCCGCCCTCGCTCGGGAATTAGGCCTCAAAGTATCCCTGGGCATTTGGCTCGGAAGCGACCGCGCAAAAAACCGCGCCGAGATGGCCAAGATCGCGCAACTCGTCGCCGGGTATCCCGCGACCATCGACCGGCTGTTCGTCGGCAACGAGACAATCGTACGCGGTGACCTCGCGGCGGGGGACGTCATTATTTATCTGCGGGAGGCGCGGCGACTGTTGGCCGGGAGAAACATTCCGATCTCGACCGCCGAGCCTTGGCATATTTGGCTCAAACATCCGGAACTGGCCGTGGAGGTTGATTTCATCGGCGCACATCTTTTGCCATTTTGGGACGGCGTACCGGCGGCCGCGGCGGCAAGTTATCTCGCGCACCGTTTCGACGAACTGCGCACGGCCCTTCCCGGGAAGAAAATCATGATCGCCGAGACCGGTTGGCCTTCGAAGGGCGCCCCCCATCAGGCGGCGACGGCGTCGGTCGAAGCCCAGGCAAGTTTCGTGAAGCAGTTTATGCGTCAAGCAGCCGACCGCGGCTATGACTACAACATCGCCGAAGCCTTCGATCAGCCGTGGAAGGCTCCGCAGGAGGCCGGCACCTTCTGGGGAGTTCTCGACAATAGCGGCAAAGCCAAATTCGATTTTTAGAGCTGTGTGCCGAAAAGCCCGCCTTCGGACTTGTACCGAGGCGCGACATATATGTCGCGGGGTATTGAAACGCGGTCCGTTGTGCGAAGCGCTGATTTCTCTGTGTGGCTTTGCCTCCGCAGCCCTGGATCCCAAGGACAAGCCTTGGGATGACGATGGGGTGAGGCTTTTGCCCTAAAGCATGATTTGATGAAGTCGAATCGGCCCCGCTCCCCGCCGGCTTGTCTAACTAGGACGCTGGGACACGCGCTTTACTGGGCCGCCGTTGCCACCGGCCGGCCGGCGCTATCGATCAGGCCGCGCAGGCAGAGCTTCTCCAGATAATCGGCAAAGTGCCGGCGGGTATAGCCGCGATCGTAAAGCTCCAGCCAATTCTGTTCCGCGAAGGCCAGCACGGCAGGCTGGTCGCTTGCGGTTTCCCACAAAATGCCAAGGAGAGACGCCAGATTCTCTTCGTCCTCCTTGGTCGCTCGGTCAACGCAGATTGCCGCGTCGGCTTCGGCAATCCGGCCGGTTTCAGGGCCGGCGCCGAGACCGAAATCGTAGCGCAAGCGACGCGCCGGCGGCGCGATTTGCCAATGGGCGATTTCATGGAAAACCACACTGGTTTCGGAGCGCACGCGAATCGCATAGCCGTCCCAGGAAAAAGCGGCGCTTGGTTCCTGGTCGCGGGTCGGGATAGCCAGCCGCCCGGCCAGCCGAACGGCCTTCTCCCGGCCGCCATATGGATTGGCCCCGGGTCCCTCGCAAAACCGTTGCGTTCCGGCAATCCGCCCAAACACGGTCCGCGCGCTGGGATACTCCGCCAGTCCGCAGGCGAAAGTGTCGAGAATCCGGGGCAGACGGTCTAATTCTATGGGTGTCAGGATCATGGGAGCCGCGTCATGCCGTCCTCTGTGGTCTCATGGGCGCGGTCTTAGAGCATTTTAGCCGAAGTGGGAACCGGTTCGCGCCGGCGAAGGCCGGCATTAATCAGATGCGCGCCTTCACGCGCCGGCGAAGGCCGGCCGCCACCACCCTGCCCTTGCCGGACGCGAATCGCTATGTTTGCGAATGCTGCCCGGAATGCTCTGGGTTGCGCCACTGCCAGTTGATTGGGCGAAATAGAAACTGAAGATCAGGCGCGGCGACGCACGATCCCTCTGGCGCTCGCGCTTCTGGCGATCGTTGGCGCGCTGGTCGCCGTTATATCCGGCGTCGTTATTGGCGAGAATTACCGACGCGGCCTCGGCGTTGCCACGGATATGGGCCAACGCCTGTTCGAGAATCTGCGCGCCGATATCGCGGTTCAACAGCGGCAAATGGTCCATCCGATTGAATTCGCCGTCGCCGTGCTCGCCGAATACACCACCCTCGGGGCCGGGAAAGCCGAAAACCTGGAAGGGTCCTTCGTCACCATACTCGAGGCTAATCCGCAGGTTACCGAAGTGCGCGTCGGCTATGCCACCGGCGAATTCTTCGCCGTCGTCCAGCTCAGCGGCAGCGAAGGTTCCTTGAGGACTGCCGCCGGCGCCCCGCCCGAGGCGGTCTATGCAACGCGGCGGATTGCGTGCGGAGCCGGCGGCGCCTGGATGATGACCTGGAGCTATATCGGCGCCGACCGCAAGGCCATCGGCACGCGATCGGCGCCGGTGCCCGAGCCGGGCCACCAAGCCGAATCCTGGTACGCTGCCGCGACCGCCGCGCCGGGAACTATCATTCAGACCAAAGCCTCGGTGATTTCGGGTCAGCGCGCCATTGGCATGTCCTTCGCACGCTCCTTCACCGGGCCGAGCCGGGGCGTTATCGCGGCCGAGATATCGCTCGCGCAACTTTCCAAAGTTCTGATCTAATCTTAAGTTCGACGACGAGGATCAGATCTTTTTGTTCGACGAGGATCGAATGCTGCTCGCCTCGACCGACGTGGATGTAGCACAGGCGAGTGACGGCGCAATGAAAAAGGTAAGCGTCACGGCCTTACCGCACCCCATTGTCGGGGTCATGCTCGATCGGTTCGACGCTTCGGGAAGTTACGCCTCGGAGATCGTCAAGACCGGGAGAACCGAATTCCTGGCATCGGTCATCCGCCTTGGCGAAGAAATTGAGGGCCGGCCCCAGACTTTTCTCGCATTTGCCACGCCGGCCGCCACATTCACCGGGCGATTTGTCGAGATCAGCCGGGAGACCGCGCTGGTCTTGTTGCTCATTCTGCTGGCCGCCACGCCGATCATCGTCTTGATCGCGCGGCGTCTGGCGTGTCCCCTGACGGCGCTTGAGCGAGTCACCGACGCGATCGCACGCCTCAACATGAGCCAGCCGGTCGGCGACCGAACCATGATCCGCGAGATCGAGCAGCTGGGCCGCTCCATCGGCAAGATGCGAAATGCCTTAGGTCAAATCACCAAGTTTGTTCCCAAGGCGCTACTGCAGGACCTGGTCAGTTCCAGGGAAAATATCGCCGTGGGCGGCGAGCGCCGTGAACTGTCTTTGATGTTTACCGACGTGCATGACTTCACACCCATGGCCGAGTCGATGCCGGCGGAAGATCTCCTGATACAGATGTCTGAATATTTCGAAGCGCTGGTGAGGGAAACATTTCGCTATCGCGGCACGGTCGACAAATACGTGGGCGACGCCATTTTCGCGTTTTGGAACGCACCCACCCTGCAAACCGGCCACGCCGTCCTGGCCTGCAGGCCGCGCTTGCCTGCCGAGATGCGTCGAATGCGCTCAACGCGCGCCTGCGGAGCGAAGGACGGCCTGTGTGGTACACACGATTCGGCGTGCACTTGGGCGAGGCCGTGGTCGGCAATGTCGGCTCAACCGATCGGCTCGATTACACCGCCATCGGCAGCGCCGTTAACATGGGCGCCCGGCTGGAGGGCCTGAATAAGTTTTACAAAACACAGATCCTTGTCAGCGACGCAGTTCGGGCAGCGGTCGGCGACCACTTTTTGTTTCGCCCGATCGACCGCGTGCTCGCTAAGGAAACCGCGACGCCGACCACCATCTATGAGCTGCTGAGTTTGAAGAACAGCGCGTCCGCTGGAGTGACGGGACGGTACGCCGCCTGGACCGAGGCCTACCGATTGTACGAGGCGCGCGATTGGCAAGGCGCCCATGCCATCGTCGAAGCCCTCGCCGCGGCCGACGCCGATGATAAGGTGGCCACGCACTTCCGTGATCGTATTGCGGGGGTTTTAAGCGCGCCGCCGGCAGACTGGGACGGCGTGACGCGGTTTGACACCAAGTGAGGGCGCCCCCACCGGCGGTTATTGATCGGGGGCGCCCACGGTCTCGATTTGCTCGGGGTGGGTAATGTCGATGACCGGCCCGTTGTAATTCCGGAGATAACCACGCACCCGCACAATCTTGCCCTTCAGTGCTAACGGGTCAATTTTGTCCTTGGTGAAGAGCGCCATGACATCGGGCGCAATCGTTGCAGTAAAGTCGGCGCGATAATTGTCACCAAAGTTGAGATAGACGCGCCCTTGGACCTTAGCGGTGCTCATGGCCAGGCCCTCGACGATTTGGAAGTTACCGGCATCGCCGGCAAGCCGCGCGGGGTCTGGCGTCCGCACCTCATAGGCGGCCTCGGCCCAGATTCCGCGGCGCGCGGCCCGCGCATCGCGTTCGGCTGCAAAGAGCTCGGGCGCAAGCTGGCGGTTGTCGGGAAAGGTGTAAACCCGCGCCAGACCCCGGCGCAGCATCTCCTCCTGAAGCCATAAGCCATCGTCGCGCACGACATGGGCGAGGATGCGGCCGTTCCGATCCTTGGACGTGGCCGGAAGACGTAATCTCATGGCGTGACCCTTGGTCAGCTCGGTGAGCGCCGCGCGGGCCGCGTCGGCCTGCGGCCACGGCTTGAAGCCCGCGCGGCCGAGGGGAAGTTTTGGCGCCTGGATGCCAACTAGGCGGACGTCGGCGGCGCCGCCGACAAGGCTTAGCGTATCGCCGTCGATGACCCTCGCCACCTTAGCCGCGCCGCCGTCGGAGAGGACATCGGGCGCTGCAGCCAGCGTGCTTTGCTGGCTCCACAAAAATGCCGGCGCGAACAGGCCGGCGGCGATTCTCACAAGCTGCATTGTCCAATTCCAGCAAAGCAAACGGCCCCGGATTGAAACCCGAGGCCGTGCCGCATGGCGTCGCCGAAGAATTAGGCGGCGTTGAGCAGTTTTTCCAACTTGGCGGTGGCGGCTTCGGGTTTGATTTTCTCGACGGCCGCGACTTCGTGGGCCAGGCGCTCAAGCGCCTGCTCGTAAATCTGGCGTTCGCTGTAGGACTGCTCCGGTTGGCTCGCGCCGCGGTGCAGGTCGCGGACAACTTCGGCGATCGACACCGGATCACCGGAATTGATCTTGGCTTCGTATTCCTGAGCGCGGCGGCTCCACATGGCGCGCTTGACCCGGGCGCGGCCCTTCAAGGTTGTCAGCGCCGCTTCCATGACTTTGCGGGTGGAGAGCTTGCGCAGACCCGAGTTCTCGACCTTGCGCACCGGAACGCGCAGGGTCATGCGGTCACGCTCAAAGCTGATGACAAACAGATCGACCTTCTGGCCGGCAATGGTCTGGGCCTCGACGCTCGTGACTTTGCCAACCCCGTGCGCCGGGTAAACCACAAAGTCGCCCGCTGAAAACGGGAGTGCCGCTTTGATTTCTTTTACTGTTTTTGCTGTCTTGGGCATATTCGGTCTCTCACTCCAGTCCCTGGGTTATTTAAGTCGTCCGTAGAGCTAGATCCCCCAACGGCCGGTCCCGCGCCAACGGGCCAGCTCTTCCACTTCAAGATCTCGGCTTACCCGCGCGCCCCGCGAACATGACGCTCGCTGATGCGGGTCGAACGCACCTAACCTCCGCTTCAAGAAAAAATGACGGTATTTCATAGACTTACCGTCAAAGGCTCGCAAAAATCGGCGGAGAAAAAATAATCCGCCGGTTCCCCGACGGATTGGAAAGACCCTACCACAAAAATGGTCGGAAAAACAGGTCAAAGGACCTGTAAAGGCTTAACGTTCGAACTTAAAGCCTTGGATTGAGCTTAAGCATTACTTCCGGGATTGACGCTAAGTAGCTGTTTTTTATCTGGTTTATCTTTCCACTCGTCGGCGTCCGCCGGGCTTTCGCCCTTGGTCGTAATATTCGGCCACTTATCGGCGTAGTCCTTGTTGATATCTTGCCAAGCCGCGGCGGTTTCGTCCGAGTCGGGAACGATGGCCTCGGCGGGGCACTCGGGCTCGCAGACGCCGCAATCGATGCATTCGTCAGGATGAATGACCAGCATGTTCTCGCCTTCATAGAAGCAGTCCACCGGACAGACTTCGACGCAGTCCATATACTTGCACTTGATGCAGTTTTCGGTGACGACGTAAGTCATGCCTCAAAACTCCCACTCACTCACCCGCCCACAGATTTTGGGGGCAGCAACATGAAGGCTCTCTGGGTATTCGATTTAGCTGCATTACGTCAAGGCGCAGCTGGAGCGAACAGTGCTAAATCGGAGTCATGGTGGTGGATATATCTATTTGTGGTCGCATCGCTTTTGCCGAAAACCGGTTCCCATTTTTCGGCGCAATGCTCTAGCGGTCTCCAGATCGCCGAAAGCCGGTCATGACCGTTGACGGCGGGCCGCGGGCGCCGGCTGCCGCGGCGCGCAATGCCGCCCCCATCCTTGAGATCCTGCAGCGTATTTTGTCCCCGCCCGCCTTCGGGGGCCGCCAGGTTCTCGAGATCGCCGCCGGATCGGGCTACCACGCCACAACGTTCGCGCGCGCCTTGCCGCATCTCACCTGGCAGGCGAGCGATCCGGATGCCGAGGCCAGGGCCTCGATTGCCGCGGTCGTGGCGGGGGCGGCATTGCCCAACCTGCCCCCACCTCTCGCCCTCGATGTCCGCGACTCGATATGGCCGGTCGTGAAGGCGGACGCCGTGGTTTGCATCAATATGATTCACATTTCGCCATGGGCGGCGACCTTGGCGCTGTTCGCGGGCGCCGCTCGGCTGATGCCAGACGCCGGCATCGTCGTTACCTATGGGCCCTATGCGATCGGCGGCGATTACCTGGCCGAGAGCAATATCGCTTTCGATCAGTCGTTGCGTGCGCGGAATTCGTCTTGGGGTATTCGCGACCTCACCGAGGTGGCCAGCGCCGCCGCTGAACAAGGGTTCGAACTTGATGAAACCCTGCGCATGCCCGCCAACAATCTCACGCTCACATTCAAGCGGCGGTGATTTAGCTTTCGTCGCCCCAGCGGTCACCGAATTCCTTGGCAATAACGCGCTGGTCCTTCTTGGTGGGCCGACCGGCACCCCTGGCCCGGACGAGCAGCGGTTTGTAGAGCGGCAAGGCAGCGTTTTCCGACGTCAGTTTCTCCACGGGCGCCGCTTCGCCGTAGAGCAGCCGCGCTACTTCAGCCGAGCCTCGGCGTTCGCCAAGCCCGCGCACGGTCATGACGCGTTTGACCCTTCCCAGCACAACCGCGATCAGATCGCCAATGCGCACGGGCGCGCCGGTTTTACGCACCTTTGCCCCGTTGATCGTAACCTGGCCCCGCTCGATAAGCTTTTGCGCGACCGAGCGGGTTTTCCCGAAGCGGGCGAACCATAGCCACTTGTCGATGTGCACGACTGCTGGTTTGAGGGCGGCGGCTTTTTCGGCCGGCGGCGTAAAGGCCCCGGCGCTCACGACGATATCAACTCCTTGAGTTTGGCGAAGGGCGAATCCGGCGACACCGGTGCCTGGCCGTGGCCCGCGAGGCGCGGCGCCTTGACCTTGGGCGAGGTTCGCCGGCGCAGCGCGAACGTGAGGCCGACAGCCTCAATCTTGGCCTTGAACCCCAGCATCTTCAGCACGACGGCGGCAGTCTCAAGATTGATTCCGAGCAGCGACAGCGCCGCCGGCGGAAATACCACCACCTTCTCGCGAGTCATGCGCCTCGCGTCTGCCGCGAACCGCTCAAGCATGTCGATGCGGTACGCTGTGGAACCGATGGGTCGAAATCCGCAAGCGACGTAGAAGGTTTCCGGAATATCGGCTACGAGCGGCACCGATACCCGCCCGGAAGACGGCAAGGCCGGCACCGGGCCGGGTGTCGAGGCACCGCGCTGGGCCGCGATCCACAACAGCCCGCGCAGGCGCATCGGCGCGGCCTTGAGCAGGGCCGGAAAAAACACGTGATCCAAACCGAAGCGAATGCCGAGCCGCGCAAGCGCTTTGCGCTCCTCGTCCTTCAACAAGGTAAGCTGCGTTTCGACCTCGCCGCGCCGGATGGCGCCGAGATTTTCAGCCAGCTGGAAAACGATCCCGCGAACCGGAGCGCTGACTGCCGCCGCGCGCGCCTTGACCATCGGTGCAAGCACCGCCGCCGTGTGGGCGTCGAGCCACGCCCGCAACCGGGCCTCGACCCGCGACCGCGCGGCCGCTTCGAGACGTTCATCCTCGGGCAAGAAGATGCGCGGGCGCATGCGCTCTAGGCCGGCAATCAGCGAAGCTATGGGTTCATCGCGCCAGACGATGCGCGCCGTATCGTCGAGAGTGAATGCGGCGTCGGTCTCGGCGGTGATCGCATCTACCCGCGCCGCAATGACCGGTCGCAAGGCGGCGTTGGCGGCATTGAGAACGGCGCGGTCAGCCGCGCGCAAGCCCGTGCGCTCGGCGCGGAAACGCAGACCCTTGAGGTGGCCGAGGCGGTGACCATCGACCTCGACCGCGCCGTCCTTCGCCAAGTCAGCGGCCATGATGTCGTCGCCGCGCAAGCGTTTGACCAAGTGCGCCGTGCGGCTATCGACGAATTGGCTGGTCAGCTTGGCGTGCAGAGCATCGGACAACCGGTCTTCGACCTCGCGCGTGCGCTCCTGCCATGCCAATCCGTCCAGCATCCAATGGCCGCGGTGGGCGAGATAGGTCCACGTGCGGATAGCGGCGATCCGGTCCATGATCACATGCATGTCGCCGTCGGTCCGGTCGATGCGCGCCACCTGGCCGGCGACCCAGTCCTCGGGCAGCACGCCCGCGCCCTCCGTCAGGTAATGGAAAACCTGGGTTATGAAGCGGGCATGCATCTCGGGTTTGACTTTGCGGAAGTCGGGAACTTGCGCCACGTCCCACAACAATCTCAGCCGGTCCGTGCTGGCGGCAGCGCGTGACCGCACGTCGGCATCATTGGTCATGGCCTCAAGCACGAGTTGATCCTCAGCCGGCGGCGGGCGGATCAGCTGCGGGGCCGGCGGCGCATATTTAAGCGAAGCAAGAAGAGCCTCGAGAGAGGTAAACCGGAGCTCGGTATTGCGCCAAAACAAGGTCTTGAGCGGCGGAAACTCATGGGACTCGACGCGGCTAACGATGTCGGGATCGATATTGGCGGTATCGGCCGTGACCCCGAATGTGCCTTCGTTCATGTGGCGCCCGGCACGGCCGGCGATCTGCGCGACTTCCGAGGCGACCAGCGCGCGGGGGCTGCGACCGTCGAACTTGCCGAGCGACGCGAAGGCGACATGGTCGACATCCATGTTGAGCCCCATGCCGATGGCGTCGGTGGCCACAATGTAATCGACGTCGCCGTTCTGATAGAGCGCCACCTGGGCATTGCGTGTGCGCGGACTGAGCGCGCCCATAACAACCGCCGCGCCGCCGCGGTGACGCCGGATCAGCTCGGCGATGCCGTAAACCTCCGACGCCGAAAAGGCTACCACCGCCGACCGACGCGGAAGCCGCGTCAGTTTCTTCGAGCCACTGTAGAGTAACTTTGAGAACCGTGGCCGGCCGACGAAATGCACGCCGGGCACGAGCCGGCGAATCAAGGGTTTAATGGTCTCGGCGCCGAGGAACATGGTTTCCACGTCGCCGCGCGCATGGAGGAGCCGGTCGGTGAAGACATGGCCGCGGTCGACGTCGGCGGCCAACTGGATCTCGTCGACGGCGAGAAACGCCACGCGCCGATCAAGCGGCATGCTCTCAACCGTGCAGATGTAGTAACGCGGATTGGCCGGAACGATTTTTTCTTCGCCGGTAATCAGCGCCACGGCGCCGACGCCGCGGATCTTGACGACACGGTCGTAATTCTCGCGCGCAAGCAGGCGCAAAGGAAAGCCGATCATGCCCGAGGCGTGGCCCAGCATCCGGTCCATGGCGAGATAGGTCTTGCCGGTATTGGTGGGCCCAAGCACGGCGGTGACGGCTGGTCCGCTACCGCCGCCGAATGCGAGAAAGTTAGTCATAAACCGGGGATCAGCGGCATGGCCGCTGCCTCGTTACAGTGGTGGCGGCTACATATTACATCAAGTCGGGCTGGGGCGCTTGCCGACCATCGTGCCAGCGCTTATCGACATATTCCTTCAGCCGCCGCTGCATGGTCGCGAAAGCATCGCGCACGGCGATTTTGACGTCGCGGTGATCTTTCAGCGCCACCGGGTCTTTCGGGTCGCGCTTGACCACCAATTCCTCACCCGGAACATCGACAACGACCGAAACGTGGAACGGCTGGTCCTTGGTCAAGAGGTTTGAGCGGCTGTGGTGATGCCTGCCCACGACGACGCGACAACCGGTGATTCGGTCGAAATAACGTTCAAGCTTGGAGACTTTCTCACGGATGTGGGTTTGGACCGCGTCAGACTTGTCGACGCCGTGAAAGCTGATTTGAACGGGGATTTGCATTTATGGCTCGGCTGGTTTGAACGGGCGCCCGGTGAGGCATAACGGCGATCTTGAGAGCGAAGAACCTCACCGTCGGAAGATAATCATGGGCCCATTGGAGGGCCTAAGGCAACACCAGTTGCGACGCCGGCGACGATTCCCGCCGGGGAAATTTTTGAATAAAATTGACTCGCGTCATGTTCGCCGAAGATTTCACCCGCGCGGCGAACGGATGCCCCTTGCCAAGAGCCGCCCTCCATCTCATATCTGCAGCCCACGGCCCCCTGCGCAAGGGGGGTGCCGGAAGATAAAGTCGCGAATCAACGGAAAATTGGGTCGGACACTATGACGAAGACGAAATCAGCCGAGTCGCAGAAAAGCGAGACTCCGAAAAGCGAGACACGCGAATTCCAGGCCGAGGTTGCCAAGCTCCTAGACTTGGTCGTGCACTCGCTCTATTCGAATCGCGAAATTTTCCTTCGCGAATTGATTTCCAATGCCTCCGACGCATGCGACAGGTTGCGCTACGCCGCACTCACCGACCCCAAGCTGCTGGAGGACACCAGCGGTGACTTTGCCATCCATATCGGCATCGACAAACCTTCGAAGACTCTGACCATCGCCGACAACGGCATCGGTATGAACCATGACGAGCTGATCGCCAACCTCGGGACCATCGCCAAATCCGGGACGGCGGAGTTCCTCAAATCGCTCGGCGAAGCCAAGTCCGACGGCGGTAAGGCGAAGGACGTCAATCTCATCGGCCAGTTCGGCGTCGGCTTCTATTCGGCGTTCATGGTCGCGGATCAAGTCGAGGTGGTCTCGCGCAAGGCCGGCGACGCCGAAGGCTGGACCTGGAGCAGCAACGGCCAGGGCGCGTTCACGGTAGCGGCCGCCGGCGCCGCGCCACGTGGAACCCGGATTACGCTGCATCTGAAAAAGGACGCCGAGGAGTTCCTAGGGACCCCCCGCCTGCGTCAAATCGTCAAGACCTACTCGGATCATATCGCGCTGCCGGTGATTCTCGATCCGATCAAGGATGAGTCCGATAAGAATGAGCGCGACGCAGAGCCCGAGACGCTCAATAGCGCTTCGGCCCTGTGGATGCGGACCAAGAACGAGGTGACGGCGGATCAGTACAAGGAGTTTTACCATCACGTCGGCCATGCCTTCGACGATCCGTGGCATACGCTTCACTATCACGCCGAAGGCGCCATCGAGTACACGGCGCTGTTGTTCATTCCGACCCAAAAGCCCTTTGACCTATTCCATCCGGAACGCAAGGGTCACGTCAAACTCTATGTCAACCGGGTGTTCATCTCCGATCAGTTGGAAGGACTGATGCCGCGTTATCTGCGATTTGTGCGCGGGGTGGTGGATTCATCGGACCTGCCCTTGAACATCAGCCGCGAGATGCTGCAGAATAATCCGATCTTGCGCAAGATTCAGGCCGGCATTTCCAAGCGCCTGCTCAAGGATTTGAAAGACCGGGCCGAGAAGCCCGAAGACTACGCCGCGTTCTGGGAGGCCTTCGGCGCCGTGTTCAAGGAAGGTCTCTACGAGGATTTCGAGCGCCGCGAGGAACTCCTGGACCTCGCGCGATTCAAATCCAGCGGAGCCGATGGACTGGTCAGCTTGAAAGATTACACGGCCCGGATGAAGGAAGGTCAGGAAGCGATCTACTATATCACCGGCGAGAGCACGTTAGCCTTGAAGGCGAGCCCACAGGCGGAGGGCTTCCTCGCCAAGGGCATCGAGGTGTTGCTGCTCGCCGACCCGATCGATGAATTCTGGGTGCCGACCGTCGCCACATACGACAAGAGGCCCTTCAAGTCGGTTGCCGAGGCCGGCACCGACCTTTCGGCGATCAAGGCCGCCGAGGAAGAGAAGGGTGAGGCTAAAGACGAGCCGCAGGCAGGGGAGATCGCGGCGGTGGTCGAGAAACTGAAGGCCAGCCTAGGCGAGGCCGTCGCCGATGTGCGCGTGTCGAGCCGCCTGACCGGCAGTCCGGTCTGCTTGGTGGCTGACACCGGCGGCATGAGTCTGCACCTCGCGCGGATGCTGAAGCAGCATGGCGAGAACGCCGGCCCGGCGATTCGAAAGGTGCTGGAGATCAATCCTAAGCACCCGTTGATTAAGCGCTTAGGGAGTGTGGGCGGTGACGCGCTCAACGATGCCGCTCATCTTTTGCTCGATCAGGCCCGTATCGTCGAGGGCGAAGCCGTGCCCGACCCCGCGGCCTTTGCCAAACGGCTCTCGGCCTTTCTTGAGAAGGGCCTTACCTCGTAGAAAGCGACGCTTGGCGAACCTGCGGTGATTACAAAAACGTCATCGGCATTCAAACCGCACGCACGGAGCTAGTCGGGGACCATATACTGGCCAACGTTGACCCCTTGTACGGCATGGTTGGTGAGAATGGCGAAGTTCCAGGCAACAAACTTATGGCGTGATGCCGGTTCGGTATTCATTGCGCTTGGTTTTGCGCTCATCGTCCGGACAGTTGCGGCAGAGCCGTTTAACGTTCCCAGCGGCTCGATGATCCCTACTTTGCTGATCGGCGACACCCTGATTGCCGGCAAGTACGCCTACGGCTTCAGCAAGTACTCCGCGCCGATCGGATCGGTGCCCGATTTTCTGTTGCCCGCGTCCAAGGGCCGTCTGCTGGAGAGCCCGCCCGAGCGCGGCGACGTGATTGTGTTCAAGCTGCCGCGCGATCCATCGGAGAACTACGTCAAACGCCTGATCGGGCTTCCCGGCGACCGCGTTCAGGTTCAGGGCGGCCGGCTTTATATCAACGGCACGCAAGTGCCGCGTCGTGAGACCAACGCCGGCGGCGGGTCGCACCGATATATCGAAACCCTGCCGGGCGGCCGCACGCACGAGATCAATGAGAGTTCTGACCGCGCACTTCATGACGACACGGCGGAATACGTCGTGCCCCAAAGCCACTATTTCATGATGGGCGACAACCGCGACAATTCGCTCGACAGCCGCGTAGCGGCGGCGTCTGGCGGCGTCGGCTTCGTGCCGTCCGAGAATTTGGTGGGACGCGTGGACCGCATCATGTATTCGCGCGATCCTTCGGTATCGGCCTGGGATTTGACGGAACTGCTGGGCAGCTTTCGCCAGGAGCGGTTTCTCGCGGCGGTACGGTAGGTTCAGGCCCGGGACCCCAAGCCCGCGGCCCACTCCGACTCAAATCTGGCAGCATCGTTGTTCCGAACGCTATCTAAGCAGCCTCCAAACTGACCTTGAATTTCAGGCCGTCGTGATTGATCCGACCCTGAAGCGCGAGACGCACGAAATAGGCTTCGGGGTGCCCGAGTTTGCGCGCAATGGTCGCCGCCTTTGCCGGGCTGACGGACCTTCGTTCCTTCTCGATATCGCATACATGCTGCTTAGAAAGGCCGACTCGTTTGCCCATCTCGCCCTGCGACAGGGCATAGAGTTCCCGCAGGCCCATCAGAGCCTTACCGAAGGTCATAGCGTCGCCCAGCAGAGCCTTTTCTAACTCAGCGGTCGAGGAGCCTTTCGATTTTCTTGTAGTCATGGCGTTTCACCTCTTCCACTAGGACCGCTTCGATTTGGTCGATCGCGGCGATCCGATAAAATATGCGGTATGCGCGGCCCAAACGGACGGAACGGAAATGCTTCAGTTTGCCTTGCAACGGTTCATCGTGGTAGCCGGGCACCTTGCGAACCTCATCGAGGCCGCTTTCCTCAATCTGACCTCGCCACATGAGATAGTTGATCCGAACGAATTCAGGAGCCTGCGCCAGGCTCTTAAGCGCGCGCCTGGTTTCGCAGACCGTCTTGATCATGATGGCACTATACCCAATAATTGGGTACTCGGCAAGGTCACTTGCTTGCTCGCGCCGGAATCGGGGGGACTTCGGGAGTTACGGTGGCTCAATGCCGAGTGGTTGAAGGTGGATTTTAGCCCGATCCGCAGCGACGGGGATCATCGCCCGGGTGCGGCTCGGATCGACGCAATTTCGGACGCAGGCAGACAGCGAAGCGGGCGATAGGCTACCGTCGCTTTGCCTGCAGGAATTTGACCACGACATCCGCAAACTCCGCTGGATGTTCCAGAAACGGTAAGTGCGCGGAGTCCTTCATCATGATGAAGGAGGAGCCCGGGATTTTTTCGTGTGCAACCTTCGAATGGTTCAAGTTGTTGGGATGGTCGAACTCTCCGGCGATCACCAGGATGCGCGCCTTTATCTCCCCTAGTCTCTCCACGATGGACTCGCCGGGCGCCGCTAGCGTATCCAGCTGAATGGTCTGAGCGCGCTTCTTAAGGAGCGCTCGAAGCTCCTGCATCGCGGCGGCGTTTGCCGGTGCAACCAAATGCCGCCACTTTTCCGCGACCTCGATCGCGCCGGGTCTATCGTTCTTAGCCAGCCGTTCGACGAACGGCATTACTTCTTTTATGAAACTTTCCGAAGACGGAACACCGGAAATGGACGGGCCAATCAGCACCAGGGCGTCCACCGCTTCGGGATGCGCAAGCGTGAAAGCCAGCGCGCGTCCACCGTTGGCCGATGCGCCAACAAGGGCCGCGCGTTTGATCCTGAGGCCGGACATCACATGCCTAATGTCATCCACCGGAGAATAGCGTTCCGTCGGCTGCGGCGAGTTGCCATAGCCGCGCAGATCGAAGCGAACGGTATGGAATTTTTCGCAGAGAATGGGAAAGACGCCATTCCAGACAGCCGAATCGAGCGTGCCGTCGTCGATCAGTATGACCGTCTCACTCGCCGCCGTTGGTTTGCCGCTTTCATAGGCGATGCGGCCGCCTGGGATGTCCAGGAAAGAGCCGTCCGCAGCAGCGGCGGCCTGAGCCATTAACGCCGCAGCCAGGATCGCAAAGAGCGGTCCTAGAGGCATAGCCGCACTCCTCCCTCACTCTTCCAGCGCGGGGCCGTACCCGAGGGCATCGAAAGCGACGTGACGCGGCCTGGCGTGCCGTTGCCTGCCAGGCCCGCGCGTCAGGCGACCAAACTGCGCAGCACGTAATGCAGCACGCCGCCGTTCTTGTAATAGTCGAGCTCGCCTGAGTTATCGATGCGGCAGAGCACGGTGATGGTCTCTGACTTGCCGCCTACGCGGTGGATGGTCACGTCGACGTCGCCGAGCGGCTTAAGGTTCAGAAGATTTTTGATGTCGAAGGTCTCGGTGCCGTCGAGTTTCAATGTCTTCCGCGTTGCATCGCCCTTGAACTGCAAGGGCAACACGCCCATGCCGACCAAGTTGGAGCGGTGAATGCGTTCGAAGCTTTCGACGATCACGGCTTTGACGCCCAAGAGATTGGTGCCCTTGGCCGCCCAATCGCGCGATGAGCCGGTGCCGTATTCCTTGCCGGCGACCACGACCAGGGGTGTTCCCTCTTTCTGATATTTCATCGCCGCGTCATAAATCGGCATAACCGCGCCCGAAGGATGATGCTTGGTGACCCCGCCTTCCACGCCCGGAACCATTTCGTTCTTGATGCGGATATTGGCAAAGGTGCCGCGCATCATGACTTCATGGTGGCCGCGGCGCGCGCCGTAGGAATTGAAGTCCTTCTGCAAGACGCCGTGCTCGATCAGGTATTTGCCGGCCGGGCTGTCCTTCTTGATGGAGCCCGCCGGCGAAATATGATCGGTGGTTACCGAATCCCCGAGGATGGCCATGGGCCGGGCGCCGACGATATCGGTAACGGCTTTCGGCTTCGCGGTCATGCCCACGAAATATGGCGGATTGGCGACATAGGTGGAGGTCTTGTCCCAGGCGTAGGTCTCGCTCTTGGTGGCCTTGACGGCCTGCCAGGGCGCCGGTCCTTTGAACACGTCGGAATACCTTGAACTGAACATCTCGCGCGTCAGGAATTTCTCGATGAACTCGGCGACTTCCTTAGCGGTCGGCCAGATGTCCTTCAGGTAAACCGGCTTGCCGTCCTTGCCGTTGCCCAGCGGTTCGGTCGTGATGTCTTTGCTCATGGTGCCAAGCAGCGCGTAGGCGACCACCAAAGGCGGCGAGGCCAGATAGTTGGCCTTGATATGCGGGCTGATACGGCCTTCAAAGTTGCGATTGCCCGATAGCACTGCCGTGACAACCAAATCGCCGGTTTCGATCGACTTGGCGATATTGTCGTCGAGCGGGCCGGAGTTGCCGATGCAGGTCGTGCAGCCGTAACCGACGGTGTTGAAGCCGAGCGCATTGAGATCGGCCGTGAGCCCCGCCTTATCGAGATAGTCGGTGACGACCTGTGATCCGGGCGCAAGCGAGGTCTTTACCCAGGGTTTGCGGGTCAGGCCTTTTTCGCGGGCCTTGCGTGCGAGCAGGCCGGCGGCGAATAACACCGACGGATTGGAGGTATTGGTGCAGGACGTGATAGCGGCGATGGCGACGTCGCCATCTTGCAATTTGTCTTTGGCGCCCACACCGCTGAGGCCTGCGACCGGCGAAGAAACGGGAGCGGCGTGGCTGAAAGTTTCTTTAAGCGCCTTATCGAATTCCTTACTTGCGGCGGACAGCGAGACGCGGTCTTGCGGCCGCTTTGGTCCAGCCAGCGACGGCTCGACGGCGGCGAGATCGAGTTCCAAGGTGTCGGTAAAAACCGGATCGGCGGTCTTTTCGTCGCGCCACAGGCCTTGCGCCTTGGCATAGGCCTCGACCAGCGCCACGCGCTGGGGATCACGACCGGTAAAGCTGAGATAGCGGATGACTTCTTTGTCGATCGGGAAGAAGCCGCAGGTGGCGCCGTATTCCGGCGCCATGTTGGCGATGGTCGCGCGGTCCGTCAGCGACAGGTCGCTGAGGCCGGGCCCGAAGAATTCGACGAACTTATTGACGACACCCTTCTTGCGCAGCATTTGCGTGACGGTCAAAACGAGGTCGGTGGCCGTCATGCCCTCCTTCAGCTTGCCGGTGAGCTTGAAGCCGACAACTTCGGGAATCAGCATCGGCGTCGGCTGGCCGAGCATGGCGGCTTCGGCTTCGATGCCGCCAACGCCCCAGCCCAACACGGCGAGGCCGTTGACCATTGTAGTATGACTGTCGGTGCCAACGAGGGTGTCGGGATAGGCGAGCGTTTTTCCATTTTCCTCGCCGGTCCAGACCACCTGCGCGAGATACTCGACGTTCACCTGATGGCAAATGCCGGTGCCTGGCGGCACGACGCGGAAGTTGGCGAAACCCATCTGGCCCCAGCGCAGGAACTTATAGCGCTCGCCGTTGCGTTCGAATTCCAGATCGATGTTCTGCTGCAGCGAAGTTGCGTTGGCGTAGGCATCCACCATCACCGAGTGATCGATGACTAGGTCGACGGGCGACAGCGGATTGATCTTCTGCGGGTCACCTCCAAGCGCCTTGATCGCCTCGCGCATGGCGGCGAGATCGACGACGGCGGGGACACCGGTGAAATCCTGCATCAACACTCGGGCCGGGCGATAAGCGATTTCGTCGTCCGACTTTTTGGTCTTGAGCCAGGCCGCCAGTGATTTGACGTGATCGACGGTGACCGTACGCCCATCCTCGTAACGCAAGAGGTTTTCGAGCAGCACCTTCATCGAAAACGGCAAGCGCGAGATGTCGCCGATTTTTTCGGCCGCCGCCGGTAAGCTGAAATAGTCATAACTTTTCGAACCGACGGCGAGCGTGCGGCGGGTCTTCAGCGTGTCGTGACCACTGAGCGGCATGGAGGCTCCTTCACCAGCTGAGCGTTAAAACGGTTGGGCCCGGACGAGGACGGGGACGTGTGGCGCCAGAAACGGGCCGAACCAAAGCTGTGGCCCTGGAGCTGAACGCGATCCGTCCCCAGCCGCGACCGGCTATGTTCCGGCTTCGCGGCTGAATCAGCCCTATCCGCCGGGCAAAGTCCAGGGGTCCCCTTGCGGCCCCGGGCCCCAACCCCTTGTCTAAATTAAATATTTGAGCCTTGTGCGAAGCACAAGGGCGCGCGGGGGGCATTCCCGCGAGGCCCTGCCGCGACCGGGCGAATACCCTAGCAAAATCAATCGCGCGCCCCTAGTGGAGTGCCTTTGCTCTGCTATGGTCCGGCCCATGGGTGGGAATGGCGATAGTTTTCAGATCGGCGGCTTTTCCGGCACGGGATTGGCCTGCCGTCGGGGCGGGCGCCTGGTATTTACCGGTCTCGCCTTCAACCTTCCGCCGGGCGGCGCCTTGGTTTTGCGCGGCGCCAACGGCAGCGGCAAAACTACTTTATTGCGGTTGATGGCGGGGCTGAGCGGCGCGGCGGCCGGACAACTCGCCTGGGACAAGATTCCGATCGACGATCCCGACGCCCACGCCGCCCGCCTGCGTTTCATCGGCCACCTCGATGCGGTCAAGCCCGCCCTGACGGTCGCTGAAAACCTCGAGTTCTGGATGTCACTTTGGCGCGGGGCCGGGCTCAATGCCGGCATCTCCCAGGCTTTGGACGCCTTCGATATGCGGCCTTTGGCGGGCTTTCCGGCGCGGCTGTTATCGGCGGGCCAACGCCACCGGCTGGCTTTGGCCCGGCTGATGGTCGCGCCGGCGCCGTTGTGGCTCTTGGACGAACCGGGAAACGCACTGGACGAAAGCTCGCTGGCGGCACTCGCGCGCACCATCGCCGCGCACCGCGCCAGCGGCGGCGCAGTGGTCGTGGCCAGTCATGGCGCCGCTTTTGTCGAAGACGGCGCCACACTGAATCTCGGCGCCTTCACGCCGACCGACGCTTCACACTGGAGCGAGGAATGAGCGCGTTCTCAACGGTCCTTGCGCGTGACTTGCGTCTGGCTTTGCGCCAAAGCGCCGACAGCCTGACGGTTGTCGCGTTCTTTGCCATTGCCACTGTCTTATTTCCTTTTGGAGTCGGCCCGGAGACCAATGTTCTCGCGCGGATCGCCGGAGGTGTGTTGTGGGTGACCGCGCTGCTCGCAGCGCTTCTGTCGCTCGACCGCATTTTCGCAGTGGATTTTGAAGACGGCACCCTGGATCAGCTGGTCCTTGCGGGCGCACCATTGCCGGTGGTGGTGGTGGCCAAAGTCTGCGCCCACTGGCTGACGACGGGCGTGCCTTTGATCCTGGTCTCGCCGCTTCTCGCCGTAACATTGCATTTGCCGGCGGCCGGCTATGGTCCACTTGTGCTCGCACTTCTCCTCGGCACACCGACAGTGAGTCTGGTGGGCGCGGTCGGCGCGGCCTTGGTGCTTGGCACACGCCGTGGCGGCGTGCTGCTGTCATTGCTCGTGCTGCCGCTCTACATTCCGATCCTGATCTTCGGCACTGCCGCCGTGGAAGCCGCCCTCACCGGACTTCCGAGCACGCCGATGCTCTCGGTCTTGGCCGGATTCATGGTGCTCGCCCTCACCTTTAGCCCTTGGGCCACGGCCGCCGCCCTGAGGCAGGCGGTGGAATAATCTGAACGCCCGGAACTAAGCGGGAAATTTCGTAATCATACCCTTCTAGGTAGCGTGGCCTGTTACAAAAAGCCCCGCGATCGAGACCGCAGATGGGCTCGGAATCGCCCCTGCCCGGCCTATATTAAAACCGATACTTGGTGTGGCGGCTATTTCCTGTGGAAGGTTTGGAGCGCCCGCGATAAACCATCGGTCTAATCAAGGAAACCCCATGCATCGGTTCGCGAATCCAACCCAGTTCATGCGCATTGCCGACGCCGTCTATCCCTGGGCGGCGGGCCTAAGCTTAATTCTGTTTCTCGCCGGCCTCCCGATCGCCCTGGTCACCTCGCCGCCCGACTACCAGCAGGGCGAGACGGTGCGGATCATGTACGTCCACGTCTCGTCGGCCTGGCTGATGATGATGGTCTACGGCATCGTTGCCGCCAACAGCGCCGCCTTCCTGGTTTGGCGCCATCCCATGGCTAATCTGGTTGCGAAGGCCTCCGCCCCCATGGGCGCGGTCTTTACCGCGCTGGCGTTGATTACCGGTATGCTCTGGGGCCAACCGATGTGGGGCACCTTTTGGGTCTGGGACGGGCGCCTGACATCGACATTGATTCTGTTTTTTCTCTATCTCGGCTACTTGGCGCTGGGCGATGCCTTTGAGGATTCCGAGCGCGGCGACAAAGCCGCCGCCATTTTGGCGCTGGTGGGATCGGTGAACCTGCCGATCATTCATTTCTCGGTCGAGTGGTGGAATACGCTGCACCAGCCTTCGATTATCAAAATGGATGGGATGACGGTCGATAAATCACTTCTTCTGCCGCTGTTCCTGATGATGGGTGCGTTCACGAGTTACTACGTGGCGGTCCTGGTATTGCGGCTGCGCAGCGAGCTTCTGGCGGCAAAAATCCGGAACGCGCGCATGAGCCAGGTGGCCGTGAATCAAGCCGCGCAGCCGGCGGAGTAATGACCGTGGAATCAATCCTGAAATTTCTCGACATGGGCGGCTACGCGGCCTGGGTATGGCCGGCCTATGGACTTGCTACGGCCGCTTTGAGCGGGATCTTGTTCTTTACGCTGCGCGATTTGAAGACCCGCCGACACGAATTCGAGACCCTGCGCGATGCGCGACGCGGGGAGGGAAGCTCGTCATGACCCGTAAGCGCCAGCGCCTGTATTTCGTCGTACTCGGCCTCTTGGGCTTCGGAGTGGGCGCAGCGTTGGTGCTGACGGCCTTTCAAGACAACATCGTGTTTTTCTTCAGCCCCAGCGAAGTGACCACACGCCACCTGGCTCCTGAACAACGCTTTCGTGTCGGCGGACTGGTTGAAGCCGGGAGCCTGGTCAAGAACGGCGAGGACATCAGCTTTTCCGTGACCGATCTGTCATCGACGCTGAAAGTGCAATATCGCGGCCTGCTGCCGGATTTGTTCCGCGAGGGCCAGGGCGTCATTGCCGAAGGCAGAATGGAACCGGGCGGCGTCTTCATCGCCAGCGAAGTGCTGGCCAAACACGACGAGAATTACATGCCGCGTGAAGTCGCCGACGCCCTCAAGAAGAGCGGGCGCTGGAACGAAGGCGGGGCAACCCAAAGCGGGATGCCGGCCAACAACTTGAAGCCGACATCGACGACGCCGGCCAGCCCAAACACAACCAACCCTTAGGTCCTCGGATGATCATAGAAATTGGCCATTTCGCCCTCGCCCTCGCTCTGGTGGTGGCGCTGATTCAATCGATCGTTCCGCTGGTGGGTGCCGCGCGCGGCAATGCCGCCTGGATGGCCGTGGCAAGCCCGGCGGCGCTGGTTCAATTGGCGCTCATTTTGACGGCCTTCGCGACCCTGATCCACGCCTTCGTGGTGTCGGATTTTTCGGTGACCCTGGCCTACCAGCATTCGCACACCGCCAAACCGCTGCTTTACAAAATCAGCGGTGTCTGGGGAAATCACGAGGGCTCGCTGGTGCTGTGGGTCAGCATCCTTGCGGTTTTCGGCGCTAGCGTTGCCGTCTTCGGCGGTAGTCTGCCGCCGGCCTTGAAGGCCCGTGCTTTGGCCGTGCAGGGCATGATCGGCGTGGGATTCCTCGCCTTCCTATTGTTCACGTCCAACCCTTTCCTGCGCATACTGCCGACACCGGAAGAGGGCATGGGCCTCAACCCCGCGCTGCAGGACCCGGGGCTCGCCATGCATCCGCCGATTCTTTACATGGGCTACGTCGGCTTCTCGATGGCATTTTCCTTTGCCGTGGCCGCGCTGATCGAAGGCCGTGTCGATGCCGCCTGGGCGCGCTGGGTGCGGCCCTGGACCCTCGCGGCTTGGATGTTTCTGACCACCGGCATCGGCCTGGGCAGCTGGTGGGCCTATTACACCTTGGGCTGGGGCGGTTGGTGGTATTGGGATCCGGTTGAAAATGCTTCGTTCATTCCCTGGCTTACGGGCACGGCGCTCTTGCATTCGGCGATTGTTGTGGAGAAGCGCGAGGCCCTCAAGAGCTGGACAATCTTGCTTGCCATCATCACGTTTTCGCTGGCGCTGCTCGGCACCTTCATCGTGCGCTCGGGCGCTCTGACTTCGGTGCACACTTTTGCCAGCGACCCCGCGCGCGGCATCTTCATCCTGGTGTTGCTGACCGTGGCCATCGGGGGATCGTTCATCCTCTACGCGGTGCGTGCGCCACATCTTGAAGGCGGCGGACTGTTCGCACCGATTTCGCGCGAAGGCGGATTGGTCATCAACAACCTCCTGCTCAGCACCGCCGCCGCGACGGTTCTCCTGGGCACGCTGTATCCGCTCTTCACCGAGGTCCTCAGCGAGAACAAAATCTCGGTGGGACCACCCTACTTTAATGGCGTATTCGTGCCCTTGATGATTCCCTTGATCATCGCCATGGCCATTGGACCGCGGCTGGCCTGGAAGCGCGGCGATCTTGCCGGTGCGCTGTCGCGCTTGAAAATCGCGGCGGCTGCCGCCGTAGCCATGGGCGCCTTGTCCCTGCTCATCAACGGTGTGCGCGTTGTGGACATCGCCGGCGCGGGCGGGCTGGCCATGGCGGCCTGGCTCGCGGTCGCAAGCTTGAGCGAATGGCTCGACCGCGTGAAAGCCACACGTGCCGGAACCTGGCAACGCATCAGCAATCTGCCGCGCGCGGCCCATGGCATGACTATGGCCCACATCGGCATGGCCGTACTGATCGCCGGTGTCAGCGGCGCGGCCGCCTGGAAACAAGAGCGCATCCAGACCCAGTCACCGGGCCAAACCGTCGAGATCGCCGGCTACACAATGACATTCTCGGGCGTGAACATGGTCAAGGGCCCGAACTACGATGCCGGACAGGCGACCATCGTGGTCTCGAGAAATGGGCGCGAGATTGCGACCATGCACCCCGAGCTGCGCTCCTATCTCCAGCCGCCCCAGCAAACCACTTTTACTTCGATCCACACGACCTTCTTCGCCGATCTTTACGTGGCACTCGGCGAGGCACAAGGGGCCGAAGGGGCGTTTGTCACGCGTTACTACTATCAGCCGCTGGTACCGTTCCTGTGGTACGGCGTGCTGCTCATGGCCTTTGGCGGCTTGGTGTCACTGACCGACCGCAAACACCGCGTCGGCGCCCCGAAGCGCGCCACGCCGGCGGCAATGGCGGTTCCTCAAGCAGCCGCGGCGGAGTGACTATGCCCGGTCCAGGCACATCGCAAGCCGTTCCGTTCGTCCGGCGCTGGCCCTACCTGCTGCCGCTAGTATTGATTCTGGCTCTGGGCGGCGTCTTCACAAAGCGCCTCGTCGACGTCGAACGGGGCCTCGACCCGAGCCTGATCCCGACCGTGCTTTTGAATACGCCGCTGCCGGCCTTCGACCTGCCGCCCTTGCCGGGACGCGGTCAGGCCATGAACAGCGACGAGCTGAAGGGCGAAGTCAGCTTGATCAATGTCTGGGGCTCGTGGTGCATCGCCTGTCTCGTCGAGCATCCGGTGCTATTGGAGATAGCCAAGAGCGGCGATGTGCCGATCCACGGCATCGCCTGGCGCGACGATCCCGATCGCAGCCTGGCGTGGCTGGCCGAGCGCGGCGATCCCTATGCCAAGATCGGCCAGGACCCGCGCAGCAAAGCCGCAATTGCGTTTGGTGTTGTGTTAGCGCCGGAGACCTTTCTCATCGATAAGCAAGGGATCATTCGCTACAAGCAAACCGGTCCTATCACCCAGGAAGACTGGCGCACCAAGATCAAGCCACTGATTGAACAGCTCAAAAAATGAAACCACTTTCCCTCCTCCTCGCGGCACTTTTCGTATCGGGCCTGGCGGTCGCCGTCGAACCACGGGAAATGCTCAAGGATCCGGCGCTGGAAGCGCGTGCGCGCGCGATCAGCAAGGAGCTGCGCTGTGTGCAATGCCAAAACGAAACCATCGACGAGTCCGGTGCCGGGATCGCGCGCGACATGCGCGTGCTGGTACGCGAACGCCTGCAAGTCGGCGACAGCAACGATCAGATCTTCGCGTATATGGTCAGCCGTTACGGCGATTATGTGCGCCTCAGGCCCCGATTCATGAACAGCACGCTGGCTTTGTGGATCGGGCCCTTTGTGATCCTGCTGCTCGGCGGCTTGGTCGTTGCCAGGCGCCTTCGCAAGGGCGACGACGTTCCAGACCCGTTGACACCCGAAGAACGAGCGATCGTCGCATCCCTCACTGAGCACGGAGAAAAGACGCCATGATCTGGTTGATGTTCGCGCTGATCGCACTGGCCGCCACCGCCGCCCTACTGTGGCCCCTGTTGAAGAAGCCCGCTGCGGCCTACGACCGTGCCGCCTATGACTTGACGGTTTTCCAGGACCAGCTGAAGGAGGTGGATCGCGAGGTGGCCCGGGGCGTTCTGAACGACGCCGAAGCCGCCGCCGCCCGGCTTGAGATCCAGCGGCGTATCCTGGCCGCGAGCAGGACCCCGTTCGAGCCGGCACCGGCTTCTCCGCCGCCCCGTCGCGCGCTCGCTGCGATTGCCGTCGCCCTGGCCGTGCCGCTGCTGGCCGGCGGAATTTACTTACAAGTCGGCACGCCCGACCTGGCCGCCGCCGAAGCCAATGGCGGCGCCGCGGAAATCGAAAAAATGGTCGCGCAATTGGCCGCGAAGGTCGCAAAGACACCCAACGACATCGAGGCCGTTGCCCTGCTGGCCCGCACCTATACCCGGCTAGGGCGTTTTGCCGATGCCGTGACCACCTATAAACAGGTTCTGGCCCTTGAACCCGATGCCTTCAACTTCTCAAGCTACGGCGAGGCCATCGTTTTCGGTGCGGACGGCCGCGTGAACAAAGAGGCCCACGATGCCTTCGTCAAGGCCTTAAGTCTCGACCGGAGCGAGTTCCGATCACGCTTCTATTTGGGCCTGGAACATGTCGACAAACAACAGCCTAAGGATGCCATCGCGGTTTGGAAGGAATTGACGGCGACCGCTCCGGCCGATGCGCCGTGGCGCGAAATGGTGAATGAGCAGATGGCCGGGGTCGCGAAAGAGGCCAAGGTCGAGACATCGACAATTCTTCCGAAACACGCGATTGACTTTGTCGCCCCTGAGGAACTGGCCTTGGCGCGCGTGCAAGCCTCGGCTCCGCCAATGGCCGTGGCAATTCGTCCCAACGCGCCCAGCGCCCCCGGCCAGATGTCGCCGGAAGCGGCGAAGAAGGTTGAGGAGATGGTCGCAGGCTTGGCCACGCGTCTTGAGAAAAGCCCCGATGACTATAACGGCTGGCTGATGCTGGGACGCTCGTACACCGTCTTGAAGAACTACGACGGTGCGAAGAAAGCCTATGACAAGGCCAGCGACCTGAAACCCGGCGACGTCGAGCCAAAATTGCAGTACATGGCCTCGCTGATGACCACGGTTGACCCAGAGTCCATGGCCGCGCTGCCGCTTAGCGTGACCGAGGCGGCGATCGCCATTCTGAAAATCAATCCGAAACAACCCGAAGCGCTTTACGTCTCGGGTCTCGGGCGCGCCAAGGTCGGAGACAAGACCGGTGCGCGCACCCTTTTGATCCAGGCGAAAGAGGCAATGCCCGCTGATTCGCCGCTCAAGGCCGATATCGACCGCCGGCTCGAGGCCCTCAAGTAGTGGTGTGGACCCGCATGAATTTCGCGGCGGTGTAGGGTCAGCCCATGCCCAAACGCATCGCCGTTGCGTTCATAATTCTTTCCTCGATGTTGCTGGTGCTTGCCCTGTATTTACCGGGCTCGCCCCGACAGCAGTCGACGACCGGAGCCACGGGCACGGTTGCGATCGGCGGCCCGTTCACGCTGGTCGACAGCAAGGGCGTTACGGTTACCGACGCCGATCTCAAGGGCCGCTACAGCCTGGTGTTCTTCGGCTTCACGCGCTGCCCGGACATTTGTCCGCTGGTGTTGCAGGTTGTCACCCAGGCCCTTGAGCTGGCGGGACCGGCGGCGGACAAGGTTCAACCGGTTTTCATATCCGTCGATCCCGAGCGCGACTCGCCTGAGGTACTGGGCGCGTACATCGCCAACTTTCATCCGCGCTTTGTGGCCCTGACCGGAACCGTGGATCAAGTGCGCGTCGCAACGCAGAGCTACCGCGTTTACGCGGCCAAAGCACCCCTCAAGGACAGCGAGGGCAAGGACACCGGTGATTATACCGTAAGCCACACCGGCTACGTCTATCTCATGGACCGCGACGGCGGCTATCTCGCGCATTTCCAAAAGGAAGCCACGGCCGAAGAAATTGCCCGCCGCCTCGGGCAACTGGCCCCATGATGTCACAGCCGGCGATGTCACAGCCGGCGATGTCACCGCCCGCGGATTTCTGGCGCAGCAAAGCCCTAGCGGAGATGAGCCCCGAGGAGTGGGAAAGTCTGTGTGACGGTTGCGGGAAATGCTGCCTCCATAAGATTCGTGAAGCGTCCGGACTCCTGCGTCAAACGAATGTGGCTTGTAGGCTGCTCGACACCGAGAGCTGCCGATGCACCAACTATCCCCGACGCAAGGCGCTGGTGTCCGATTGTGTGGTGCTTACTCCTGACTCACTGGCTGAGATCGACTGGCTACCGGATACTTGCGCCTACCGTTTGGTGAAGGAGAGCAAGGACCTTCCACTGTGGCATCACTTGCGCGGTGGCGGTCCAAACGGCGTCCATGAGTCGGGCGTATCGGCACAGCGCCGTTGCATCTCGGAACGCGACGCCGGCCCCTTGCAAGAGCATGTCCTGCCGTCGAAGCCGTGATGCCGGCCACCGAGAAGGCACCGGCGGCTTTGCTTCTGACCGAGACCAGCCTAGCCGGCGCCTTGGATGATCCCGCGCTGGCGGCACGAGTTACGGTTCAGAGCAATCCGCGCGCCCGCCGTGTCAGCCTGCGTGTTGATCCCTTCAACGGATGCGTCGTCCTGGTGCGCCCGCCGCGCGTCAGCGACAAGGCCGTGGCGACCTTTGTCAAAAGCCGGCAGGGGTGGATTGCTAAGCACATCGCGGCGCTACCGGCCCGCATCGCATTCGCCGATGGCGCGATCATTCCCTTTCGCGGACAGGAGCACGTTCTTTGCTTCCGGGCGGAAGCTCGCGGCAGTGTCTGGCGCGAAGATGGCGCAGGCGAGCCGGCGATTGTCGTCGCCGGCCGCCCCGAGCACTTAGCGCGGCGTTTGCGCGACTGGCTGAAGGCCGAGGCCCGCAGCGCTTTAACGCCGCCGGTTTACGCCATGGCTAAGGCACTCGACGTGAAGATTTCGCGCGTGTCGGTGCGCGATACCCGCTCGCGGTGGGGAAGTTGCAGCCGCGACGGCAAGCTTTCGTTTTCCTGGCGGCTGATACTGGCGCCGGCTTCGGTGCTGACTTATGTCGCCGCCCACGAAGTCGCTCACCTCAAGCATATGAACCACGGTCCGGGATTCTGGCGTACGGTCGCGCGCCTGCTCGACGATTGCCCAGCGGATATTAGCGGAGCGAACCTGGACTGGGTTTCAGCGCGAGAATGGCTGCGTCGGAGCGGGGCCGCGTTGCACCGCTACGGGTGACGACGGGCCGTCAGCGGCCGCATAGCTTCGGGCCTTGTTACGGGCATTTTGCTGGGCCACGTGCTCGGCAAACGCATTCATGCGATAGATAAACGGCTTGCGTTCTACTGGCGCCTTCCCCCGCTGGTTATCGGGCTCGCGGTAGAAGACGTGTGAACCGATGATGGTGGTGGTTTCGTATTCAGCGGCCCAGGATGGGCGCGTGAAGTCGGCGTGATACCAGAGCGCTCCGCCGGTGGGATCTGGGATCGAGGAATCCACCTGCAGCACCGCCGTCGCGATCTTGAGCGATGTGCGCCATTGATCAGCCTCGTAGGGTACATCGGCCCGGGCATCGCAATACCACGAGAACTGGCAGCGGTGCGGCAGACCCTGGGTCTTGTTCTGTTTGACCACATCGCAAAGGTTGGACGGAAAGCGCGGGTCCATGGCGCGGTTGAGCACGACCCGGGCGACAGCGATGCGCCCCGCCAGGGTCTCGCTACGCGCTTCCCAATAATCGTTGAGCGCGAGGCAGACGAGTTCGTCCTTGGGGACCGCGATGCTGGAAAAATCGATCAGGAAATCGGACGGGATATCTACGGCGCGGACGGGAAAGGCTTGGGTCATGACGAGGACGGCGGCCACAGCCAGGGGCGTCAGGCGTCTAATGATCGGGCGGGCGCGCAGCGCCGTTAAGATCGCGTGCAGGATCGACGAATCGAGAAAGTTCATTTTTTCGTTTCCTTGGCCATAACCGACATCAGGCACGCAACCACTCGCCAGGATCTCAAATCCTGGTTTCAGAAGGGTGTTCCCTGTGCTCGATGCCCGGATGCCTGCCGTTCTTGTCCGGTTTATGTACGGCCGGGAAAGCTGCTCCCGATCGCATGGGCGATATCCTTCGCCCTGGGGTGGACCGCCGTCTCCGCAAACGGCCCTTATGGCGCGCGGATTATTGGGCAAGGAGGCGCCTGGGTGGCAACAAAAATAAAATTGTGCGAGTACGGGGGAATTTTGATCCATTATTGCGTATTTCTCGTCTAATGGATCATGATCCCTCGCGTCAGGCTTCAACCCCTAGATAGGCTAAGGTTCATCACACACAATCGGT
>SHVO01000012.1 GCA_009694245.1 Rhodospirillaceae bacterium | reverse complement strand
GAAAATCATCTTCAAGAAGCGCCGCCGCAAACACTATCGCCGCCGCAATGGCCACCGCCAACACCTGACGTTGGTGAAGATCACCGATATGGGCATGGGCCTGGCCGCGGTTGCGACGAAGCCAGCCAAGGTCGCGGCCGCGCCGAAAGCCGAAGGGTCTGCCAAGAAGCCCGCTGTCAAAAAAACGGCGGCCAAGAAATCCGCCGACGCGTAAGGAGACTTGAGAAATGGCGCATAAGAAATCCGGCGGCTCGTCGAGTAACGGCCGCGATACCATTGGCAAACGCCTTGGTATCAAAAAGTTCGGCGGCCAGCGCGTGGTCCCGGGCAACATCATCGTCCGCCAGCGCGGCACCAAGTGGCACCCCGGCAAGGGCGTCGGCCTGGGCCGGGACTTCACCATTTTCGCTATCTTGGAAGGCAAAGTCAGCTTCCAGACCTCGACCAAGGGCCGCGTCTATGTCTCCGTGGACCCGGCGCCGATGGTGCAAGCGGCGGAATAACGGCGATTACCGATCGCCGGCTTCTGAGCTGGCGGCCTCCCCAGGTTGATAAAAGGAGACGGATTGCCGTCTCCTTTTTTGTTTGTCCCGCCGCATTGTGCCCCGGCTTTAGAGCAAGCAGCGCGAATTCCGAATCGCTCCGCTTGCTCTAACTTTTTGTTGTCGCATCGTTCCGCGCGCGAAGGCGCGCATCTAGTTAATGCCGGCCTTCGCCGGCGCGAAAACCGGTTCCCACTTTTCGGCACGATGCTCTAAAACAAGTATATAGTGTCGCCATGAAGTTCCTTGACCAAGCCAAGATCTATCTTCGCGCCGGCGACGGCGGCAACGGCTGCGTCGGGTTCCGGCGCGAGAAGTTCATCGAGTTCGGCGGCCCCGACGGCGGCGACGGCGGGCGGGGCGGAGATTTGGTGTTCGAGGCCGCGCGCAATCTCAACACCCTGATCGACTTCCGCTATCACCAGCACTTCAAGGCCGAGCGCGGCGCCGACGGCGGCGGCGGCAACTGCACCGGGCGCGACGGCAGGGACCTGGTCGTCAAGGTGCCCGTGGGCACCGAAATACTCAGTGAGGACAAGGACGAGGTGCTGGCGGACTTGAGCGAGGACGGCCAGCGCGTGGTGCTCTTGCGCGGCGGCAACGGCGGCTGGGGCAACACGCGGTTCAAGGGGCCGTCGAACCAAGCGCCGGAGCATGCCAATCCCGGCCAGATCGCCGCGGAAATGTGGGTGTGGCTGCGTTTGAAACTGATCGCCGACGTCGGCCTGATCGGATTGCCCAATGCCGGCAAGTCAACCTTCCTCGCCACCGTGACCCGCGCCCGACCGAAGATCGCCGACTATCCCTTCACAACATTGCATCCCAATTTGGGCGTTGCCCACGTCGGAGAGCTGGAATTCGTCATCGCCGATATTCCGGGACTCATCGAAGGGGCCCATGAAGGCGCCGGCCTGGGCGACCGCTTCCTCGGTCACGTCGAGCGCTGCGCCGTGCTTTTGCATTTGGTCGACGGCACCGGCGAGGATGTGGGCGCGGCCTACAAGACCGTGCGCAAGGAATTGAAGGCCTACGGCGGCAGCCTCGCGGGCAAAAGGGAAATCGTCGCGCTCAACAAATGCGATGCCCTCGATGATCTCACCCGCGTCGATAAACTGGCGGCGTTGACCAAGGCCAGCCGCAAGAAAGTCGTCATGCTCTCGGGCGTTTCCGGCGAAGGGCGCACGGAGACCTTGCGGTCCCTGGCGAAGTTCGTGGCCGGCTCCCGGGGCGAAGTGCTTCCCGAAATAGGCGACGAAGTCGAATCACACAACGGCGTCTGGGCGCCCTAACCCCTTGTCATCGCCATGAGCACCTTAAATTATGTGAAGGACGCCCGGCGGCTGGTGATCAAGATCGGCTCGGCCCTTTTGGTGGACGAGGACGGCGGCAAATTGCATCAAACGTGGTTGGACGCGCTGTGCGACGATGTCGCCGCCGCGCACGGCCGCGGCCAGGAAGTGCTGATCGTGACCTCGGGCGCCATCGCTATCGGCCGCGGCCCCTTGGGAATGATCGGGCGGAAGCTGCGCCTTGAGGAGAAGCAAGCCGCGGCCGCCACCGGTCAGATGCGCCTGACCCAGGCCTACCAGAGTTCCCTCGATCGCCACGGCATCACCGTCGCCCAGGTGCTGGTGACGCTCGACGATACCGAAAACCGCCGCCGCTATCTCAATGCCCGCAACACGCTTGATACCTTGCTCAGGCTTCGCGCCGTACCGGTAATCAACGAGAACGACACGGTCGCCACCACCGAAATTCGCTTTGGCGATAACGACCGCCTTGCCGCCCGCGTGACGCAAATGGTGAGCGCTGATACCTGCGTCCTGCTGTCGGACATCGACGGCCTTTATACCGCCGACCCGCGCGGCAATCCTGACGCCAAACTGGTGCCCGAGATCCGCGAGATCACCCCCGAGATCGAAGCCATGGCCGGCGTCGCCGCCACCGGCCACGGCTCGGGCGGCATGGTCACCAAGATCATGGCGGCAAAAATCTGTGTTGGCGCCGGCTGCAGGATGGCGATCGCGCCCGGAAAGCCCATGCGGCCCCTGAAAGCTTTGGAAGAAGGCGGCCGGTGCTCGTGGTTCCTGCCCTCGGCGGAACCCCGCGCCGCGCGCAAGCGCTGGATCGCGGGCAGCATGCAGACCCTCGGGGTCATCGTCGTCGACGACGGCGCGGTCAGCGCGCTCAACGGCGGCAAAAGCCTGCTGCCCGCGGGCGTTTTGGATGTACAGGGCGATTTTGAGCGCGGCGACGCCGTGGAAGTACGCGGGCCTGATGGGCGCGCCATCGGCAAGGGCCTTTCGGCCTACGCCGCCAATGACATGCGCGCCATAAAGGGCCGAAAGTCCGAGGATATCGAGAACATCCTGGGCTTTCGCGGCCGCAGCGAGATCATTCATCGCGACGATCTTGTGATTGGAATTTAGGTTAAACTGTTGCCAAGAAGGGTGCGGGGTTATGGACGGCGCGGGTGAGAACAGCGGCAAGATCGCCGGCCTCATGGCCGAGATGGGCGAGAAAGCCCGCGCCGCCGCGCGCGCGCTCGCCAAGGCCCCGACGGCTGCGAAAAACGCGGCGCTGATGGCCGCGGCCGAGGCCATCGGAACGCGCCGCGATGAAATCAAAGCCGCCAATGCCAAGGACATGGCCGCGGGCCGTGAAAAGGGCCTTACCGCCGCGCTGCTCGACCGGTTGGAGCTGAGCGATAGCCGCATCGCCGCCATGGCCAAGGGCCTGGTCGAGATCGCGGCGCTTACCGATCCCGTGGGGCAAGTGATCGGCGAATGGACCCGGCCCAATGGCCTTGAGATCCAGCGCGTGCGCACGCCGCTTGGCGTCATCGGCATCATCTATGAGTCCCGCCCCAACGTCACCGCCGATGCCGGCGGGCTGTGCCTGAAGGCGGGCAATGCCTGCATTCTGCGCGGTGGGTCGGAAAGTTTCCAATCGTCGCGGGCGATCTTTGCCGCGCTTCAGGATGGGCTGCGCGCCGCACGCTTGCCGGAAGCCTGCATCCAAATGGTGCCGACCACCGACCGCGCCGCCGTCGGTGAAATGCTGACCATGACAAAATACATCGACGTGATTGTGCCGCGCGGCGGCCAGTCGCTGGTCGAGCGCGTCATGCGTGATTCGCGCGTGCCGACATTCCAGCATCTTACCGGGCTGTGCCACACCTACATCCATAGCGCCGCCGATCCCGCCAAGGCGCGAAAGATCGCGCTCAACGCCAAGATGCGCCGCACAGGTATTTGCGGCGCCACTGAAACGCTGCTGGTGGATGAAGCCGTGGCTGGAAGGATTCTCGCGCCGATTCTCGATGATTTGATCAAGGCCGGCTGCGAGGTGCGCGGCGACGACGCTGTGCGCAAGCTCGACGCCCGGGTGAAGGCCGCGACCGCCGCCGACTGGGATACGGAATACCTCGACGCGATCTTGTCGGTAAAAACCGTCAAGGACCTCGACGAAGCCATGGCCCATATCGTCGCCCACGGCTCGGAGCATACCGACGCCATCGTTACCGAGGACGGGGCCGCGGCCGAGCGTTTCATGGCGGGGCTGGACAGCGCCATCGTCATGCACAATGCCTCGACGCAGTTCGCCGACGGCGGCGAATTCGGCATGGGCGCGGAGATCGGCATCGCCACCGGCAAGCTGCACGCCCGCGGCCCGGTGGGGGTCGAGCAGCTGACGACGTTCAAATACAAGGTGCGCGGTGACGGCCAGACTCGACCGTAATCGAATGCCGGGATCTTCGCCCTCCTTCGTGCCTCGGGTTCCGTTGGGTCCGCCGCCGTTCGGCGACCGCCGGCGCCGGCGCATCGGGCTCTTGGGCGGCTCGTTCAATCCCGCCCACGAAGGGCACCTCTACATCAGCCTGGAAGCCATCAAGGCGCTCGGACTGCACCAGGTGTGGTGGCTGGTGAGCCCCCAAAACCCGCTGAAACCCGCTGGCACCATGGCGCCCCTGGCGGCGCGCCTCGCGCAAGGTCAAGCCATGGTCGAGGATCGGCGGATCGTCGTCACCGATCTCGAACGCCGGCTCGGCACCACGCGCACGGCCTTAACTCTGCGGCTTCTGGCAAGGCGCTATCCCGGCTTGCGGTTTGTCTGGCTTATGGGCGCCGATAACCTGGGCCAATGCCCGCGCTGGTGGCGCTGGATTCGGATCTTCGGCGCCGCGCGCGTTGCGGTTTTCGACCGCAGCCCCTATTCTTACCAGGCTTTGGCCGGTGCGGCGGCGCGGCGATTTGCCCAGGTTCGAACGAGGAGGTCTTCAGCCATCTGGTTTCGTCTTCCACCGGCCTGGACATATGTCGCCATCCGCCGTCACCCGGCCTCGGCGACGGCGGTGCGCGCTGAATTTTCCAGTACCGCCGGCTAAACCGCAGACCCCTCGAAGGAGACCATCATCGCTAAAGCAACCAAAGTCGCAACCGACCCAAAATCTCCCAGCAGCCTGGAGCGCATGCTCGACGGCATCCTTGCTTCCCTCGACGACGATAAGGCCCAAGACGTTCTCGCCATCGATCTCGTCGGCAAAACCAGCATCGCCGACCGCATGGTCGTGGCCTCGGGTACCTCGGGGCGCATGGTCTCGGCCATGGCCGAGCACCTGATGGTCAAACTGAAAGCCATGGGGTTGAAACCCCAAAGCGAAGGCGAGAAATACGGCGATTGGGTTTTGATCGACGCCGGCGACGTTATTGTCCACCTGTTCCGTCCCGAGGTGCGCGCTTTTTACAACATCGAGCGCATTTGGGCCGCGCCCGCAAGCTCGCCAAACACGGCGCCGGTAAAGACAGGCCTAAAATCGGGTCGGAAGAAGGCGGCGAAAGCCGGCGCGGCGCGGACGCGCAAACCCGCGCGCCGCGCGTGATTTCCGGCAACGCCTTCGGCGTGAACAATATCGCTATGGCCGCGAATAGTGTCGCCTTCGGCGCGAATAATTCCACGTGAACATCGTCGTCGCGGCAGTCGGCCGGGCCAAGCCTGGGCCGGAGCGGGATTTATTCGCGTCCTATGTCGCCCGCCTTCCCTGGCGCGTCGATCTAAAGGAAATCGAAATCAAGAAAAAGATCGCCGTCGATGGACGGCGGCGTCTTGAGGCTGCGGCGCTCTTGGCCGCGGTGCCCGAGGGCGCACGGATCATCGCCCTCGACGAACGCGGCAAATCCGAGACCAGCGAGGCCTTCGCCAAACGCCTCGGCCGATGGCGCGACGACGGCGTGCGTGGCATGGCCTTTCTGATCGGCGGCGCCGACGGCTTGGATGAAAGCCTGCGCAAGCGCGCCGAGGCGACCTTGAGTTTTGGCGCGGCTACCTGGCCTCATATGCTCGTGCGCGTGCTGTTGGCCGAGCAACTCTACCGTGCTCACACTATACTCACGGGCCACCCCTATCACCGCGCGTAACCCAAGATGACCAGTCAGCCGCTGACCTACACCGCGAACGCGCTGGATCGCGCCACGCTTCTGCGCGGCGACACGGCCCATGTGCAAACTTTGCTTACCGGCGGCGCGGCCCGCATCGTGCTGATGTGGAACCTGCGCCATCTTATTGACGACGCCCCGCGTCTCCAAACGCTCAGCTTCGCGGCAATTGCCGGCGCCTACGACCCGACGGCTTCGACGCTGGTCTTTCTCGGCCTTCAGGACAACACACCGTGGTTCGCGCTCGGCCTGCCCAACAGCGAAGCGCCGCCAGCTCTCGATATTCCGGGCGCGTTCACGGCCCTCGATTACCGGGCCCTCAACGAGGTGGTCGCGTTGCTGCCGGGTGAAGACGCTTCAATACTGGCCTATGCCCGGGCCATGATCCTCTGGCATCACAACCACCGTCATTGCGGCCGCTGCGGCGCGAAGACGGCGATCACCGAGTCCGGCCATAGCAGCACCTGCGTCAATCCGGCTTGCGCGCACCGCACCTTTCCGCGCACCGATCCGGTGGTGATCGCGCTGATCACGCGCGGCGATAAACAATTGGGCGAGGTTTGTTTGTTGGGGCGCCAGGCGGCTTGGCCCCCCGGCATGTATTCGTGCATCGCCGGCTTTGTCGAGCCGGGTGAAACCCTGGAGAACGCCGTCCGCCGCGAGGCCGCCGAGGAAACCGGAGTCATCATTGGTGAAAGTGTCGGCGATGTGCGCTATGTGGCCTCGCAGCCCTGGCCCTTTCCGGCCTCGATCATGCTGGGTTTCCAGGCCGCGGCCACCAGCGCCGCCATCAGCCGCAATGACCTGGAGTTGGAAGACTGCCGCTGGTTCACCAAGGACGAGCTGCGCGCCTTTGGCGAACGCAACGCCGCCGGCCCCGGCTTCAAGTTGCCGAACCGTTACGCCATCGCCCGCTTGCTGATTGACGGCTGGCTAGTAGATCGATTCTGACACTTGGTTCCCCCAAGTGTCAGGCCGATCCACTAGCAAACCCTTATGATGTGGTCAAAATCCAACGCAATCGATGGAATCGAAGCGTTAGATTTTGACCACTGGCGGAATAGTTTTCGAACTACTTCGCTTTCGCGCGGAACGGATGCGCCGGATACGTGCCGAGAATGATTACTTCCTTGGAATAGAAGCGCAAATCCTCCAGCGCCAGTTTGAGCGCGGGATCACCGGGGTGGCCCTCGACGTCGGCGTAGAACTGCGCCGCCGAGAAATGACCGCCGACCATGTAGCTCTCCAGCTTGGTCATGTTCACGCCGTTGGTGGCGAAACCACCCAGGGCTTTGTAAAGCGCGGCCGGCACGCTGCGCACGCGGAACACGAACGACGTGATGAACGGTCCCTTCCTGGGATTTGTCGCCACGGGCGCGCGCGCCATGATCAGAAAGCGCGTGGTGTTGTGGTCGGCGTCCTCGATATTCGCGGCCAGCACTTTTAACTTGTAGATTTCGCCGGCGAGTTTCGGCGCGATCGCAGCCACGCTTTTGTCGCCGCGCTTGGCCACGTCCATGGCCGCGCCGGCGGTATCGGCCGAGACGATCGGGCTCAATTTGTGTTTGCGAATGAAATTCCGGCACTGGCCAAGGGCGTGGACGTGGCTCTCGACGCGCTTGAGAGTCGTCAGGGACGCGCCCGGGACAGCCAGCAGGTGATGATTCACGCGCAGAAAATGCTCGCCGATAATGTGCAGTCCCGCGTGCGGCAAAATATGGTGAATGTCGGCAACGCGCCCGGCTACGGAGTTGTCCACTGGGATCATGGCGAGGCGTGCTTGGCCGTTTTGCACGGCGGCGAAAGCGTCTTCGAACTGCGCACAAGGCAGCGGCTTCATCTTCGGAAAGCGCTCAACGCAGGCGATATGCGAATTGGCGCCGAGGAAGCCCTGAAAGGCGATGGCGTTTTTGGGCGCCCCGGTTTTGCGAGATCTCGCCATAATGCGCTCTCCTTTACGCGAACCCGAGCAGGCGTCGCGCACGCTCGAGATCCGATGGCGTGTCGACCCCGAGCGGGATGGTATCGACCACGGCCGCCGCCATGCGCATGCCGTTTTCAATGGCGCGCAATTGTTCGAGGCGCTCGCGGAGTTCCAAGACCGTCGGCTTCAAAGCGACAAAGCGGCGCAGGGCAGCGCGCCGGAAGGCGTAGATGCCGATGTGGTGATAGTGGTCGCCGGCGCCCGAGGGGATCAGATTGCGGCTGAAATAAAGCACCGGGCCGATGGTCGCGCCGGGCTTAAGGGAAAGTGCCGCCTTGACCACAGCCTGGTCATCGCGTTCTTCCGGAATGGTGATGCGGGCGACCACCGTCGCGATATCAATCGCCGGATCGGCCAAGGGCGTCAGCGACGCCGCAACTAGAATCGGCTCAAGGGTCGGCAGGTCGCCTTGAACGTTGACGACAATCTCGAACTTGCCCTTTGGGTCATAGGCCTCGGCGGCGGCGTGAACCCGGTCGGAACCCGAGGGCAACGCCGGATCGGTTAGAATGGCGGTGCCGCCCGCAGCGGTGATGGCGTCGACAATCGGCTGATCGCCGGCGGCCACGATCACCGGGCCGGCGCCCGCCGTCACCGCCCGGCGCCAGACATGCACGATCATCGGCGCGGCGCCGATCATGGCCAGGGGCTTGTTGGGCAGACGCGTTGCCGCGAGGCGGGCGGGAATGACGATCAGCGCCGACATATTGGACCTTGTTTAGAACCCCTCGGGATGTCCCCGCGCGAGGGCTTTTTACCGAAAAACCCCCCGCAGGAACAATCCCGCCGGAGCAAGGCGCGACACATACAGGACTGGAGGCCCGGTTCCAAGGGCGTATGGCCGGGGCGCTGGGCACTTACCGGCCAAGGCCTTAGCGGAAACCGGGCCGGCACCGCTCAACCCAAGCGCAGGGCCGTAGGAGCCTTGATTCATATTGTGATTTAAGCTCAAACTCAGTATTCAAGGAGCTGGCGCGCGGGGACCCTTACCAGGACATTGGGCCAGGAAATCGGGAATGCAAAACAAACTAACGTGGTACGCCATTATCGCGGCCTTCTGGGTCGCTTTCCTGGCCATTCTGGGCGTGAACATGGTCGGCAATACCGTCATGTTCGGCAGCCCCATCGAGGGCGAGCCCGAACACGTTGAAAAATTCGGCTACCCGATCGAGGTCGTCGCGGAAGCTCCAGCCGAGGCAGCCGGCGGCGGCGGTGGATTGGTCAGCAGCCTGCCGCTGGTGGCGGCGGCCAGTGTTGATGACGGCGCGGCGTCCTTCAAGAAATGCGGCGCCTGCCATACCGCTGAGGCCGGCGGCGCCAACAAGGTGGGCCCGAACCTCCACAACATCGTCGGCGACGCCATCGGCGACCGCAATGGCTTCAAGACCACGGAGTCGCTCAAGGCCATCGGCGGCAGCTGGACCTACGAAATGCTCGACGACTATATCGAGAACCCCAAGCGCCTGGCGCCCAAGGGTTCCATGTCCTTCGTCGGCTTGAAAAAGCCCCAGGAGCGCGCGGCGGTCATCAAGTACCTGATATCCGTCACCGACAACGCGCCGCCGATCCCCGCGGCCGCCGAAACACCTGCCCCGCCCGCGGCTAACTGATCTCTCCTCTCTTGGCCTGCCCTGGCCGGCGCCCGGGTCGCGATTCCAACGTTCGCAAGATCATGCGGCGGGCATGCGGCGATGCGCGCAGCCCATTGCGAGACTCTGCGGAAAAAACTGAAGGGAAGTGCACAATGAACAGATTGGCATGGCTCGGTATTTGCGCAGCCCTGAGTCTCGCGGCTGTACAACCAGCCCAAGCCATCGTCCGCGGCAAACCCGTGCACGCCCTTGCCCTTTACGGCGAGCCAAAGCTCGGACCCGGCGAGGGCTTCGGATACGTCAATCCCAGTGCGCCCAAGGGCGGAACGTTGCGCCTGGAAGCCGGAGCGCCTACTTTTGATTCGCTCAATTCCTTCAGCGTCAAGGGCATACCCGCCGCCGGCCTCACCTATCTCGGCACCAACGGCCTTTTCATCGAGGGCCTGACCGAATCGAATGAAGACGAGCCCTTTTCCCAGTATTGCCTGCTGTGTGAGACCATGGAGGTAGCCGAGGACAATACTTGGATTGAATATACATTACGCCGCGAAGCCCGTTTTCACGACGGCGCGGCGGTGACGCCTGAGGATATCGTTGCAACGTTTACCGTGTTGCTCGAAAAGGGCCTGCCTACCTACAAGCTCTATTGGGGCGATGTCGCCAAGGTCGAAAAGACCGGCCCGATGAAGGTGCGGTTCAATTTCAAGAACGGCGACAACGTCGAATTGCCGATGATTATTGGGCAGGTTCCAATTCTCCAAAAAGCCTTCTGGGAGGCTCACGATCTTACGGCCTCGACCCTCGACGTTCCCATCTCCACCGGCCCCTACCGCATCGCCGGCTTCGAACCTGGGCGCTTCATTATTTACAAACGCGATCCCAATTACTGGGGCAAGGATTTGCCAATCACGCGCGGCACCTACAATTTTGACGAGATTCGCTTCGAGTACTTCCGCGACGACACCGTCACCTTCGAAGCCTTTAAATCCGGGGCCTTCGACCTTCACTTTGAGAATACCGCGCGCCGCTGGGCGACCGGATACGACTTTCCAGCGATAACCGACGGCCGCGTCAAGAAGCTGGACGTGTCGGTCGGGATACCGATGAGCGCGCAAGGATTCGTTTACAATCTTCGCCGGGCAAAATTCACGGACCGCCGCGTACGCCAGGCGCTGAATTACGCCTTCGATTTTGAGTCCCTCAACAAGACCATATTCTACGAGCAGTACACGCGGCTGCGGAGCTATTGGCAAAGCTCGGACTTGGAGGCTACGGGACTTCCTAGCAGGGAGGAGTTGGCATTGCTTGAGCCGTTCCGCGGCAAAATTCCCGATGAGGTCTTCGCCCAGGCCTTCACCCAGCCCGCGACCGGCGGCGACGGCAACCCGCGTGACAACCTGCTCAAGGCCCGTGAACTGCTGAGCGCGGCGGGGTGGGAGATCGTCAATGGCCAGTTGATCAACAAGACAACCAAGGAACCATTCACGTTTGAAATGCTTGTCGTCAGCGCCTCGCTTGAGCGGGTCATCCTTCCATGGCTGCAAAATCTCGAAAAACTCGGCATCAAAGGCACCTTGCGCGTTATCGACGCCAGCCAGATCGTCAACCGGGTCAATGATTACGACTTCGACGTCCTGTTTTCGGGAATAAGAAACTCGTTAAGTCCCGGCAACGAGCAGGACGAGTATTGGGGCAGCGCCGCCGCCGGCCGCCCCGGCAGCCGCAATATCGGCGGCGTCAAGGATCCCGCCGTCGATGCGCTGATCGCCGCAGTCGTCAAGGCGCCTGATCGCGCGAGCCTCGCGACCGCGGCCCATGCCCTCGACCGCGTGCTGGCCTGGAATTACTTTACGACTCTGCACTACGGTCCGGCCACCGACCGCTATGCCTACTGGACGAAGCTGCAACACCCGGATCGGTTTCCGGTCCAGGGAATGCCCGGCCCCGGCGGAGGCACGGTAGCGTCAATCTGGTGGATGAATCCGGCGGCGGCGCAAACCAGCGAAAGCGCGCCGGCGGCTACCGTTGGCCCGGATGCCGCACCGGCGGAATCGGGCTCAGCGAACCGCTGGCTGCTGGTTGCCCTCGGGATCGGCGCGCTGGTCCTCGGGGTAATTTTCGCCCGCCGCCGCAGCAGCTAAAGGAGCCATCATGTTCTCACGAAGAAACTTATTCGCGGTATTGGGGACATTTGCCCTCGCCGCCGCGGGTCACGGCGCCCAGGCAATGGTTCTCGGCAGGCCGGTGCACGCCCTAACCCTTTACGGCGAGCCAAAACACGGCCCCGACTTCAAAAACTTCGATTATGTAAACCCCAACGCCCCCAGGGGCGGGACGCTCGTGATCACCAACCAAAACGATAAGACATTTGACACCTTCAACGGATTTACCCTGAAGGGCGCTCCGGTCAACAGTTCTGGCCTGATGTACGACGTGCTGATGACCAGCGGCCTAGACGAGCCGTTTACAATGTACTGCCAGGTTTGCGAGACAGTGGAAGTGGCGCCGGACAATACCTGGGTGCAATTCAAGATTCGCTCGATCGCCCGGTTTCAGGACGGAAGTCCGGTCACGGCGGAGGACGTCGCTTTCAGTTACACGACGCTGGTTGAGAAAGGCGCGCCGCAGTATCGCCTCTATTGGGCCGATGTCGCGAAGGTGGAAGTGAAGGACGCGGCGACCGTGCGCTTCACGTTCAAAACCGCCACCAACCGCGAGCTGCCAGCTATTATCGGTCAGATTCTGCCGATTTTATCGAAGGCTTATTGGAGTAAACGGGACTTTACCGCCACAACCTTGGACGTACCGCTGGCCAGCGGGCCATATACCATCGAGTCCTACGATATCGGCCGTTATGTCGTTTACAAGCGCATTCCAAATTATTGGGGCGACAACCTCGCGGTCAATCGCGGCACCAATAATTTCGAACGTATCCGCGTCGAATACTTCCGCGACGACACGGTGCAATTTGAGGCCTTCAAGACCGGCGCCTTCGATTTCGTGCGTGAATCGACGGCGCGCAAGTGGGTCACAGGTTACGACTTTCCGGCGGCGAAGCAAGGCCGCGTCAAGAAGATCGAAGTGACCGATGGCTCGCCCATGAACTATCAATCGATCATCTTCAATCTTCGCAGGCCGCTTTTTCAAGATCGCCGTGTGCGTCAGGCCCTGAACTATGCCTTCGATTTTGAGTCCCTGAACAAGACAATCTTTTACCAGCAATACCAACGCTTGCGCAGCTACTGGCAAAAATCAGAACTGGAGGCCAAGGGCCTTGCGAGCGCCGCCGAATTGGCCTTGCTTGAACCGCTGCGCGAAAAGCTGCCGCCCGAGGTGTTTACCCAAGAGTTCGCGCAGCCGACAAACAATGACCCGAACGATCTGCGCGCCAATCTCCTCAAGGCCCGCGATTTACTGGCCCAGGCCGGCTGGGTTGTCCGTAACGGCGCGCTGGTCAAGGCTGATACCGGCGCGGCCTTCGTCTTCGAAATCATGGAGGTTCAGGCGGGCTTAGATGCAATTCTCAATCCTTGGATCCAGAACCTTGAGCGGCTGGGCATAAAGGCCTCGATTCGGTTGATCGACAGCTCGCAATTTTTCAACCGCATCAATGATTTCGACTTCGACGTAACATCTGTACCAGGTGCCAACTCCTTGAGCCCCGGCAACGAGCAGCTGGAGTATTGGGGCAGCAGCGCCGCCAAGAACACCGGCAGCCAGAATTACAGCGGCGTCGGCGATCCGGCCGTGGACGCGCTGATTGAAAAAATCATCAACGCGCGTGACCGTGACAGTCTGGTCACCGCCGCCCATGCCCTGGACCGAGTGCTGACTTGGAACTTTTTTCGTCTGCTGACCTACGGCAGCCCTACCGAACGGTTCGCCTACTGGAGCAAATTACAACGCCCGGAGAAGTTCCCCATGCACGGCCTTGGTGTCGGCGCCGGCATCGTCTCGACATGGTGGATGGATCCGGCCGCGGCGACCCCGGCAAGGCCTTAGATCAGGATGATTTTAGCCGGAATCATCCGCCGGATAATTAGGGTCGGGCCGATCCCTCCTTACCCTGGCCGGGTATTGCCGGGATTGGGGCTTCGCAGGCCATGCCGGCCGGCACCGCAACGCCCGGGTGTAGGGGTCGGCCGCCGGCCACGGCGAACTTAGCCCTTGTGGAAATTGCGTTGAGTGTGGTGGTGTTCGCCGTTCGCCGTCCGCGAACTTATACAGGGTCGGCCACCGCCCGTGTTCGCCTATATCATCCGCCGCTTAGCCCTGATTCCGCTGACGCTGTTCGGGATCATCACCCTTAATTTCGTCATTGTGCAGCTTGCGCCCGGCGGGCCGGTCGAACGGGTGCTGGCGCAGCTCAAGGGCATGGATGGGGTGGGCGCCGGGGGCGTTGGCGGAGGCGGCGGTGACTTCGCGCAGTCCGGCGCCGGCGCTAAGAGCATGTACCGCGGCGCCCAAGGGCTGGACCCGGCATTCGTCAAGGAGATCGAGAAGCAGTTCGGCTTCGACAAGCCCGCCCCCGAGCGCTTCCTTCTGATGATCAAGAACTATCTGGTCTTCGACTTGGGCCAGAGCTTCTACCGGACCATCGACGTCGGCGATTTGATCTTCGAGAAGATGCCGGTGTCGATTTCCATCGGCCTGTGGTCGACGCTGATCATTTACCTGATCTCGATTCCCTTGGGTATCGCCAAGGCCGTGCGGGACGGCTCAAAGTTCGATATCGCCACATCCTACGTCGTGGTTATCGGCTATGCCGTGCCCTCGTTCATGTTCGCCATCGTCCTGATCGTACTGTTCGCCGGCGGCAGCTACCTCGCCTGGTTCCCATTACGCGGGTTGACCTCCGACAATTGGGCGTCCCTGAGCGGATGGGACAAGATCACCGACTACGCCTGGCACCTGGTCTTGCCGGTAACGGCAATGACCATCGGCGGCTTTGCCTCGTTGACCATGCTCACCAAGAATTGCTTCCTCGATCAAATCAACAAGCAGTATGTGCTAACCGCCAAGGCCAAGGGACTTACGCCGAACCGCGTGCTCTATGGCCACATCTTCCGCAACGCCATGCTCTTGGTCGTCGCCGGATTTCCCGCAACGCTTGTCGGCATGCTGTTCACCGGCTCGCTGCTGATCGAGGTGATTTTTTCGCTGGACGGCCTCGGGCTCTTGGGTTTCCAAGCGGTCCTTGACCGCGACTACCCGGTGGTCTTCGGCACACTCTATCTCTTCAGCATCATCGGGCTCGCGCTCAATCTTATCAGCGACTTGGTCTATCACATGGTCGATCCGCGCATCGACTTCGAGGCCAGAAATACATGAGCGCGCTGGCATCAAGGCTGGCCGCGCCCAGGCTCTCGGCCATCAATCGGCGCCGCTGGGCCAACTTCAAGGGCAACGGGCGCGGGTCCTGGTCGCTCGCGATTATCGCCGCATTGTTCGTGCTGTCGCTGTTCGCCGAGTTTATCGCCAATGACCGGCCGTTGCTGGTGGGCTTCAAGGGCGCGATCTACGCGCCGGTATTGTTCGACTATCCCGAGACCGCGTTCGGCGGCGCTTTTGAAACACCGGCGGACTACACCGATTCATTCCTGCGTGATGCCATCAATGCCGGGGGCTGGATGGTCATGCCGCTGATCCCCTTCAGCTTCGACACCATCGATTTCAACCTGGGGCGGCCCGCGCCGGCGCCGCCTTCGGCAAAGCACTGGCTTGGGACCGACAACCAGGCCCGCGACGTGCTCGCGCGCCTGATCTACGGCTTTCGCATCTCGATGCTATTCGCGCTCGCCTTGACAATCGTCTCCAGCATCGTCGGCGTGGCGGCCGGCGCGGTCCAGGGGTATTTCGGCGGGATGATCGATTTGTTTTTTCAGCGCTTCATCGAAATCTGGGGCGGCCTGCCGCAGCTGCTCATTCTTATCATCGTGTCCTCGATTATCGCGCCCGGATTCTGGACCCTGCTTTTGGTATTGCTGCTGTTTAGCTGGACGTCGTTGGTTTCAGTGGTGCGCGCCGAGTTTCTGCGTGCCCGCAATTTCGACTACGTCCGCGCCGCCAAAGCCTTGGGCATGAACGACGCCGGCGTCATGGTCGAACACATCCTGCCCAATGCCATGGTGGCGACCGTGACGTTTCTGCCATTCATTGTATCGGGCGCTGTGGTCGCCCTGACCTCGCTCGACTTCCTCGGGCTTGGCATGCCGCCGGGCTCGGCCTCTCTTGGCGAGCTGTTGCGTCAGGGCAAGGAAAACCTGCAGGCGCCCTGGCTGGGATTCACGGGCTTCTTCGCCATCGCCGGTATGTTGACCCTTCTGGTGTTCGTGGGCGAGGCCGTGCGCGACGCGCTTGATCCGCGCAAGACCTTTACGTGACGAACGTGAACACGACCGCGCCGATGCTGACGATTTCGGACCTTGGGGTGGTTTTCGGCAAGGGCCCCGGCGAAGTGATCGCCGCCAGGGGTGTGTCCTTCACCCTCAACGAAGGCGAGACCCTGGCGCTGGTCGGTGAAAGCGGCAGCGGCAAGACGGTCACGGCCTTGTCCATCCTGGGCCTATTGCCCTATCCGATTGCCCGCCACCCCACGGGCAGCATCAAATTCTGCGGCAGTGAGTTGTTGAATGCGCCGGAGGAGACCTTGCGCCGGGTGCGCGGCAACCGCGTCGGCATGGTGTTTCAGGAGCCGATGACTTCGCTCAATCCGCTGCACAATATCGAGAAGCAGGTGGGCGAGGTTCTGGAAATCCACGCCGGTATGACCGGCGCCGCCAAGCGCGCCCGCGTGCTCGAGTTGTTGTCGCTGGTCGGATTGCCCGAGGCTGAAAGCCGGCTGGGCGCCTTGCCGCACGAGCTTTCGGGCGGTCAGCGACAACGGGTCATGATCGCTATGGCCCTCGCGCTGGGCCCGAACATTCTCATAGCTGACGAGCCAACCACGGCGCTCGACGTTACGATCCAGGCGCAGATTCTCGAATTGCTCGGCGATTTGAAGCAGCGCCTGGGCATGGCCCTCTTGTTCATTACCCACGACCTGGCGATTGTCCGGCGCATCGCCGACCGTGTTTGCGTGATGAAGGATGGTGCGATTGTCGAGCACGGCGCGGTCAGCGAGATCTTTGCGGCGCCACGCCACGAGTACACCAAGCGCCTACTGGCGGCAGAACCAAAAGCCAAGGGCGTGGCTGCGCCCGCCGGTGCGGAAATTTTCGCCGCTGAAGACCTAAAAGTCTGGTTCCCGATCCACCGGGGCGTCATCCGCCGGACGGTGGGCCATATCAAGGCCGTGGACGGCGTTTCATTTTCGGTCGCCGCCGGCCGCACCATCGGCGTGGTCGGCGAAAGTGGCTCGGGCAAAACCACTCTTGGCCTCGGGCTCCTGCGGCTGGTCGCCAGCAAGGGTGAAATCCGATTCCAGGGGGAGCGCATCGACGGCTTGGCCGCGAAGGCCTTGCGGCCCTTGCGCCGTCATATGCAGATCGTGTTTCAGGACCCCTTTGGCTCCTTGAGTCCGCGACTTTCCATCGGACAGATTGTCGCCGAGGGCCTCAACGTTCATCGCCTGGGCGAAGCTTCTGAACGGGCCGACCGTGTCGCCGAGGCGTTGCGCGAGGTGGGCCTCGATCCTGACATGCGCGATCGCTATCCCCATGAGTTTTCCGGCGGACAGCGCCAGCGCGTCGCCATCGCCCGCGCCATGGTGTTGCGGCCCAAGTTCCTGATCCTCGACGAACCCACCAGCGCGCTCGATGTCTCGGTGCAGGCGCAGATTGTCGATCTGCTGCGTGACTTGCAAGCCAAGTACAGCCTCGCCTACCTATTCATCAGCCATGACCTGCGTGTGGTTCGGGCTTTGGCGGACACCATCATCGTCATGAAAGACGGGACCGTACGGGAAGCCGGCGAAGCCGGCCAAGTGTTTGCCGCGCCCAAAGATCCCTATACCCGCGCGCTGATGGCGGCCGCGCTGGATCTAAAGGTTACGCCTTCTTAACCAATAGCAATTACGGGTAGGGCCGGGAAATATGGCGGCGAACGCCCCGAAAAGCCGCCGCCCTTGCCGCCTCGATAACCGTAGCTCATAGTCGATAACGCGCAAGACCCCGCCGAACGGAAACGAAGCATGGCCGACAAAAGCAAAGGCAAGGACGATGACGACGACGATGCCAAGAGCAAACACGCGCTCTACGGCGTCGACGTCGATATTTCCGTGGTTCTTGGTCAATCCACCTTACGCGTCAACCAACTCCTGAAACTGGGCCGGGGCGCCGTCGTCGAACTGGAACAGCGGACGTCGGATCCGGGTGGAGATCTTCGCCAACGAAGTGCTGATCGCCTGCGGCGAAGTGGTGATCACATCCGGCGACAAGATCGGCGTCACCCTGACGGAGCTGGTCAAATCAATTTACTATCAGGGTGAAAAATAGTTGTCGGCGCGTGCTTCCGGGCGAGCCCGCCGATCGGGATTCCAAGGTCACGCTGCTTGGCCTAACTTTTTGTTGTCGCATCGTCTATGCCGAAAACCGGCTCCCACTTTTCGGCGCGATGCTCTAAACCCCTCGCACCACCGCCAATTTTAACAACGAATTCCGCGACGCGTTGAATCATGCGCAGGCTTTATCATCACACACTTCTTCCCGCGGCGCGCAAGGTGCGTTTGGCCCTGCACGAAAAGCGCCTGGAGTTCGCCGAATATGCCATCGAACCTTGGCGGCGCGATGACGACCTGCTCGGGCTCAATCCATCAGGCGACCTGCCCGTGCTGGTGGATGACGACGAAACTGTCGTCTGCGACCACGGCGCGATCTGCGAATATCTCGACGAAGTCTATCCCGAGGCGCCGCTATTCGGCCGCTCGCCGGCGGGCCGTGCCGAGGCCCGGCGCCTAGCCGCTTGGTTCGACGAAAAGTTTTTCCGTGAAGTGACCCAGCACCTGGCCGGAGAGAAACTCACGCGCCGCGTCAGCGCCAACGCCGCGCCCGACTCCCGCGCCCTCAAGGCCGGCCGCGAGAATATCCACACACATATGCAGTATATCGCCTGGCTGACGGAGCGGCGCAGCTGGCTCGCCGGCGACCAAATCAGCATCGCCGATCTCAGCGCCGCGGCAAATCTTTCACTGGTGGATTATATCGGCGACGTACCCTGGAACGACCATCCCTTGACCAAGGAGTGGTACGTGCGCGTCAAATCACGACCGAGTTTCCGGTGCCTACTCAAAGATACGATTCCGGGCATTCCAGCCGCGGCGGTTTATGCCGATCTGGACTTTTGACTAGAGCAAACAGCACTAAATCGGAATCACAGTGATGGCGCTATCTACCTGTGGTCGCATCGCTTTTGCCGAAAACCGGTTTCCACTTTTCGGCGCGATGCTCGAGTTTGGCATACCTCAGTTTGCCCTGGTGTCGACATCGATGCGTTCGATATTGGTACGGGCCGAGTCGGCGGCGGCAGACTGGGGCTCAAGTTCCAATATCCGGAGCCAATCCTTGCGGGCATCGGCCAGGCGCTTTTTCATGCGGTAGAGATTGCCGCGCTCCAACAATGCCGCAAGATTGGTGTCGTCCGATGCCACCGCCCGTTCGGCATCCTTGAGGGCATCGTCGATATCGCCCTTTGACCGGTTAGCGCTGGCGCGAAACGCCAGCGCGTCGGCGCTATTGGGGAAAATCTTGAGTGCGGCATCGATGTCGAGCAAGACTTCGTCATATTTTCCCGCATCGGCCAGAGCCCCCGCGCGATCGAGCAGAATTTCGGCCTTTTGCGGGCTGCCTTCAGGCAAAATCTTCAGGGCCGCCGACTGCGCCGCGTAGGCACGGGAAGTCTCGCCCTGCAACATCCACGCTTGGCCGGCCTGGGCCAGCATGTTGGCGCGCACCAGGGGCTCCTGCCTTGACTGGCGGGCCAAGGCCTCCAGGCGCGTAGCACCTTCGCCGTATTCCTTGAGTCCGATGAGCGCAAGCGCCTGGCAGTGTTTGGCGCCCTCACCGCCTCCGAGGCCGACCCACTTGCCCGCCAACTCGATGGCCTTGTCGGGCTGCTCGCGGGCGAGATCGAGGCACAGGTGATAGGTCATGGCGGGATTGGCTAGGTCCGGGTCCGGCGACGGCTGCGTGCTTGGCGAAGATGGACCGGCGGCACGGCCGATAGACGAGACCAACACCGACGCCAAGGCCGCCAGCATAATATATGCGCGCATCAGGCGCCCATCCTTGCGGAACTTAACTGCGCAACCAAATCATCGAGCACGACGCACAGCCGCTTCAAATCCTGGGGACGCGAGAGGCGATGATCGCCTTGCTTAATGAGCAGCACGTTCACGTCGTCGCTGGTGACTCTCTCCGCCAGGCGCAGCGATGTTTTCCAGGGCACGCTGGCATCACGCTGGCCATGCAAGAGCCGGACGGGGCAATTGATGGCGATGGGACCTCCCAGCACGGAATTCTGGCGGCCATCGTCGATCAGGCAGCGACTTATGGGATAGGGACGAGTGTCATAGTCGCTAGGCACCTCGACGATTCCCTTGCTTTGCAATAGTGCCTGCTGGGCCGGCGAAAACTTGGTTCTGATGCCCTCGGTGAAATCCGGCGCCGCCGCGATTCCGATGAGCCCTTTGATCCGGTCAGCCCGGGCCAGGGCGGCCCTTACCATAACCCAGCCTCCCATGCTTGAGCCGATCAATATTTGCGGCCCGCTGGTGAGGCCATCCAGGACCGCGATCGAGTCTTCGGTCCAGCGGGAAACGGTGCCATCTTCAAAGCGCCCGGAGGACGCGCCGTGGCCAAACATATCGAATCGCACGAAGCTGAATCCCTGACGTCGGCAATGATCCGCCAGGACCTGGGCTTTGGTCCCCGTACGGTCGGACATCAGGCCGTGGAGGAACACGACGCCCGGTGTGCTCGACCGCGTGCCGACAATCCGGTCATAAGCCAGCGCCGCGCCATCGGGCCGTTTGAGGATTTCCGCGTCGGAAGCCATGATGAAATACTACTTCAGATGCAAGCATTTCGGGGATTCTTGTGCAATTTCTTGAGCGGAGCATGTTACAACCCGAAATGTCTCTGACAAGCCCGACCGCCACCGCGAGAACCAAGACCAGCCTTCAGGTGCTGCCGAGCCTGATCTCGGGCGGAGTAGAACGCGGCGCCGTCGACGTGGCCCAGGCCCTGGTGCAGGCGGGTTGGCGCGCCATTGTTGCCTCCGCCGGCGGTCCGATGGTGCGTGAACTCGAGCGCGCCGGGGCCGAACACATCATTTTGCCGCTCGCGACCAAAAACCCATTCGCGATCCGCAAGAATGCCGAAACATTGACAGACCTGATCCGGGCGAAAGCCGTGGACATCATCCATGCCCGTTCGCGCGCGCCGGCGTGGAGCGCCCGCAAGGCAGCGTGGACGACCGGCGTGCCGTTCATCACAACCTTCCACGGTACCTACGGCCTTGGCCCCTTCGGGATCAAGAAATTCTATAACCGGGTCATGGCCGACGGCGAGCTGGTCATCGCCGTGTCCGAATTCATCCGCGACCACCTGATGCGAGAATACAGTGTGCCCGCTGAGCGCATCCGGGTGATTCACCGTGGCGTTGACATAAACCTGTTTGATGCCGCCCGCGTTTCGCCCACGCGACTCATCCAACTCACGTCGAAGTGGCGCCTGCAGGAATCGACGCAAGTGGTCATGCTCCCGGGCCGTCTGACAAGGTGGAAAGGGCACGACCTTCTGATTGATGCGATCGCCGAATTGAAACGCCGGAGCGGCGGCCAATCGGACGTGCGCTGTATCATGGTCGGTCAGGACCACGGCCGTATGAGTCACCGCGCTCACATCATGCGTCATGCCGCCGCGCGGGGCGCCGACGTGCATATTATCAACGACTGCAACGACTTGCCGGCCGCCTATATGGCCACGGACGTTGTTGTTTCGGCGTCGACCCGGCCGGAAGCTTTCGGCCGCGTCGTGGCCGAGGCGCAGGCCATGGGGCGCCCGGTGGTGGCGCCTTCCCATGGCGGCGCCCCGGAGATCATCGTGCCGGGGGTTACCGGCTGGCTGTTCACTCCCAGCGACCCAATATCCCTGGCCGATGCCTTGGATCGGGCGTTGCGCCTCAACCAGGAGGAGCGTGTAGGCATTGCCGAGGCGGCGATTGCGCGCGCCCGCACGCTTTTCAGTAAAACCGAGATGTGCTTACGAACCCTCGCAGTTTACGACGAAGTGCTCGAAAAGCACGCGTCAGTCTCAGCTCCGCCACGTTCAAATCTGGCGGCGACATGACCGCAGCGCCAGCGACGCCGGCGGCCGGCGGCCGCGCATCCTGGTTATTGCGACGTCAGGCCTCGCGCGCTTTGTCCCGGCGCTGGGCGCCATGGGCGCGATTCGCGCCTGTCACCGCGATGCAGCGATTGTCCTCCTGATGGCGCGGGCCACGGCGTCCTTTGCGGCCACCGCGCCTTATTTCGATGAAGTCTGGACCGATGATACCGACGGCGCATTGAATTTCAGCCGGCTGTGGGCCTTGCGGGCGCGCCTGAACGCCGCGGCATTCGAGCGAATCTACGACCTTGATGCCACGCCGCACAGCCAGCGTCTGTTCTGGCTGATGTTTGGGCGCCAGGCGTTGCCCAAGAACCGCGCCAAGGTCCCGTGGTCGGGCGCGATCGCCGGCACCGCCCTTTGCTATAGCGAACCCCGGCGCGCGGCCATGCACCTGCTCGACCGCTGGGCCGCGCAACTCAAGGTCGCCGGCATTGGCGCGATCCTACGCGCCGACGTTTCGTGGGTCGCGCGACAGGTTCAGTCCTTTAACCTCCCGTTCCGCATGACCGAGTCCTTTGTGCTGATTGCGCCGGCGGCGGGGCCGGGCGCGAATTGGCCGGGGGGCGCTACGGCGAGCTGGCGCGCACGTTGACGGCCAGCGGGCAAATCCCGGTGATCGTGGGGCCCGATGTGCCGGCCGAGGTCGTGGCCACAATCATGGATTTCTGCCCCAGCGCCGTCGACCTCAGCCGGCGAACAACGGTCAATGAAACGGTCTTCCTGGCCTGGGCGGCAACGGCCGCCGTCGGTCCCGACAACGGCGCGATGCATCTCGCGGCCGCCGCCGGTTGCCGGACCGTTGTCCTATACGATGGCGCATCCGACCCGGCCCTGGTGGGTCATCGCGGCGGTCGGGTCGCCATACTTCGGCGCCCGCGGCTTAGCGAAATTTCGGTGGGCGAGGTTCTGGTGACCTTGGAAACGCTAAAGAAATAAGGGCTCAAATGGCCCTAACCAAAAGCTCTGGTCGACCCGTCGCGGCGATGGAATATACTACCGGGGCCTACAATTCGGAGATTTCAGCACCCGTGCACGTCGTCAATCTTGAGGCCATTACTTCGGCCACGCTACATCATGAACCCTATCGCCACTTCATTGGCAGCAACGCCCTCAATGCCGCGGCGGAGGCGATGGCGCGGGATTTCCCGCCGATCGACGAGACCGGCTTCTTTCCGGTGGGCGACCTTCTCATAACCGGCGTTTTCCACGACCTGATCGCCGACGTCAACGACCCAGGTTTCAGCACTGCCGTCGGTGACAAACTCGGCCTAGACCTCGTGAACCGGCCCCGGCTGGTGACGTTGCGCCATCGTTCAGCCGCTTCCGACGGACGCATCCATACCGACAGCGTCAGCAAGGTCGCGACGGTGCTGATCTATCTCAATGACTGCTGGCTGGATTCTCGTGCCGGCTGCCTTAGGGTTTTGCGGAGCAGCCGTGATATCGAGGACTATTCCGCTGAAATCAGTCCGGTCCTGGGCCGGGTTTTCGGCTTTCGGCGGACGGAAAACTCCTGGCATGGCCACCCCCCCTTTGCTGGAGAGCGCAAGGTTCTGCAAATTGCCTGGTTGACCGATGAGGCCAAGGTCGCCCACAAAACGCGGGCCGCGAATTTCTCCCGCTGGTTAAAAAGGCTCAATCCTTTCGCCTAGAAATGCGCCCACGCCGGGCTTGCTTGACAAGCTCGCTTGGACAATCGACATAGGACCGCTTGAATCCAATTTGCCGACGAAGAGCATTTTAAAACCATGGTTGCGATCACTTTACCCGACGGCAGCGTGCGCCGCTTCGACCGACCCGTAACCGGCGCCGATCTGGCTGCCGATATTGGTCCAGGCCTGGCCAAGGCTGCACTGGCGGTTAAGGTCAATGGCGAGATGCGGGATTTGCTCTTGCCCCTCGGCGAGGACGCAAGCGTGGCCATCGTCACACGCAAGGACCCCGATGCCCTCGCGCTCCTGCGTCACGACGCCGCCCACGTGATGGCCGAAGCCGTGCAGGAACTCTATCCCGGCACGCAAGTCACTATTGGCCCGGCCATTGAGAATGGATTCTACTACGACTTCGCGCGCGCCGAGCCCTTCACGGCCGATGATCTTCCGAAGATCGAAGCCAGGATGCGCGAGATCGTCGACCGCGATGAGCCTATCGCGCGCGAAGTGTGGGAACGCGCGAAAGCCATCGCATATTTTAAGGGTATCGGCGAACACTATAAAGCCGAGATCATCGCCGACCTGCCCGAGAGCGCGCCCATCAGTATTTATCGCCAGGGCGAGAAGTGGTTGGACCTGTGCCTGGGTCCGCATCTGCCGTCCACCGGCAAGCTCGGCAAGTCCTTCAAACTGACGAAGGTGGCCGGCGCCTATTGGCGCGGCGATTCCAACAACGCCATGCTGCATCGGATCTACGGCACCGCCTGGGCCGACGAAAAACAGCTGGGCGAATATCTCACCATGCTGGAAGAAGCCGAGAAGCGCGATCACCGCCGGCTCGGCAAGGAAATGGACCTGTTCCATTTGCAGGAGGAAGCGCAAGGCGCGGTGTTCTGGCATCCCAAAGGCTGGGCCGTGTACAGGGCCTTGCAGAATTACCTGCGCCGCCGCCTTGAAGACGCCGGCTATGTGGAAGTCAACACGCCGCTGCTCATGGACCGTGTCTTGTGGGAAAAGTCCGGCCATTGGGAGAAATACCGCGAGAACATGTTCATCTCCGAGTCCGAGGACCGAGTTCTCGCGGTCAAGCCGATGAACTGCCCGGGCCACGTGCAAATCTATAACCAAGGAATTAGAAGCTATCGCGACCTGCCCCTGCGCCTAGCCGAGTTCGGCAGCTGTCATCGCAACGAAGCCTCGGGCGCACTGCATGGATTGATGCGGGTGCGCGCCTTTGTGCAAGACGATGCACATATCTTCTGCACCGAGGACCAGATCAAATCCGAGACCAAGAAGTTCATCGACCTCCTCCGCGTGGTCTATGCCGATCTCGGGTTCAACGATCTCCGTGTTCTATTTTCCGATCGTCCCCCGGTCCGCGCGGGCTCCGATGAAATCTGGGACAAGGCCGAGAGCGCGCTCCGCGACTCGACGGCCGCCGCCGGGCTGGAAACTAAATTGAATTCAGGCGACGGTGCGTTCTATGGGCCAAAACTCGACTTCATCCTGCGCGATGCCATTGGCCGCGACTGGCAATGCGGCACTTTCCAGGCGGATTTCGTCCTGCCCGAGCGCCTTGGGGCAGAATATGTTGGGGAAGACGGGCGGAAACATCGGCCGGTGATGCTTCACCGGGCGATTCTTGGCTCGTTCGAGCGCTTCTTCGGCATCCTGGTGGAAAATTACGCCGGTAAATTTCCGCTGTGGCTCGCGCCGGTACAGGCAACGGTGTGCACGATCACCGATCAAGCCAACGACTACGCCGAGGAGGTCGCGGCGACGTTGCGTGCCAACGGCCTTCGAGTCGAAGTGGACCTGCGCAATGAAACGATCAACTACAAGGTACGGGAACACTCACTCGCGAAGGTGCCAATACTTGTGGTTGTAGGTAAAAAGGAGGCGGAGACGCGTGGCGTCGCCCTGCGCCGTCTTGGCGGCGCGGCCCAAGAAGTCCTTGCGCTGGACGAAGCAACCGATAGACTTGCCAAGGAAGCTGCGGTTCCCGGCGCGCGCTCGTGAATCGCAACCTTCCGGGTGCCGGTACATTGGGGAGGACCGGACCCGATACCCTCGTGGGAAACAACAACAGGAGATTGATAAATAGCTAGGTTCGAGCAACAAGCGCCCGCGTCCAAAAACGATGGGCCGCGCATGAATCATCAAATTGACAACCGCACAGTGCGTCTGATTGACGCCGACGGTGTCAATGTCGGGGTCGTAGACCGCGAAACAGCCTTGCGCAAAGCCGAAGAATCCGGATTGGATTTGGTGGAGATATCTCCCAATGCCGATCCACCGGTATGCAAAATCCTCGACATCGGCAAGTACAAATACGAGGAGCAAAAGCGCAAGAATGAGGCGCGCAAGAAGCAGAAGGTCATCGAGGTCAAGGAGATCAAGCTGCGTCCCAACATCGACGACCATGATTACGATGTGAAAATACGCGCCATGCGCCGTTTCCTTGAGGAGGGCGACAAGGTGAAGGTGACCTTACGTTTTCGCGGCCGCGAAATGGCGCACGTCGAGTTGGGCCACCAGCTACTGGCGCGCGTCAGGGCCGACTTCGAGAATGACGCTAAGGTCGAGCAGGAGCCGCGCTCCGAGGGTCGCCAGATCGTGATGGTCGTCGCTCCGAAATAGATTTTTCCGGACAACATCGGCTGGGGATTCGCAAGGGTCTCCAGCGGGTTTTGCAGCAAGGTAGGAAGCATGTCGAAGTTGGAAGCGGTTTTGACACCCTGGGCGCCGCGTATCTTGAGCGTTTTACGCATCGTGACCGCGCTGCTTTATATGCAGCACGGCACCCAGAAACTTCTTGGCTTTCCGGAACCGGCGCGGGTGATGGGCGAATTGCCGCCACTGATGCTCACGGCTGGGCTGCTTGAAGCTGGGGGCGGTGCGCTCTTTGCCATCGGCCTGTTCACCCGGCCCGTGGCCTTCATCCTGTGCGGCATGATGGCGGTGGCCTACTTCATGGTCCACGGCTCGCGCGAGTTTTTTCCGATCAATAACGGTGGCGATCTCGCGATTCTGTTTTGCTTCGTCTACCTGTATTTCGTCTTCGCAGGCGGCGGGGCCTGGAGCGCGGACAATTTCATTGCCCGCAAGAAGAACCCTACCTAAGGCGGGCTGAGGGAATTAGCTGGCCGATGCACCGAATTTCGCGAAGCGCTTGCGAAACCAATCGGTCAACATCGCCTTATCGTATTTGAGCGAGTCCTGGGACCCGCGGCCCAAATTGATGCCCATCAAGTAGCCAAGGTCAAGAATCCGCTCTTCACCGCTCGCCAGCGTGGCGCCGTTTTCTGTGAGCGAATACCGCAGTTTCATGGATGGTGAATCGATGTCGCGCATGAAGCGAATGTCGTAGGCCGCGGAATGCCACCATTCGACGCGGCCCGCCAGATCGAGATCGAGCACTTCGACTCTTAGGGTCTGGCCGGGCTTCAGGTAACGCTCGCCCTGTTTCTCAAGATGCTGGCGCAACTTGGCGAGAATCGCCGGGTCGGCCTTGCGGCGCCCCTCACCGCGCGAGCTGGCGTCGATATATTTGTCCGGGTTGGTGAAGGTCACCTCTACCGCCGCCCCGGCGACCCCGGGGACGGTCATGGGCACCGCGAGCGCCGCGAGGACCATCAGAGATTTGAGATTACGCATGGCTGCACCTCTTGGGTATCGAGGGTCGGGAGCTTAAGTATAACGGGCTTTATGGTGAGATTATGGTTGCCGCCCGCCTTGCAAATCCTGGGTTCACTAGGTATAAGCGCGCCTTCTGAGCGGCTGGGACTGGTCCCGGCGCTCTTGGAATCAGGGGCCGAACGCTCGCCGATCTGAGTGTCCGGGTCCACCGGCCAAAGGGCTAAAAAGTCAGCACTATCAGACTTTTAGGGCATGCCTCCGGCCGGGACCAAAAACCCGTCGTTCAGCATGAAAGGACGCCAAAATGCCCAAGATGAAGACCAAGAGCGCCGCGAAAAAGCGGTTCAGGATCACCGGTACCGGCAAGGTCAAGGCGGGCGCGGCTTATAAACGCCACTGCCTCGGCTGTAAGCCCAAGAAGATGAAACGGACGTCGCGCAGGACGGGCGTCCTCGCCAAAGCGGACGGCATCATCATCAAGCGCAATTTCATGCCCTACGGCTGAGTCCCGAAACCCCTTACGGAGCACGCTCATGTCACGCGTCAAACGCGGCGTTACCAAACACGCCCGCCACAAAAAGGTCCTCGCGCAAACCAAAGGCTTCCGCGGCCGCAATTCCACCGCCTACAAACCCGCGCGCAACCGCCTGGAAAAGGCGCTGCGCTACGCCTACCGCGACCGCCGCCTGAAGAAGCGCGATTTCCGCTCGCTGTGGATTCAGCGCATCAACGCCGGTGTGCGCGCGTTCGGGCTGACCTATTCGCGATTTATTGACGGGCTCAAGAAGGCGGGTGTCGAACTGGATCGCAAAGTTCTGGCCGATCTCGCCTTGAAGGAGCCCGAAACCTTCGCCAACCTGGTGAAGCAGGCCCAAGCCGCGCTCGGTTAAGTTCTCCTCGTCAATTCTGCGAATAGCGTGGATCAAGGGGCCGCCTCCAGAGGCAGCCCCTTTCCTTTTTAAGTGACGAAGATGCCAAGACGAAAAGCGCCATGACCACCGACAACACGGATCAGCTTCGCGAGGAACTCTTGGCCGCCGTAGCCGGGGCCAAAGACGCCGCCGCCTTGGACGAAGTGCGCGTCACCGCGCTGGGCAAGAAAGGCCGCATCACCGGCCTGATGAAGGACCTGGGCGCCATGGCCCCGGAAGCCCGCAAAGTCTTCGGGCAGAAATTGAATGTGCTCAAGGACGAAATCGCCGCAGCCCTCGACCGCCGCAAGCAAGGATTCGACGCCGCCGCTTTGGACGCGCGCCTCGGGACCGAGAGCATGGACGTGACTCTGCCGGTGCGCCCCGAGGCCAAGGGCACGCTCCATCCCATCAGCCAAACCATAGAGGAAGTCGCGGCCATTTTTGGCGTTATGGGCTTCGAGATCGCCGACGGCCCCGATATCGAGGATGACTTTCACAATTTCACGGCGCTGAATTTCCCGCCCGGGCATCCGGCCCGCGAAATGCACGATACGCTCTTCTTGGATCCGGCGGAAGACGGGCAGCGCTACCTCCTGCGCACGCATACGTCGCCGGTGCAAATCCGAACCATGATGAATCAAAAGCCGCCCATCCGCATGATCATTCCCGGGCGCACCTACCGCTGCGATTACGACATGACGCACACACCGATGTTCCACCAAGTGGAACTGCTGGTCATCGACACCGAGACCAATATGAGTCACCTGCGCGGCTGCCTGCAGGAATTCGTGCGCACTTACTTCGGTGTCGAGGATTTGACGACGCGCTTTCGCCCCTCCTACTTCCCGTTCACCGAACCGTCGGCGGAAATGGACATCGGCTGCTCGCGCAAGGGCGGCGAGCTGAAAATCGGCAACCACGGCGATTGGCTCGAAATCCTCGGCTGCGGCATGGTGCATCCCAATGTCCTCAAGGCCTGCGGCCTCGATCCCGACGTCTACCAGGGCTTTGCCGCCGGCATGGGCATCGAGCGCATCGCCATGCTGAAGTACGGCATTCCCGACCTGCGCACCTTCTTCGAATCCGACGTGCCGTGGCTGAAGCATTACGGTTTCGCCGCGCTCGACATTCCAAGTGTGACGGGCGGGCTCACCCGATGAGCAAGGCTCCGGTTCCATCGGTTTATACCCATTTGCCGCAATGGGCGCTCGGCCACAGCAAGGAAGCCGCTGAAGAACTTTGCGCCCTGGTCCTCGACGGCAAAAAGACCGCCACCTGCAGCGCGCTTTATCACTACGAGAACGAACCCGTTCCCGAGCCCGGGGACCGCAGCGTCCTGTTGGACGGCGCCGGCCGGCCACGCTGCGTTATCGAGTGTGTTGCGGCCGAGATCGTGCCCTTCGACGAGGTTGACGCAAAGTTTGCCCGGGACGAGGGCGAGGGCGATGGATCACTGGTCAATTGGCGCAAGATCCGGGAGTCGCACTTGAAGCGCGAAGGCTATTTCGCCGCCGACATGCTTTTGGTCTGCGAGCATTTCCGCGTCATCGAGCGCCTGGATTTCAGGAGAGTCGCGCCATGAAATTCACGCTTTCGTGGCTGAAGTCTCATCTTGAAACCACCGCGACACTGGGCGAGATCGGCGCCAAGCTGACCTCGGTCGGCCTAGAAGTTGAAAACATCGAAGACCCCGGGGCCGGTCTCGTCGGTCTGATCGTCGCCCAGATCGCCCATGCCAAGCAGCACCCCAACGCCGACCGGCTGCGCCTGTGCACGGTAGACACCGGCGCGGAGACTATCCAAGTGGTTTGCGGCGCGCCCAATGCCCGCGCGGGCTTGAAGGTCGTGCTGGCGCGTCCAGGCGTGACGATTCCTTCGAGCGGCGAAGTCCTGAAGAAAGGCTCCATCCGCGGCATTGAGAGCCAAGGCATGTTGTGCTCAATGCGGGAGTTGAAACTGGGCGAGGACCATGACGGCATTATCGAGCTGCCGGCCGACGCTACCGTCGGCGCACCGGTGGCCGGTGTCCTCGATTTCGATCCCGTCATCGAAATAAATCTGACGCCTAATCGTGTCGATGCGCTCGGCGTGCGCGGCGTGGCGCGTGACCTGGCGGCGGCCGGCCTGGGAAAACTCAAAGCCATCAACGACGCGCCGGTGCCGGGGCGGTTTGTCAGTCCGCGCAAGGTCAAGATGGCCTTACCGGCGGATCAGGCGCATAAGTGCCCGCAATTTGTCGGCAGGATGATCCGGAGCGTGAAGAACACCGAGAGCCCGCCGTGGCTCAAGGCCCGGCTGACAGCCGCGGGCCTGCGCCCGATCTCAGCAATTGTCGATGTCACGCAATTCCTGACCATCGACCTGGGGCGGCCGCTGCATGCCTTCGACGACGCCAAGCTCACCGGCGACATGGGGCCGCGGTTGGCAGCGCCCGGCGAGACCCTCGCCGCGCTCAACGGCAAGACCTATACCCTCGATGCGGAAATGGTCGTGATCGCCGACCAAGCCAGCGCCGCCGGCATCGGTGGCATCATGGGTGGCGAGCCGTCGAGCGTAACCGAGACCACGACCTCGATTTTCCTGGAATCGGCTTTGTTCGATCCCCGAAACATGAGCGCGACCGGCCGCAAGCTTCAAATCAACTCCGACGCCCGCTATTGCTTCGAGCGCGGCGTCGATCCGACGTCGCCCGTCACCGGCGCGGAAATCGCCACGCGCATGATTCTGGAAATTTGCGGCGGCGAGGCCTCGGAATTGATAATCGGCGGAACGGCCCCCGATTTCAGCCGGGTTATTGCCTTCAATCCGGCGCGGGTGAAATCGCTAGGAGGTGTGGAGATGCCCGGGGCCGAGATTAAATCGATCCTCGAGCGCCTCGGTTTTGGCGTCGCCGCTGCGGGCGAGGTCTGGAAGGTCACGCCACCCTCTTGGCGCGCCGATGTTGAGGGCTGGCAGGACCTGGTCGAAGAAGTCTTGCGGATTCACGGCTACGACAACATTCCGCCCATACCGTTACCGCGCGCGCCCATGCCCAAGGTGGCGCTCTCGCCGCAACAGCGCCAGGTGGCGTTCACCCGGCGCAGCTTGGCCATGCGGGGTTTGAACGAAACCACGACCTGGTCGTTCCTCGCGGGCGCGCAAGCCGAGTTGTTCCGGGGCGAAGCGCCGCGTGTGGCCATCGCCAACCCGATCAGCTCGGATCTCGATGTCCTGCGGCCATCACTCATTCCCAATCTCGCCGCCGCCGCCGGACGCAACGCCGCTCGGGGCCTGCATGATTGCGGGCTTTTTGAGGTCGGCCCCAGGTTCGAGGGCCCAAAACCGGGACAACAGGCCCTGGTCGCGGCTGCTCTCAGAGCCGGTCACACGGCAGCGCGTCATTGGGCCGGCAATCGCCGGGTCGTGGATGCCCTGGACGCCAAGGCCGACGCGCTGGCCGCCCTGGAGGCAGCCGGCGCGGTAATCTCCGCCTTGCAAACCGCCTCCGGGTCGGGAAGTTCAGGGGGGGGTGGCGTCCCCGCCTGGTACCACCCGGGCCGCTCCGGCGTGCTGAAACTGGGCCATCAGGTCCTCGCGGCCTTCGGCGAACTTCACCCTGGTGTACTTGCCGCGCTCGACGTCAAGGGACCCATGGTCGCCTGCGAAGTGTTTCTCGAGCGCGTTCCCCAGCCCAAGAAGGCCAAGGCCGGCGCGGCGCGGCAGCTGCTGAAGACCTCACCCTTTCAGCCTGTGGAGCGTGACTTTGCCTTTGTCGTCGACACCAGCGTGGCCGCCGATGCCGTGCTGCGCGCGGTCCGCAACGCCGAGAAAGACCTGATTGCCGAGGTCGGACTGTTCGACGTTTACGAAGGCCCGCATTTGGGTGAAGGCAAGAAGTCGCTGGCAATTTCAGTGACGCTGCAGCCCACCGACGCCACCCTAACCGATGCGCAGATCGAGGCGGCGGCCAGTCGGATTGTGGCTGCCGTGGAAAAGGCTTGCGGCGGGCGGCTACGCGCTTGATATATCCGCTCGCTCTTACAACTCAATTTTCATGACCGATCTTTCCCACATCCGCAACTTCGCGATCATCGCCCACATCGACCATGGCAAGTCGACGCTGGCCGACCGCTTGATTCAAGACTGCGGCGGTCTTGCCCAGCGCGAGATGACCGAGCAGGTGCTCGACACCATGGACATCGAGCGCGAACGCGGGATCACCATCAAGGCGCAGACCGTGCGCCTCGGCTATACCGCCGACGACGGCAAGACCTATCAGCTCAATCTGGTGGACACACCCGGCCATGTGGATTTCGCCTACGAAGTGAGCCGGTCATTGGCAGCCTGTGAAGGATCGCTTCTGATCGTGGATGCGTCGCAAGGCGTTGAAGCCCAGACGCTGGCCAATGTCTATCAGGCCATCAACGCCAACCACGAGATTGTGCCGATTCTCAATAAAATCGACCTTCCGGCGGCCGAGCCCGAACGCATCCGGCAGCAGATCGAAGACGTCATCGGAATCGATGCCTCCCATGCCGTGCTGGCCTCGGCGAAAATCGGCATCGGCATCAAGGACGTTCTGGAGGCAATCGTCACCCGTCTGCCGGCGCCCACCGGTGACGCGACCGCGCCTTTGAAGGCCTTGCTGGTAGATTCCTGGTATGACGCCTACCTCGGCGTGGTCATTCTGGTGCGCGTCAAGGATGGCGCCATCAAGAAGGGCACCAAGATTCAATTCATGTCCTCGGGCACGGTTTATCCCGTCGAGCGGGTCGGCGTCTTCACGCCCAAGCGCCTGGAGGTGCCCGAATTGAGGCCCGGCGAACTCGGATTCATCACCGCCGGCATTAAGGCCGTGGCCGACTGTTCGGTCGGCGACACCATCACCGACGAATCCCGCCCGGCCTCGGAGCCCCTGCCCGGCTTCAAGCCGAGCGTGCCCGTGGTCTGGTGCGGCTTGTTTCCGGTCGACGCCGCCCAGTTCGAGATCCTGCGCGATAGCCTAGCAAAACTGCGCCTAAATGACGCCAGTTTCCATTTCACCATGGAAAGCTCGGCGGCTTTGGGATTCGGATTCCGCTGCGGATTCCTCGGCCTGTTGCACATGGAGATCATCCAGGAGCGACTCGAGCGCGAGTTCGATCTCGACCTGATCACCACGGCGCCGAGCGTGGTCTACCGCGTCCATACTACCGACGGCGCGGTCCATGAATTGCACAATCCCGCCGACATGCCGGAGATCACGCGCATAAGGCTGATCGAGGAACCGTGGGTGAAGGCGACGATCCTGGTGCCCGATGAATATCTGGGAACGGTTTTGAAACTGTGTACCGACCGGCGCGGGGAACAAGTGGATCTGACCTATGTCGGCAACCGCGCCATGGTGGTCTATCGTCTGCCGCTCAATGAGATTGTCTTTGATTTCTACGACCGCTTGAAGTCGATTTCACGCGGCTACGCCAGTTTCGATTACGAGGTCGGCGAATATCATGAAGCCGACCTGGTGAAGGTGAATATTCTGGTGAACGCCGATCCCGTGGACGCGCTGTCGTTCATGGCCCACCGCGCCCAGGCGGAGGCGCGAGGCCGCCAGATTTGCGGGCGGTTGAAAGATTTGATTCCACGCCACTTGTTCAAGATTCCGATTCAGGCAGCCATCGGCGGCAAGGTCATTGCGCGCGAAACCATCAGCGCGCTCCGCAAGGACGTGACCGCGAAGTGTTACGGCGGCGATATCTCGCGCAAGAAAAAGCTGCTCGACAAGCAGAAAGAAGGCAAGAAGCGCATGCGTCAGTTCGGCCGCGTGGAGATTCCGCAATCGGCCTTCATCAACGCGCTGCGCATGAGCGATGACTAGGGCATCGTGGCGAAAAGTGGGAACCGGGTTTCGCGCCGGCGAAGACCGGCATTAACTAGGTGCGCGCCTTCGCGCGCGGAACGATGCGAAAACAAAAAGCTAGAGCAAGCGGAGCGATTCTGAATTCGCGCTGCTTGCTCTAAATCAGCTCGGTGACCAAAGATTTGATTTTCGAATAGTGACCGGAGTGGTCAGGCCGCCGAGCGGATAACACGCCGGCGAGCGCGGCGTTTGCGGCAGGCGTGGATGAGGAGAAATCCGCTCAGGCCGAAGACGACCCAGGCCGGCATGGCCATGATACCAACCCCAAGGGCGGCAAATAGTTGGGTTGAATCGGTTTGCGTCGCGAACGCGGGTGTCTGTCCGACCAGCAAGGTCCAGACATCTACTGTAGCTAAACCGTTATAAGCCCCGGTTCCCAAGGCCATAACCGCCTCGGCCGAAGCCATAACCATGGCCAAAATGACCAACGCCCACCCTGCCGCGCGCCCGAAAATCACTGCAACCCCACGCCCCCGAGTCGGTTTCTTGCCCCGTTGTCTGAGGCATAGTCCATAAAACGCCTAAATTACAGAGGATTCTGGCTAATTCTCGCCCGGCACATTTTTCGCGAGCTGGCGAGATTGGGCGAGTTATCCCCAAGCCTGTGGAAAATGTGGGAAGTTTGCCGCTTCACGGCGAATGGGCCGACCTGATTTGTTGCAGGGGTCAGGTCGCTCAGATAGGTTCGGCGCCTTCCAGAACGACCCGCCGCCGAGTCTTGCGCTGCGGCTCGGGGGCGACGGTACCGGAGGGGTGGCCGAGTGGTTGAAGGCGCACGCCTGGAAAGTGTGTATACGTCAAAAGCGTATCGCGGGTTCGAATCCCGCCCCCTCCGCCACTATTCTTGAAAGATCCTTTAGATTTCAATGGTTAGTGGCGTAATATGAGATGATTACCCATCTCTGTGGACAATTCCTTCAGGGGCTGCATCAGGGGCTTGGCCGTTTCCACTCGCGCGCCATCTTCTCTGCTTCCCCACTTGATTGGTGGTCATCGTCCCGGCGGATTCATCACAATACCTTGCCGTCGACTCCATTCCCTTCGCTGCGGATAGGCTCAGCCAAGTGTGCTCGAGCACGCGGTCTTTTGGCACACCAAGCCAGCGCAGATAGTAAAGCCCAATTCAAATTGACTGTTTTCGTCTCCTGCGGCGGCCGACCACGCGAACATCTCGTCTACGTTGACGCTGGAAAGGGAAGCGTGCTTGGAATGGCTTACGCAGCCGACCATCTTGTTTGATCAAGGCCGTATGCGCCGTACCATGAATGTGGAGGTGGCATCGGACGCTTCATTGTTCGCCGTCGACGCGGTCTTACTTGGCCGCACGGCCATGGAGGAGGTGGTGCGGACTGGCTTTGTCTCCGATGCCCGGCGTATTCGCCGGGATGGCAGGCTGATTTATGCCGACACCTTCCGTCTGACGGACGAACTTGAGACGTCGGTGATGATCCCAACGGTGCTGGCGGGCCATCTCGCCATGGCTTCGCTGATCTATATTGCGCCCGTCGGCGCCAAGCTCTTGAACCATCCGGGGGCCGCGAAGGTGGCCGCCCGGGGAACGCCTTGAAATTCTGAGCGGGCGGTGATGGATTTCCGAGATGCCTTCAGCGACCAGGATTATTTCAAGCTTTGTGACGAGGAAGCTGCGTTTGGCTTCGCCGAGACCGCCGGTATCATCGCGCAGCGGAATTCTCGCGGGCTGACCTGCCTGGAAATCGGCAGCGGGCCTGGACTTCTGCTAGCGCGCTTGCAAATGCGCTTTCCCGAGGGCCGCTTCGAGGGCATCGAACCGGTGGGGTCAGGCTTCGCCAAGACCGAAGCGCCGCTCGCGATCATCGCCGCCCGCGCCAATTTGAAAATTCATCGCTGCAGCTATGAGGATTTTCACACCGACCAGAAATACGACCTGATTTTTTCCATCAATGTGTTCGAGCATGTGGCTTCTTGGCGGTACTATCTGACGCGCACCCACGAACTGCTGTCGCCGGGAGGGCTCTCGGTCATTCTTTGTCCCAACTATTCCTTTCCGTGGGAGCCGCACTTCCGAATTCCAATTGTCGCCAATAAGGCCCTCACCTACCGGGTGTTCGGAAGTGTGATCGAAGACTACGAGCGCAAGAAAGACTACCAGGGGCTATGGGCCTCGCTGAACTTTGTCAAGAAACGCGAGGTCATCGGCTTTGCGCGCGCGGCGGGCCTTGTGCTGTACAGCGACGAAAGCGTCATGGGCCGCATGTTCGAGCGGCTTTTCACCGATCCGGAGTTCGCCCATCGCCAACGCAGCCTCGCCGGCATCGCCAAGCTTTTCTACCGGCTGGGATTGACGAAGGCCCTTGAATGGCCCGGTGTGCGAATGTTCTCGCCCTTCATTGCGCTCAGGCTATCGAAATAGGTGCCGGTCGCGATCATGGATCGCCCGCCTGGAACGGCAGTTCCTTGCCGGGGGGTACGGTTTCTTCGGCCATGGCAATCAGCATCGCCACGGTTACATAGGTTCCGGCCACGACGGTAAGGTCGACCACGCCCTGTTCGCCGAGCAAGGTTTTGGCGCGGGCAAAAGTGGCGTCCGAGACGCGGTGCTGGGCGCGAAGCTCGTTGACAAAGTCATAAACCACGGCTTCGTCCGCCTGCATCGATGCCGGGCGGCGATTGGCCTTAAGGTCGTCGATGACGCTTTGCGACAAGCCCGCCTTTAAGGCGATGGGCACATGGGCGAACCACTCGACCTGCGAGCGCCACTCGCGCCCGACGATCAGGATGGCGAACTCATTCAGCCGGTGGGGCACCGTGGTTTTCCAGCGCAAGTAGGCCAGCAAATCGAACATGTGCTGGCCCATCTCCGGGCTGCGCAGCAGCGGGTTATAGGGCCCGCCGAGGCCGATGCTCGAGACCTTGACGATCTGCTCGGCAAGCGCCCGCGGCGCCGGTGCCAGCGCCTCCAATGTCGCAGGCGCAAAACGTTGCGGCGGCGCCGCGCCGTCGGATCTAGTTCCGTTCATGAGCATCACCATCATGACGGACACCATC